>JAIEOJ010000018.1 GCA_019750575.1 Rhodocyclaceae bacterium | reverse complement strand
TGCCGCAGGCAGGTGCCCCTGCCTGGCCGCGGCTTCGGCCGTACGCAGGCGCGTCACCAGCTGCGTGGCGCTCATTTGTGCAAACAGGCCGATCAGCAGATGGCACTGGTCGGCGAACCCGCCTACATCGCCGGCCACCAGCACGCCCTGCAGACGCGACAACTGGACCGGCACATCGGCCAGCACGGCATCCATGATGGTGGCGGCAAGATCGGCATCACCCCCACAATTCTGCAGCAGGGCCGCTGCATCGAAAATCTCGCTGCCTTCTGCAGAAGGTGCGGCTGGCAACGGTGCCGTCGATGCGGCAGCGGCGAGCCAGTGCACGACCTTGTAGCGCAACTCGTCGAGGGCCACCGGCTTGGCAAGATAGTCATTCATGCCGGCCTCAAGGCAGCGCTCGCGGTCGCCACTCAGCGCATTTGCCGTCATGGCGATGACCGGAATGTGGCGATTGTGATCGCCGGCGATGCCGCTGCGGATCAGGCGGGTGGCGGCAAAGCCGTCCATGACCGGCATCTGGCAATCCATCAGGATCAGATCAAAATGCGTACGCGACAGCAGGCGGATCGCCTCCTCGCCATGGCTTGCGACCTCGGCCTTGAGGCCGAGCCGGTCGAGCATCTGCTGGGCGACCTTCTGGTTGATGACGGCATCATCGACAATCAGGATGCGCACATCGCCGCTGAATGCATCGAAGCGGACGACCGCATCGGGCGACTGACGCGGCGCTTCGGGCAGAGGCAGGCACAGCTTGACCGTGAAGCTCGAACCCACACCCAGCGCAGAAACCACCTCGATGCGCCCGCCCATCAGATCCACCAGCCCTCGTGTGATGGAGAGCCCCAGACCGGTGCCGCCGAAGCGGCGGGTAACCGATGAGTCGCCCTGGTAGAAGGGCGCAAACAGCCCGTTCACGACCTCCGGCGCCATGCCGACACCGGTATCGTGCACGGCGATGTCAAAGGCAACCTGCTGTTGATCCAGCTCGCGCACCTGCACCTCGACACTGATGCTGCCGTGCTCGGTAAACTTGATGGCATTGCCGAGCAGGTTCACCAGCACCTGGCGCAGACGTGCCGCATCGCCGCTGATCCAGGCGGGCAGCCGGCTGTCGGTGTGCAGGCGCAGGTCGATGCCGCGCGCGCGCGCCTGCGGCAGGAACAGGCCGACGACGCCGGCCAGCAGCGGCCGCGGCTCGAAGGGCAAGGCTTCGAGCTCGAGCTTGCCGGCCTCGACCTTGGAGAAGTCGAGAATGTCGTTGATGATGACAAGCAGCGACTCGGCACTGGAAACGATGATTTCCGCATACTCCTGCTGCTCCGGACTGAGTGTCGTGCCCTGCAGCAACTGGGCCATGCCGATCACCCCGTTCATGGGGGTGCGGATCTCGTGACTCATGGTGGCGAGGAAGGTGCTCTTGGCACGACTGGCCTGCTCTGCCGCCTCCTTGGCCTGCAGCAGCGACGCTTCGACTTCCTTGAGACGGCTGATATCGAGTGCGATACCCAGATAGCCGGCAATGTGGCCGTCAATGGTCCGCATCGGCGTCATCGACATGGAGACACGGCAGCGCGAACCGTCCTTGCGCACATAGGTCCACTCGCGCTGCTCGGAGCCCTCGGCAAGGGGCAGCGCGGTGAATATCTGGAAGCCCTGCACCGGATGGCCCAGCTGTACGCTCAACTCTTCTGCGCGCTGCTGCAGCTCGCGCGGATCATGGAAGGCAATCGGCGTCATGCGCCCGACCATGTCCTCGGCGGCATAGCCGAGCAAGCGTTCGGCGCCGCGGTTGAACACCACGATCGAACCCTCGGGATCGGTAGCCACGATGGATACCTCGGACGCCGCATCGAGCAGCGCCTGATAACGCTGATTGAGTTCGAGCACGGCATTCTCGGCCTCGTGGCGCTCGGTGATGTCGTGAACCACGCAGTAGAGTAGCGCGCGGCCGTCAAGACTGAGCGGGCCCGCATGCATTTCGACTTCACGCAGCTCGCCGCTCCTGAGACGATGCTGTTGGAAGACGTGATTGCGCCGGCCGGCCACGGCATCATCCAGCACCTCGGCAAGCACCGCCGGATCGGCATTCACCAGCGTCGCCAGCGGCAGGCCGCGCATATCCACCGCAGCAATGCCGTAATAGCGCACCGCCGCCTCGTTGGCTTCGGCAATGGTGGCGTGGACGGGGTCCACCAGGAGGGCGGCCACTCCCGACTGGCTGAAGATCGAACGGTAGCGCTCTTCGCTGGAGCGCAGCGAGGCCGTCAGACGGTCGGCGATGCGGTGGGCACGCTGGCGCGTATTCATGAAGGCCCAGGTCATGCCGAACAACAACAGGCAGATGGTGACCATGGAGCCGAATGCGACCCAGGCCGTTTCGGCGCGCAGGCGGCTGCCATAGCCGGGCAGTGCGGTGTAGCGCAAGGTCCAGGCGCGGCCGGCCAGGGCGAGACGCGTCGTGTGCTGCAACACGTCGCCGCTGACCGGCCGCGCCTGCATGTGCAGGCTGTCGTAGATCAGGTTGGCGGGCGCCGTCCCGGCGCCATCGAAGATCTCCAGCCGAATATCCTGCAGTTGCTGGTTGAGCATGCTATCCATCAGCTCGCTCATGCGAAAGGCAAGGAAGATCCAGCCGCTCAGGGCCTGCCGCCGCCCCTCCAGTGTCTGCTTGACTTCAGCGCCGCCATACAGCGGGTAGAAGACCAGAATGGTGGCGGCATCGGCATCGCCGGGGTGGCCGGGCAAGCGCGTGCGGCCGGAAACCGCGGGCTCGCCGCTGTCACGCGCCCGCTCCATGGCACTGCGCAGGACAGTATCGGTCAGCATGTCGTAACCGAAAATGCGATGTCCCTCGCCGGGAAACGGTTCGAGGAAATGCACGCTGCTGTACTCGCTTCGCGGCTGCAGCGGGGCGATATCGAAAGTGCTGTAGCCTTCGCGGCGCACCTCGGCGACATAGGCTTCGCGCGCGCTGCCGGGCACCCGTCGCACATAGGCCATGCTTTGCACGTCGCGCGGAATCTGATCCAGATTGAGCTCCCACACGTAATGACGCCAGGCACTGCGGCTGACCTGGCCGTTCGCGGCAAAGAGCCCGGCCGCGCCGCGCAGCACATGCTCGTGGCTGGCCATGCGTTCGCCGATGCGAGTGGTGATCAGATGGCTGTCGGCGCCGAACTGGTCCTGACGCGCGCGATTGATGCGCGCGTCAATCGCCTGCCAGAGCAGCCCCATCGCCAGGGCGCAGACCACAAACGCCACCATCGGCGCCCAGTAGCGCCGCCGCGCGGCGGCGCTCTCGGCAGCGGGCATTCGTGTCTCGTGATGGGGGGCGGCATTGCGCCGGAAGAGATTCATGACGATATCGTACCCATATTCGTCCGCCCCGGGCCGGGGCTGGTCCATAATGCGGCTTGTACCGCTACGCCCCTCGATATCATCAAGGCATGGAAATCGAATTCAAGCTCAGTTGCACGCCTCTCAGTGCCCGGACCCTGGCACGCCATCTGACCCGTCTGTGCGGCGCAGCACCCCACAAGCTGCAATTGCAGAACACCTATTACGACACGCCCAACCAGGACCTGCGCGCCCAGGGCATCGCCCTGCGCATCCGTCAGCAAGGTGACCTGCGCCTGCAAACCGTGAAATGCGCCGGCAGCATGAGCGGCGGACTCTCCAGCCGGCCCGAGTGGGAAACGCCGTACAGCGGACGTTTCGACTTCAGCCCGGTCGACGATACGCAGATACGCCAGCGACTCGAGATTTTCGCCCGTCTGCCCGGGTACCGCGCCACGCTGGATACCGATTTCAGCCGCCATGTCTGGCACTGGCGGCCGGATGCCGAGACCCACGTCGAGATCATGCTGGATCGCGGCCGTATCCTGGCCGGTGGCCGCGAAGACAGCCTCTGCGAATTCGAGCTGGAGCTGATCAGCGGCACGCCCGCCCGCCTGCTCGACCTCGCCGCACACCTGGGACAGATCGCGCCCCTCTTCCCCTGCCCGCTGTCGAAGGCCACGCGCGGCAGCCTGCTACTGGCAGGCAAGCGCAACACACTGCCGGCGATGGATACGCGCCCGACCGAGAGCGGCGCCGCCTTTGTGGCCGAGGCGCAGGCCTGCCTCGACCACATCAGCATCAACCTGCCCGCCAACTGCAGCGCCTTCGATGCGGAAAACCTGCACCAGGTGCGCGTCGGCATGCGCCGCCTGCGCGCCCTGCTGCAACTGTTCCGACCCGCCCTGCGCAAGGGCTGGTGCCGCCGCGACATCCAGGCCGGCGCACGCGAACACATGCGCGCCATCGCGCCCGCGCGCAACCTGCACGTACTGATGGACGAACTCCTCGCACCCGTCGCCGGCGAGGTGGATGCACGCGCATGGCAACGGCTCAACGGCCGCCTGTCGGGCATGGCCGAGCAGGCATTCGCCGCCGCACGTACCCACCTGCAGTCCCTGCCCTTTGCCTGGTGGCTGCTGCAAAGCAGCCTCGCGCTGCATGCCGAGCCGCTGCGCCCCGCCTGGCGCAGCAAGCCCTGGCCGCAAGGCGCTGACATGTTGCTGGCGCAGCACCTCAAGGACTACGCTGCCCACCTGCAGGGACTCAAGCGCACACCGGAAGCACTGCACGAGCTGCGCAAGGCCGGCAAGCACCTGCGCTACCAGCTGACGCTGGGCAGCCGCACGGATCGCAGCAGGCAACTCGGCCGCCAGCTCGCACGCGTACAGGACAGCCTCGGCCAGCTCAATGACCTCTATAGCGCCGGCGAGATACTCAACCGTCAGCCAGCCTCCCTCACCGCCACCATTGCCGCGCTGGGCGAGGCTCACCGCAAGCGCCACGCCGCCCTGCACGAACAGTTGCCGCGCCAGCTGCGCCGCCTGCGCGATGAACTCGCGGCAACGCGCAAGGAGAAGCGCTGATGCAGCTCATCCTGTGGCGTCATGCCGAAGCCGAGGACATCGCCCCCGACCACAGCGACGCAAACCGGCGCCTGACCGAACGCGGACGCAAGCAGGCGCGCAGCATGGCCGGCTGGCTGAACGAACACCTGCCGGCACACACGCACATCCTCGCCAGCCCGGCCGTGCGTACCCGCCAGACCGCCGAAGCCCTCGGTCGCCCCTTCGAAATCGACACCCGCCTGTTCACCGATACCAGCGTCAGCGATCATCTGGCCGCCTGCGGCTGGCAGCATGCGCAGGACGAGCGCACCGTCCTCATCGTCGGTCACCAGCCCACCCTGGGCCAGCTCGCCGCCCAGCTCATGTGCGGCCAGCCGCTGCCCTGGTCGGTAAAAAAGGGCGCCATCTGGTGGCTCGCCCATGAAGGTGCGCGGCAACCGGCCCGACTCATCTGCATGCTCGACAGCAAAACCTTGTGAACGCCCTTATGCACGACACCCTGATCTTCGACTTCGACGGCACCCTGATCGACTCGGCCCCCGGCATCCTGGCCACCTATACCCACGTACTCGATGCCGCCGGCATCAAACCTGCCGTCCCCCTGGATGCGGGTCTGGTCGGTCCGCCGCTCATGCCGACCATGAGCAAGCTGACCGGCCCGGTTGAACCGGAGCGGCTGGCCGAACTGGTTGAACAGTTCAAGCTGCACTACGCCGTCATCGGCGTGGCCAACACCCCCGCCTATCCGGATGCGGACGCCACCCTCAGGCAGCTCACCGCCCGCGGCCGGACGCTCTACCTCGCCACCAACAAGCGCGCCGAACCCACCCTGGCACTACTCGAGAAGTTCGGCTGGGCACCCCATTTCCACCGCGTCTACTGCATAGACTCGCAGCAACCCGCCTTCGCCGACAAGACCGCGATGCTGCGCCAGCTCGTCAATGACAACGGCCTGGCCCCGGAACACTGCCTGTATATCGGCGATACGCGCGGCGACCACCTGGCCGCCAGTGCCTGCGGCATGCGTTTTGCGGCGGCCCTGTGGGGCTATGGGGATTGGCTGGAAGCAGTGCCGGGAACGCCGCTGGACAGCCTGACAGCCCTGCTCACGGTTTGAGTCGCGCCCAGAAAAAGACAAGACGCGTCACAATTTCACAACAAACTGACGAAAAACGTCACCTTAATCCCAAGAACGCTTGCCTAGCCTGACCCAGCAAGGCGGTAGTATTGGCATGGTTTTTGTATGTAGGATCACAACGGTTACAACCGTTATTCACAGGAGGAAGTCATGAAGAAACTGCAAAAGGGTTTTACCCTTATCGAACTGATGATCGTGGTTGCGATCATCGGCATTCTCGCCGCCATCGCCATTCCGCAATTCAGCGAGTACACCCGCAAGGCCGAAAACAAGGCTTCGCAATCTGATGCCCGTAACGCCATGACCACGGTCATCTCGGCGTCGAACAGCTAATTAAGGAGCGATGATATGAAGCGTATTCTGACTACCGCGATCCTGATCGCCAGCTCTTCTGCCGCCTTCGCCGTCGGCGTTGCCCCGATTGCCAGCGTCACCGCAGATGCGGCCTATCAAGTTTGTGATGGTAGCAAGCCGGGTTCGGGCAAGACCTCTGTGCTCGGTGGTGCAGGCGCGATTCCTGCCACTGGTACGAATCTGGTGTTTACCCGCTCCGGTTTCGACATTCAATGTTCCGCCAATGTGAACATGAGTGTCCAGGAAGTGGATGCCAACCTCGCACTGGTCGCTGCGAATTCGGCCAAGGGTAACCAGACCTTTGCCGGTCACAGCAATGGCGGTGCCATTACGGCTTCCGACAAGTGCCCGAACAACAAGTGCACCACCAGCGAGATCGGCACCGCCCTCGGCAAGGCCAAGACCGCAGCCTCCGCCAGCGGTACCTGATCGGTTCTGCCTGAATGGCAAGACGCTCGCCCTGGCGAACGTCTTGCCGCAAAGCCGCCTGCGGGCGGCTTTTTTACGCTGACGCTGCGCACTTCGTCGGCCTGCGATTAAGATAAGTCACCCTTGCCCCGAACTCGCCAATGAAATCCCTGCTGCCCTTTCTGCTTTCCGCCTGGCGCGCCGGCCTGCGTAGTCGCAGCATCCAGGCCGTGCTGGTCCTTGGCGTGCTGCTGGTGGGTGTGGCTTTTCTGTCGGGCATGTTCTCGCCACGCCAGCCCAAGACCGTGGCGCTCGACGTGGGCCTGTCCGGCATCCGTTTTTCACTGATCCTGTTTGCCCTGTTCTGGGTACAGGAACTGATCGGTCAGGAAATCCAGCGGCGTACGGTACTGTTTGCCCTGACCTATCCGGTTGCGCGCGGCCACTACATCGCCGGCCGTTATGTGGGGGTGCTGGGCCTGCTTGCGCTGGCAGCCACCCTGCTCGGCATGCTGCTGTGGGTGGTGGTGCTCAATACCGGCGGCAGTTATGAGCAGGGCTTCGCGGTAGCGCCCGGCCTGCCGTACTGGCTCACCATTCTCGGTTTGTGGGCGGATGCCGCTGTCGTAGCCGCCTTCGCCACCTGGATCGCCAGCTTGTCTACCGTCGGTGTGCTGCCACTTGCGCTCGGTCTCGCCTTTGCCGCTGCCGGCAAAAGCCTGGGCGCGGTGATCGAATACCTGATGTCCGGCGCCGACAATGACGCCAGGGTCATGCAACTGGCGCCGATTGTGGATGCCATCCAATACCTGCTTCCCGATCTCTCGCGCCTCGACTGGCGCGCCCGGCCGATGTATGGAATGGCGCCCGACTCTGCTGCCATGACCGGCGGCGGCCTGATGGCAGCAAGCTATGCCGGGCTGATGCTGGCATTGGCGATCTGGGCGTTTTCGCGCCGCGAGTTCCAGTGAGCGCCAGCCTTCGATGAGAAGCGCCCCCCCTCTCCGGCTCGGGCTGGCCGTGCTCGCGACCGCATCACTCTTTGCGGCGACGGTGAATCACCTCAAGTCGGCGCCGCGCCAAACCGTGCACACGGAAATGCGCGTGGCCTTGCCGCTGTTCGTTCAGGTCGTGATGAGCATGGGTGATCGCTACCTGGCCGCCAATCTGGCGGCCATCCGCGTGGTCGTGGCCGACACCCTGAAGATGACAGCCGACGAATTCGCCGTTCAGGCCAAGCTGCAGGAAGACGTGTCCTGGCTCAACCCGGGGCATGAGGACAACTATTACGTCGCTGCCGCCATCCTGCCCTGGGTAGGCGAAGTGGATGCGGCACAGCGCGTGCTGGCGCGCGCCAGCCTTGCACGACGCTATGACTACCAGCCCGCCTTCTATTACGGTTTCAACCAGCTGCACTTCCGTGGCGATGCGGCGGGCGCATCAGCCTGGCTGCGCGAAGCGGCGCAGCATCTGCCGGAAGGCAACAACCGCCTGCAGATGCAGAACCTCGCAGCGATCTGGCTGGACAAGACATCGGACATCGATCTCGCGATACGCGTGGTGCAAGCCATGGCCGAGCAGGCAAAGCGCCGCGACTTCAAGCATTATCTTGAACTGCGTGCGCAGCGCCTGCGTGGCCTCAAGGAGTTGCGTAAGGCCGCAGAAACATATCGCGAACGTCACGGTAAACCACCCGCCACTTTGCAGGAGCTGGTGACGTCCGGCATCGTGCGGGCACTTCCGGCCGACCCTTTCGGTTTCGGCTATGACTTCGACAAGCAGGGTGAAGTCGTCCTGCGCAACGCTCCACGGCCCCAATGACATGACCGCCGCCATCGCCATCGACACCCTTTGCAAGACCTATCCGCGCAGTCTGGCTTCGCCGCCGTTCGAGGCACTCAAGGGCATCTCACTGACCGTGGATGAAGGCGAGGTTTTCGGATTCATCGGCCCCAACGGCGCGGGCAAGAGCACGGCCATCAAGATACTCACGGGCGTGATGTCGCAGACCTCGGGCAGTGCAAAACTCTTCGGTATCGAGGTGGATCGTCCGGAATCGCGCAGCGGTCTCGGCTATGTGCCGGAAAACCCCAGCCTGCCCGACTATCTGACGCCGCTGGAAATTCTCACCATGGGGCTCGCGCTGCACGGACGCAAGCCCGCCGATGCCAAGCGCCATTGCATGCAGTGGCTGGCGCGCTTCGGGCTCGATCATGTGGCCAACAAGGTGGTGCGCGGCTTTTCCAAGGGCATGGCACAACGTACTGCACTGGCGCATGCATTGGCAGTCCAGCCACGCCTCCTGATCCTCGACGAACCCTTGTCCGGTCTCGACCCTGTCGGGCGCAGGGATGTGGTGGATATCCTGTCCGAATTCCGTGACCAGGGCGGAACGGTTTTTCTCACCTCGCACGTGCTGCACGATGTCGAGCGCATCGCCGACCGCTTCGGCCTGATTCACAAGGGCGACCTGCTCACCATCCGTTCGCCACAAGAAATCGTCGCCGATCAGGCTGACCGGTATGTCGTGCACTACCGTGGCAATCTCGCCATTGCCGCTGCCACCGAGGTGCGTGCCGGACTCTATGCAGTGAATGCGCATGCCGCCGACCTCGCCTCTGTGGTGGCGCAGATACAGGCAGCTGGCGCCATCGTGCAGAACGTGCAGCCGGCCATTTCACTGGAAACCGTGTTTTTCAGAACCATAGGCGAGCCCGCCCGAACCGGCGCATGAGCGACCTTTCGGACGACAGCCCACCGCTACGGCGTACCGCTGCCCTCCTCGCGCTCGCAGGGTTTTGCCTGTACCTGCCGACGCTGTTTCACAGCTTCTTCGCTGACGACCACATCTACCTTTCATTCAAGAACCGCCTGCTGCGCGACACGGGCTGGTCTGATATCCACCGCCTGCTCTTCGAACGCGCCAACCCCTGGGAATATCTGCCCCTGCGCGATCTGAGCTACTGGCTGGATTTCCGCATCTACCAGACGGAAGGCATGGGCTTCCATTTCAGCAACCTGGTCTGGTACGTCCTTGCAGCGCTGACCGCCGGTCTGCTGTTCCGCGAAGTCGTGCTGCTGTTCCGTCGCGATCTGTCCCCGCGCGCCACCACGCTCGCCTGGTGCGGGGTGGCCCTCTTCATCGTGCATCCGGTGCATGTGGAAGCAGTTGCCTGGGTCGCCTCACGCAAGGACCTGATGTCGGCCACCTTCGCTTTCGCTTCCGCTCTCGTACTGACACGCGGCATGCGCCACCACTGGCCCGTCTCCGCCGCAGCCCTGTCGGCATTGCTGCTGTTCGCGGCCTGCTTCAGCAAGGCCGCCGGTGCCACCATGGTGCTGTTCGAGTGCGCCCTGATACTTGCAGCCTGGCGCTTCGCGCCTGAGATACCGACTCGCCGCAAGCTGTTTCATCTGGCACTCCTGCTGGCCACTGCAGCGCTGGCCGCTTTCGTGCACATGAAAATCGGACAGGCAACGGGCATCCGTATCGAGAACGCCCCACCGCCCGGTGATGTGATCGAGCGTGCCTCGCGCATATTTTCTGCTCTCATGCGCCTGCTTGCCGCGCCCTACCCGCTCGGCCTTTATCACGATGTGTATGCGCAGGGAAATTGGCACTGGATCGTCAGTGCCGGCGGAATGGCCGTGCTGCTGATTGCTGCGGCCACATTGGCGGTACGGCCGACACTATGGGCATTCGGCGTGATTCTCGTCATCGCCCCATGCACCATCTATCTTCAGTTCACCCCGTTCACGACCTGGTCGCTGGCAAGTGAACGCTTTGTCTTCATGTCGGTGGCAGGCTTGTCCATGATCTTGATGGACATCTGTGCACGTATCTCATGGCTCAGGGCACTGCTCCTGTTATGCCTGCTTACGCTCGCCTGTGCCGCATTGACATGGCAACGTGTAGGCGAATGGGAATTCACGTCACCTCTGCGGGAACAGGAATACGCGCGGCAACCGGGCTTCCACAATGCCATTCGCGATCAGTTCATGCACGTGTTGCATGCGGGCGGGGAAACCAGCGAAGCGGAACGTCTGGCTCGTTCGGTGGGCCGACCCTATGCGCGGGATGTGCTGCTCGCTCTCATCGCTGCCAATGCCGCCCTGCGCCAGGCAGCAACGCAGCCCCAACAAACGCAGGAAATACGCGCAGCAATCCTTTGCCCCCCGCTCGCAAACTTGCGCAACAAGCTGAATGTGGCCTATGCAGCCATGCGCACCGAACCCGACCTGTCCTACAACAACCTGCTGATTTCAGCTGAGGAGGAGATCAAGACCCGCCGTGCCGACATCGAAAAGCACTGCGGGGCGGATGTTGCGGGGCCGAAACGATAAGCCGGGGATCAGGGGCTATTGCGGTACAAACGCCAGGATGTCCGTGTCGCACCGATCTGAATCAGGTTCCAGCGCTGACGGGCATACGCATGGATTTTTTCATCACCGTTCACCAGAACCTTCTCGAAACACCTCACCTGAGCTGGTGTGCGACGGAAGCCCGACCATGAGACATTCGGATTGGGCGGCGGCGGTTTGCGAAACTGGACAATACCGGAGTAATGCTCGGTAAAACTGAAATGCGGTTCAGCGCCGCGCAGTACTTGGGCATAAACGGTCAGATGCAGTCCCGGCCGGCCCTTCACGAAAGCGCTGCCATCATAAAGATTGAGCCCCATCAGGCTGTCTCCCTTTTCTACCATGGCAATCGCATCAAAAAGGCCTTCCAGCTGTTCAGCCTCCCATTCCCGCCATTGCTTGACAGTAACAAGAGTGAAGGTGAGCAGAAACCCGGCACCGATAGTCAAGGCATACAAGCGCGGCAGACGCGGCGCCGGTAATGCAAGCAGTAGCAAGGCGACGCCACAAGGCAGCCAGCGCCGATTGAAGAAGATGGTGTTCATGTACATATCGGGCAGTATCCAGAACGCCACCAACAGGATCAGCGCTGCACAGAACAGCGGCTTGTCTGTGGCCGGCCTGAGGTCACGCCAGCGCGTGACGACAATCACCAGCAGCCACATCAGCACCAGCGTACAGAAGGCCAGTTCGACTTCCGCATGGATGCTGCCGAGCATCGAGTCCACCAGATAGCTGCTGTCCAGCCGCTGCTGCGGCAGGATGTCCCAGATCATGCCGGTCTCCACACCGCTGCCCTTGCGATTAGCCGCCAATTGCGGATACCAGACCAGCGCGAGCAGCCAGGCCGGCAGCATCGGCCAGCCCAAGGCCCATCTGTCCGGGCCATGACGCTGCAGCATCTGCAGCGCAATCCACGCATTGGCCATGACAAACCAGAGCGCGTGGGCATAGTAAAGAAGCAGGGCAACGAGCAGGAGCAGAACGCTTCTGCGCCTGGAGTCTGGGCTCGCGACGACCACCATCAACAGGCAGAACAGCGGCCAGCCGATCAGGAAGTTGAGCAAACCCCAGTTGAACAGGAAGTTGAATACCAGGGGCGTACCAACCAGCCAGTTTTCGACTGGGCGGCGGTAGGTGGCGCACAACAGCCAGGTGGCGCACAGCCAAGAGGCTGCCAGCACACTCATCATCAGACGGCCGGAATCAATCGGGTCGAGCAGTTTCCAGAAGGCGTACAGGGGCGCGTAAATGAGGGTGTTGGGATAGAACCACGGCGTCACCACAAGGTCGGGGCGCGCACCCGCCAGTGTCTGATCGAGCAGATACATCTGCCCCAGATGCTGTGGCAAGTCAGTCGCCGGGGGTAATGCCGTCACCCAGAAGGGCAGCACAGCCGCGACGAGTGCGAGCATCAGCAGGCCGTAGCGAAGCCACCGGTCAGCGGGTGAGGAAATCGGAAAGTGCATGCAGGGAGGCTAAAGGAACTGTGCCAGGGGCAAGCCGGTTATCATCACGGCAGCCCGTTGATCCCCGGACTTGATTGCATTTATGTCGCAGCTACCCAAGAAAACATTCTCCCTGTCGATGGTTTGGGTCGTCGCTATCGAAGTACTGATTCTGGCAGGCGCAATTCTTATTCATATGCTCAGCGCATTGCCGCTCGAGTATAGCTGGTCCCGTACGCTGGAATTGTTCTGGCAATCCGTCACCGACAAGTATTTTATCGTCATGGCGTGCATCGCGCTGATCGCAGCGGCGGGCGTTCGGACAAGGCGTTCATTTTCATCCCCGCTGTGCTTCGACGCGCGTTTTTTCATTTCCCTGATACTGGCCGCGATCGTACTGATGGTCATGGTGGCAGCCTCCCCCCGGTATGGCGCATGGGACTACGCTTTCCTGCTGCCCGTATTGGCACTGATGGTGCCAGCCCTGCGACAACGACATCCGGTCAAGGCGCTCGCAGGCTTCATCGCGACAATACTTGTGCTGGTCGTCACCAGCTACGTCTTCACCATCTACAAGTCCCAGCTTTTCATCGAGCGCGCACCGCTCGACACCTTGCTTGTCGAGGCGGAATCCTTCCTGTTTGGCCAACCGCTTTACCTCAGCATTGCCGAATGGGCGAGTACGCACACGGCATGGGTGCGCTTCAGTGACTGGGTCTACTATCTTTTTTTTCACCACATGGCCCTGACGGCACTTTTCCTGTTTGCCTGCGACGACAACGAGGAACAATGGCGCTACGTGCTGAGCCTTGCCCTGTGCTACACCCTGGGCGGACTAAGCTATTTCCTCTTCCCGGCCATGGGGCCGGCCTATTTCGACCCGGCGCACTTCACCTATCTGAATACAGACGCCGAGTTCACCACTTTCATCCAGGGCTTTTTGAAAACGTCGACAGACGACGCATCCATCGGTCGCCTTGCTGTCATCGAAACCTTCGCCTTCATCGCCTGCATGCCCAGCCTGCATATGGCTCATGAAACCATCATGCTTTTCTACTCACGGCGCTCCAGACTCATGCTCGGCCTCGCGGCCCTGTTCTGGGCTGGCGCTTTCGCGGCAGTGCTGATACTCGGCTGGCATTACCTGTTCGACGTAGTCGGAGGATTGGTTCTTGCCGCACTCGTCATCTTGATTGCACAACGGGTACAACTGACGACCGCAGCAGACTCGCGCCAAACAGCATGATGAGGCCAGAATCAGCGCTAACGCGCACACGACGGAGCCTTCAGGCAGGCGCGGCACTTCTGGTCTTGGCACTGCTGTCGCTGCCATTTGTCGGCGCCGGTCACGATGACGCCTGGATCATGCTGTTCGCAGGTGAAACGCTGGGCAAGGGTCAGTGGTTTCTCAACCACAATGGCGCAACCCAGGAAATCTCCACCAGTGTGCTGGGTGCCTTGCTGGCGGCACTGCCTTCCCGGCTTGTGCCCGCCTCCCATGAATACGTCGCATGGAAGTTTCTTGCGTGGCTGCCGGCGATGTTCGCTGGCGTATGCCTGTTCACCCTGCTGCGCGAGCGCTGTGGTCAGACTGCAGCTTACTGCTGGATCTTCGTCCTGTGCTGCACTCCCCAGTGGCATTACTGGGCATGGGGAGGCCTGGAGTCGGGTCTGTTTTGCCTGCTATCGCTGCTGTTTGCGCTGTCTCTATGGCAATGGGTCGAACGGCCTGACACACGAACAGGCTTTTGTGTGAGCGCGCTGGCCTTTGCCCTGCCTCTGGCACGTGCCGATGCACTGTGGGCGCCCTTGGTTCTTGTATGTGCGGCCGCATTGACAAGACCCAGCCCCCTGGGCAGAAGGCTAATGCCCGGGCTGTGCGCGCTGGCCGCTGTGTTTGCCTTCCATGGCCTGCGCCGCTGGCTCAGCGGTCAATGGCTGCCCAGCCCAGCTTATGCAAAAGCGGCACTTTCGGCCGAAGGAATCGAGCAAGGCCTGAGCTACCTGTACCAGTTTCACGCGCAAACGCCGTTGCATGCACTACTCGCAATCACCCTGCCCCTGTCGGTATGGGGCCTGTTCAGATTGCTGCGCTGTGCATGCGGGGCCAGCACCGACCGTCCGGGTCTGTTCGAATGGGCAGCGCTGCTGGTTCTGATCATCGACACGACCACCGTCATGGTCGGCGGCGACTGGATGAGTTTCCATCGTTTTGCGGTCAGAAGCCTGCTGTTGAAAATCCTGGTACTGGCACTGGCAGCCGACATGACAAGCACATGGCTGGCGGCGCGAATTGAGCGCCCCTGCGTGCGCAAGCTGATGCTTGCAGCATTCGCTGCGTTTGCCCTCACCGGTTGGACGGCTGATGGCGTGGTCGAGAAACCAGGGCAGTTCAAGGTTGTATCGCAAATCAGTGAGGATGTCCCTTTTTCACTCGACCTCATCGGCTATATGCAGGACTCGAACATTCCGCTGCAGCGTGATATTCGCGCACTCGCACCGTGGCTGGACGGAGACTTGCCTCGACTGGTCGAACAGGCACGAACGGCGGGCAGCCTGCCCTTGGTGGTCGCCTCTTATCAGGCGGGATACTTTGCACGCGAAGTGCGCCAGCGCTTCGATGCGAGTGAAGTGCTTTTTGTGGATCTCGCCGGCCTCACGGAACGTCGCATTGGTAGCCTGCCCGGACCAAGAGGCGCTTTGGGCCTTTCTGATGGAATCATTCACTGGGCAGAAACTTTGGCGCAAGCAGGCAATCCGCTAGGGCGCTTTCTGGCGGACTGTCGTCCCGACGTTGTATACGTGCTCGGAGCAACACCCGATGAAATACGCCTGATGGCCTCTGCAGGCTATGTGCTCAGTTATCACAAGACCGTGCTGATCGACGGTCTGCCGCATGGAGCCGTCATCCTGACGACATCATCGCCGCCCCTCAGCAACAAATGCACAGCATTGCTGCAATCGGGCAATCCGCGGTAGCTTCAGATATTGAGCTTGTTGAAGACAAAGGCAGGCAGATGGCGAATGATCTGCATGATGAGTCGCCACTTGCCCGGTACGTAAGCGACCGGCCTGCCGCGTTCGATAGCGGCAACAATCTGCGCGGCCACACTTTCCACTGAAGCCAGCTTCGCGCCCTGGGTCTTGAGGTGCGCGGTCATTGGCGTATCGGTCGGCCCCGGCTTCAGCAGTACGACCTTCACACTGCTACCGGCAAAGCGGTGTTGCAGGCCTTGCGCATAACGCGACACCATGCCCTTGGCAGAGCCATAGACATAATTGGATTTGCGTCCGCGATCACCGGCGACGGAACCGATCAGGACAATTGTTCCGCGCCCGACCTTGTGCATGGCTTCGGCAAACGCCTCAGCAAACAGTGCCGGCGACACGCCATTAAGCATCAGGGCGTCTCGACACGCCGCCAGACTCTCCTGGCACTCGCCCTGATCCGGCAGGGCCCCGTGGGCAATCAACACGATATCGGGCGCACCCGCCGCGCCGACTGCGTCCACCGTGGCCTGGATCGCCGTGCTATCGAGGAAGTCGGTGCACAGGAAACGGAACGAGGATTGCGGACTGCGCACCTTGAGGTCGGCAGAGACGGACGCCAGTCGCGCGGCATCGCGCCCCACAAGGACCATCTCGGCAGCTTCGCGCTGTACCCACAAGCGCGCACAATGTTCGGCAATCGCGGAGGTGGCGCCGACAATAACGATCTTTTTTGTACTGCTCACGCGTCAACTCCCCATCAGGCGGCGCGACAGGCCCGAACTGATGTTCGGATCGCGATATTTCAGAAATTCGTTCAGGCGCGGATAACCGCTCTCGAAAAGCGTTCGCGGCATGCGTGCGTCCTTGGCGGGATACAGCCGCCCGCCCGCTTCCTGTACCAGCGCGTCAAGGCGCCCGAGCAGCGCAGATGTGCGTTCGCCCTTGTTTGGCAGATCAAGGGTCAGCGTCACGCCCGCCCGCGGGAAGCTCAGCATGCCGACCGCAGGGCGCTCACTGAAGGTCTTCAGCACGGCGAGGAAAGAACCTTCGCCATGGCGGGCGACCTCGCGCAACATGGATTGCACGGCCTCACGGCCGACCTCCCGCGGCACCACGCTCTGGTACTGGAAGAAGCCCTTCGGTCCGTAGAGGCGGTTCCACTCGTGCAGATTGTCGAGTGGGTAGAGAAACGGTTCGTAGTGCGCCAGGGAGCGGCCAGCCTTCCATTTCTTGAGACGATAGTAGGCGGTGTTGAAGGGCAGCACCGACAGCTTGTTGACCAGCGAGAATGGCGGCACCACCGGCACCGTCAGCTGACGCCGCCGGGGTTCCGGGCATGCCTGCGCAGGCGCCGGATTGGCGCGCATGAACAGGCCGCGGCCACCATCGCCGGTGATGCAGTCCACCCAGGACACACTGTGCTCCCAGTCGGCTTCGGTCGCATCGGCGAGATGAAAGAACTCCTCGAGATTTGCATAGGGCACGATTTCCGTATCCAGCCACGGACCGGCTACACGACGCAACTGGATTTCCGCCTCGACGATGACCCCGGTCAGTCCCAGCCCGCCAACGGTGGCGGCAAACCATTCGGGGCGCTGCGTCGGAGAGCACTCGATGACCTCGCCATCGGTACGGATCAGCTTCAGGCGCAGCACATGGTCGCCGAAGGTGCCGAGCAGATGATGATTCTTGCCATGCACATCATTGGCGATGGCCCCGCCGACGGTGACCATCTGCGTCCCCGGCGTCACCGGCAGTATCCAGCCGCGCGGAACCGAAAGCTGCTGGATGTCGCGCAGCAGCACGCCGGCATTGCAGACCAGGCGTCCGCTCTGCTCATCGAAGGAAACAAAGCGATCCAGCCCCTCGGTCAGCCACAGCGTGCCCTCGGGATTGAGGCAGGCGTCACCGTAGCTGCGGCCCATGCCGCGCGCTAGGCCCGGGCCCTGCCCGGCGCCGATCAGGGGCGCAACCCGGGCCGGATCTGTCAGGCCGACGATACGGTGCATGTGGGTGCCCAGGCGCCCCCACGAGGAAAGCAGTGTCATGCAGGCACCGTACGGAAAACGTAACGCCGGTCGAGTTGGTATTTTGTGTAGTAACCGATCACCAGACCGATGATCCCGCCGAGGTAACGCATTTCCTTGCTGGCAAACAGGTAGTGGAAGCCGAACTCGAAGCCCCAGAAAATCGCCGTTGTGAATACGCCCATGCAGGCATACAGGACAAAAACGCCACCTTCATGCACGACATCGCGCGGATGGAAGCGAAAGATATAGTGCTTGTCGAGACAATACTTGACGACCAGCCCGACGCCGGTACCCGCAATGACAGAGAGAAGGATGGCGCTGCTGCTGATCCGGATGATGCAATCCTGAACGCCGATATTGGCGCTCATCGCAATGATGGCGAAGGCGGTATAGCTGAGCGCAATACGGGTAGAAGCAAGCATTGTTACGTATCGAATCCTGAGGCTGTCTATCTTTGCATACAAGCTAGCGGATTACGATCAAAGCTGCCTCTTGCGCACCACAATCCCGATGGATTGTCTTTTTTTCAGCGCAAGGCGCGGCTATCAGGGCTGGCGTAGCAGCGGCCGGATATTGCAGCCGGCTTGCCAGGCAGCCCGTTCCGGCGTGGCATGGGCATAGTCGCGCGCCTCCTGCGGCGCCTGGACCAGATAGGTGTCAAGCGTCTGCCGAAGTATGCCGTGATGCGGCAGCATGGGTCCGAAGAACAGCACCAGCTCGTCGCGCTGAATCAGCAGGGTCGGGAAGTTTTCGACATCCCAGTCCTCGACGCCCGAATCCTCGTCCTCGATATCGACCCAGAGAAAGCCCACCTCCGGATACTGCGCCTCCAGCTCCCTGAAGCCGGCCTCGTAATCACGGCAGGTGCCGCACCAGGCGGCACACAGGCAGACGACGAGGAATTCGCGATCAAGGGGAGGCAACGGCTTGGGGGCAGGCATCAGGACGGGTAAAATCGGTGTGAGACCTGATGATAACCGATCACGCCACGCCACCATGAGCCTTGCCCTCGCTACCGATACCCGCCTCCCCGCCACGCCGATCAGCGCCGCCGAGCAGGCCTTGCGCATCGATCTGGCCGCCGCCTACCGGCTCGCCGCGCGCCGTGGCTGGGATGACCTGATCTATACGCACATCACCGCGCGCGTACCCGGTGAGGAAAGTGCCTTCCTCATCAATCCCTTCGGCCTGCGCTTCGACGAGATCACGTCATCCAGCCTGGTCAAGATCAATATCTACGGCCAGATCTACGGCGATGCCGAGGTCGAGGTCAATGCCATCGGCTTCCGCATTCATGCCGCGGTGCATGCCGCGCGCCACGATGCGCATTGCGTCATGCACCTGCACAACGTCAATGCGATTGCGGTGTCGGCCCAGCTCGACGGTCTGTTGCCGATTTCACAGCATGCCATGCGCTTCTATAAGCAGATCGGCTATCACGACTACGAAGGCCTGTCGCTCACGGAACCGGAGGCGCAACGCATGCTGCACAGCCTGGCCGACAATCCGGCCCTACTGCTGCGCAACCACGGCAGCCTGGTGTGCGGTCGCACCGTGGCCGAAGCCTATGTGCTGATGGATACGCTCGAGAAAGCCTGCGAGATCCAGCTCAAGGCCCAGGTCGGCGGTACCGAGCTGGTCACGCCGCCCGCCGAGGTGCTGCAACGCACCGCCCGCCAACTGGTCAGCGACGACGTGCCCGAGGGCGAACGCGAATGGCCGGCCCTGCTGCGCCTGCTCGATCAGGGCGATGCTTCATATCGCAATTAAGTACCCGCTTTTCAAAAGGAGTCTCTCATGCCCACTTTCAACGTCCAGATTTTCGAAGGCCGCACCCTCGAAGAGAAGCGTGAATTCGTCAAGGCCATCACCGAAGCCAGTTGCCGCACCATCGGCTGCACGCCGGAGTCCGTGGATGTCATCATCACCGAAGTGAAGAAGGAACACTGGTCCACCGGCGGCGTGCTCTGGTCCGACAGGTCCTGACCTCGCACCTGCGCAATAGAAAAGCGGAGCTCAGTTTATTGACTGCGGCTCCGCTTTTTATTGCCTGCACATTGCAGGTTACCGTTCGGGCTGAGCTTGTCGAAGCCCCCAGACTCACCCGGTGAGCAAGGCTTCGACAAGCTCAGCCTGAACGAAAAAGGAGCCGCGGCAACATCGCTGCCTACCACTCGATCTCCATGCCCTCGCGCGCCAGCAATACTTCGGGCCCGTTGGCCGGCACCCGGGTCAGCATGTCGGCAAACACCCTCTCCAGTTCGTCGTCGCTGCGCGTGGGTTCGTGGTGGGTACAGATCAGCTGCTTGGCGCCGACGCGATAGGCCAGTTCCAGGCTGTTGTCGAAGGTGCCGTGCCCCCAGCCCACCTTGGACGGGTACTCCGCCGTCGTGTATGAGCAGTCCATGACCAGCACATCCACGCCCTGCAGGAAGGCGTCCAGCTCGGCCTGACGTGCATCGATCATGGCCTGGTACTCGTCGTAGTCGGCATCCTCGGCGGTGTAGATATTGGTCCAGGGCTCGTGGTCACCGCTGAAGAACATGGACTTGCCATTGCATTCGACGCGATAGCCGAAATTGGTGACCGGATGGTTGAGCAGGGTGCTGCGCACGGTCGCGTCGCCCACGCTGACCGCCTCGCCGATGGCCAGGGTCTGATACTCGATATTGGCGCGCAGTTCGGCCTCGCGCACCGGGAAGTAGCTGTACTGGAGTTGCACGTTCATCACCTGCTCGATACCGCTGCCGGAAACGAAATCGTAGGCGCCGTGGATCTTGGCCTTGTTGCCGGGAATGTAGAGCGGTGTGAAAAAGGGCAGGCCCTGAATGTGATCCCAGTGCGTGTGCGTGATGAAGATGCTGGCGCTGATCGGCATCTGCTTCAGCAGCGACTGAGCCAGCGGGAAGATGCCGGTGCCCGCATCAAAAATGATCAGCTCGCCTGCATCGCTGCGCAGCTCGATGCAGGTGGTGTTGCCGCCGTAGCGGGCAGTATGCGGTCCGGGCGAGGCGATCGAGCCGCGCACGCCCCAGAAACGTATTTTCATTCGGTGCTGTTCCTTTGCATCAAGCGGCCTCGACCTGGGCAAAGCTTTGCGCTTCCGCCACGAACTTGTCAAGGTCGCCGAGACTGGCGATGACCGCTTCCAGATCCTGGCCAAAACGCTGCGGCGCCACCGTGCTCTCACCGGCACGATAGGGGTTGCCGGCATCACCGAACTGCCGATAACGGCAGATCTGGTCGGCCATGCGCAGACAGTCGCCCATGGCATCCTGGCCGGCCTCCTGGTGATGATTGCGTATGCAGGCCACCAGTGCCGGGGGAAATTGCCAGCGCTCGGCCAGCATAGAACCGACCACGGTGTGATCTGCGCCGATCACTGCGGCCTCGGCCACATGTAATGGCACACCCTGTTCCTGGCAATACAGCAATGCGGTCTTGAACTCCTCGGGCATGAACTGAGCAAATACTACCTTGCCGAAATCATGCAGCAGGCCGGCGATATAGCAATCGCCCGGATCGACATCACCGACCACCTGGTGGTTCGCCAGGGCGCGTGCTATCGATGCCACGGTGAGGGAATGCATCAGGTATTTCTGCACATCAAAACCGGCTGCATTCGTGCGCGGCAGAATGCCAACAGCAGCGAATGAAAGCGCCATGTTCTTGACGGTATTCAGGCCCAGATAGACGACCGACTGATTGATCGAGGTCATCTTGTTCGGCAATGCAAAGGCCGCCGAATTGATGACCTTGAGTATCTTGACCGTCATCACCGGATCCTTCTCGATGACCCCGACCAGTTCGCGCGGCAGGCAATTGATGTTGCGGGTGAGCTCAAGCACACGCTGCACGCTCTTGGGAAAGGCGGGCATGCGTTCGACGGCGGCACCAAGCTTCTTTTCGACTTCCGGAGACATCTGGCTCACGGGCAGGCTTCCGATGCGGGATGGCGCATTATAGGGTCAGGCACGATACACAGGCGGCTCCCGGGATGCGAAAATCAGTGCTAACCTGCCAAATACAACATGATGATTCCATTTTCCGAACTGCCCCTTCCGCATCGCCCGGCCGCACAGGGGACGGTCTATCTCGTCGGCGCCGGGCCCGGCAATCCCGAACTGCTGACCGTGCGTGCCGCACGCCTGCTCGCTCAGGCCGATGCACTCGCCTACGATCATCTGGTCGCACCGGAAATCATTGCCATGGCGCCGGCCCATGCCGAACGCATCTATGTTGGCAAGGAGCGCAACCAGCACACCCTGCCGCAGGAGGAACTCAACCTCCTGCTCGTCAGGCTGGCCAGGAGCGGCAAGTGCGTGGTTCGCCTCAAGGGCGGTGATCCCTATATCTTCGGCCGTGGCGGCGAAGAGGCCGAAATCCTCGCCGCACACGGCGTGCCGTTCGAGATCGTGCCGGGTGTCACCGCTGCGGCCGGCGTCGCCGCCTACGCCGGCATTCCGCTGACCCACCGTGATCATGCCCAGGCCTGCGTGCTGGTCACCGGCCACCTCAAGGACGGCAGCGCCGACCTCGACTGGATCGGGCTGGCGCGCAAAGAACAGACCGTGGTCATCTACATGGGCCTGCAAGGCCTGCCGGCCATCTGCACCAAGCTGATCGAGCATGGTCTGCCTGCCGACTGGCCGGCCGCCATCGTCCAGCAAGGCACTACGGCGCGACAACGCACTGTCAGCGGGACGCTCGCGACACTGCCGGCCCTGGCAGCCGCCGCGCAGCTCAAGGCACCGACCTTGATCATCGTCGGCAGCGTCGTCGCCCTGCGCGAAAAACTCGCCTGGTTTGACGAGCAAAACCCCTGACCCAAAGCAAAAAAGCCTCACCGTTCGGTGAGGCTTTTTTTGTTGGCGCAAGCAACGGTCAGACGCTGATGGTGTTCTCGTTGATTGCCCAGATTTCGCGGTAGGCGCCGGCCAGCTTGATCAGCTGGGTGTACGGCACAGGCTTGTGGAAGACCGACACGCCCGGCGGCAGACCGCCGCGGCTTTCGATCTCGCCCGGCTCCAGCGCGGTTGCAACCACGATCTGCATGGGCTTGGCCAGGGCGCGCTTGGTCAGCGTCTCCAGCATGCCAAAACCATCGATGCCCGGCATCACCAGGTCGGTGACCAGCAGGTCCGGCTGCTGCTCGCCGATCAACAGCAGGGCTTCATAGCCGGATTCGGCGGTACGCACATTGACACGCTGCTTGCCCATGCGCACCAGCACGGTCTGATACATCTCGCGCTGCACCGGATCATCCTCGACCACGAGGATCTCGAAACGATGCACGGGAATCGCCAGCTCGGCACGACGACGTGCCAGCACTTCATCCACCGAGGTACGCAGGATACGACGATGACCACCCGGCGTTTTCCACGCCTTGAGGCGACCTTCCTCGACCCAGATCTGCGCAGTGCGCACGCTGATGCCGAGGGCCAGGGCGGCCTCACGCGTAGAACAGGTTTCTTCCGGATTGCGGATGTCCATTGGGGTCTCCAGATTTCAGTTTTTTCGATAATAGCATTTGAATGACAAACTGGAAAGCCCCCATCGCCTTGTCGTGGAAGCTCAAATTGCAAGCAGATGCTAGATGGAATTACGCAGAGCGGCTTCGGCAGCGGCGAGTCGCATTTAGCGTATTAGGCGTGATGCCGGGGCTGGACTATCGACGCGGGGAGTGCAAAAACAAAAGGGCCATCGATGAGATGGCCCTTTTGGCGGGTAGTTCAAGTGTCTGTACTACCCAAATTTTTTGGTCGGGGCGGCGGGATTCGAACTCGCTACCCCTTGCACCCCATTCAAGTATTTCACGTATCCGCATGAACAGTAGCGAACAGCCACGAATTCATAAATAACATTTAAATACAATAATATAAAACAATAAACCATTCGTAATTGTTCGCCGACGTTCGCCGCCAGCTTACCTTTTCGGTGGGGTAAAGGTGGGGTAAAAAGTGGGGTAAAATTCAGATCGATATGAATAGGCTCACTACAAAAGAATTACAGGCACTTTCCGTGGCCGACAATGGACGCAATCTTAGAGAGGATGGCGGAATTGTCGGGCGGGTTCGATCCGGCCTTCGAGGCACTTCAGTTTCCTTCCGCTTTGAGTACAAACTTAACGGCGCAAAGCAGGATTACGCCCTAGGTACCTGGCCAAAGAAAAGCTTGGCCGATATCCGGGCAGAACGCGATCGCGTCCGGGTGGTGGTCACAGAAGGTATTGACCCCGGCGCCGCCAAGAAGGCCGCTCGCATAGAGCAACAACGAGCTATCGAGGCCACCATTGCTCAAGCAGAAGCTGAACGCAAAAGCCGCCTAACGGTTCAAGATCTTTTCGATGACTGGATCGCCGACGGGGTAGCGCGGAAGGATGGCAACAAAGAACTGAAACGCCTCTTCAGCAAAGATGTGCTGCCGGACATTGGCCGGACAGAGCTAAGCGCTCTTTCGGACAAACAAATTCTTACGATTCTTCGCAAGATGCTCGCCCGAGGAGTGGTCAGGCAAATGGTCGTGGCATTCGATGACATCACTCAAATGCTGCATTGGGGA
Source organism: Rhodocyclaceae bacterium (assembly GCA_019750575.1). Classification (GTDB taxonomy): domain Bacteria; phylum Pseudomonadota; class Gammaproteobacteria; order Burkholderiales; family Rhodocyclaceae. The sequence goes on along the minus strand of JAIEOJ010000018.1, from coordinate 10,501 downwards.
GAGCAACGACAACCTTGGCGCGGCCTTTTGTCTGATGGCAATCCGGCTAATCTTGTCGACATCGAAAAGCTATTGCCAGTTGAATACGAAGAAGAGCGTGACAGAGTCCTTTCCGCAGAAGAACTGCGCGAGCTAGCAGCCATCTTCGAAAGTACAGTCGAAGCCTACGATTCAGCACCCGCCGGCACTAAATATCAGGCCGTCCGGCCGCTAAAGCGAGAGAGTGAGCTCGCGATCTGGATATGCCTAGGGACGCTTTGCCGTATTGGGGAGCTTCTCATGGCCGAATGGAAGGACATTGACCTTGACTCCAGCACTTGGTTTGTCCCAAGGGCGAACGTCAAAGGTCGCCGCAAGCAGAAGCAAGACCATATCGTTTTCTTGTCTGAATTCACCCGCCGTCAATTTTTGGAGCTTCAAAAACTGACCGGTGAATCAAAATGGCTGTTTCCCGCCCGAAACAAGGCTGGAGAAGATACCCATGTCTGCCCAAAGTCAGTAAGTAAACAAATTGGTGACCGGCAAACCCGCTTTAAGAAGCGGACTAAACCGCTGGCGAAACGTCGTCACGATGACACCTTAGTTCTTGCCAACGGTGAGAACGGCGAATGGACTCCCCACGATATGCGTCGTACCGGAGCCACGATGATGCAGCAGTTGCGGATTCCGATGGACATTATTGATCGTTGCCAGAACCATGTCCTCGCTGGTTCAAAGGTACGTCGCCACTACCTTCACTACGACTATCGTGACGAAAAGACTGAGGCATGGCAAAAGCTCGGCCAACAGCTTGAGCACATTCTTGTATGCACCAAGCCCCACTTGGAAGGCCCTTTCAGTTGACACCAGGGTTGAACTGAAAGATCATGTCTGCATCTAAGAAAGTGAAGCCACCGAAAGGGCATGCCGATCCAATGTTGCGGCACGCCCCTCCAGACGTAAAAATCCCCAAAAAACTGGGAGGCGGAGTTCTGAAAGAGTTGGTCGTCCAGAATACGGTAACCGGAAGGCTAGAGCATTACGCGCTTGCATACATCAACCCGCTCATATTCGCCAGGGACAACGGCCGAGTACTTGGATACGACAATAAACATGGTTTCCCCCATAGACACTACATGGGACAGATAACGCCAGAACCTGATTCGACGTGGGAAGAGATTCGTGAAAGGTTTGAAGCCGAATGGCGTCAAATTGCAGTGGATTTCGTTAATGGAGGACAACCATGACAGCGAAAAAGAAAATTACCTTAGACGACTTTAAGATTTTTGATGCTCGAGCCAAGGTTGCACTAGAAGTCGCCCGTGCAGTCGACGAGGGGAAACCCATACCCCACTCTGTAGTCGTCAAATCCCACTCTTTAGAAACCCTGCTATCAACACTTACTCCTAAGCGCTACGAACTACTACGGCTATCCCGCAAAGGAAAATATTCAATTTCCGAGCTGGCTCAAGCCTCTAATAGAGACTCCAGCACAGTATCAAAGGACATCTCTAAGCTCGTAGCATTGGGGTTAGTAGAGGTAATCCTAACGAGCAATGCGGGTCACGGTATTAAAAAGATAGTTCGGCCAGCTGCAAAAAATATCGAAATTCAAGTCGTGCTTTAAACAGTGGCTATCGATACATCACTCAATGAGTTTCATCCTAGAATCTCCGCGCTTCTAAAAGCGGAGCCATAGGCACAGACACTCGGCAATGTGAGTAAGAAATAGCTCTCAGGCGGATGAAGGCACTTAGTAATGCACCCAATGAAACACATAGAGCTAACTGGCTGGGTGAGTACCCACTTCCGCCTTCCTCTTCGTGGTTGCATTTCCTCATGAAAAAACCGAAAAAGCAAAAGAAGGCTCGCCGGAAAATTCGAAAACCGGAAAAGGCAAGCGCCCGGGGACCATTCTTCGCTTACGACCCACTACAACACCTTGAGCAAGAGGATCGGCTGGCTTTGGCTACCGCCCTAGCCACAGGATCGAGGAAGCAATTTCAGGAACATCTGAAGGCGCAGCTTGAGATAGCCGAAACAATCAGCCCTCTGCATACAGCCAGCCTTCATGGGTACGGATATAGGTAATGTCCGTGACCCAGGCCTGGTTCGGTGCCGGTACATCGAACTGCTGTTGCAGATGATTGGGCGCGATGACGGCCGGCTTGCCGTAGCGGCCAGTGCGACGCCGGTAGCCAGTCTGGGACTTGAGGCCTTCCGTACGCATCAGGCGATATACCCGATGTTTGCCGCAGGTCTCGCCCAGGTCGCGCAGGTCGGCCGTAATCTTGCGATAGCCATAGACGCCACCGGATTCCAACCACGATTGCTTGATGAGCCCCAATAGACGCCGATTGTCCTTGACCCGCTCGGATTCCGTGCGGGCCTTCCAGGCGTAGTAGCCGCTGGGATGTACGCGCATGACGCGGCACATCGTTCGGATGACATGCTGGGGTTCGTGAGCCACAATGAACGCGTAGCTGAACTCATGGCATTCCTCGTGTCCCCTGCGGCAAAGTGGATGACGGGTTCTGCACTTCGTTTTGACGGTGGCGAAATTAAGGCGATGTAATTGAAAAACGGCCCCGAAGCCCTTCACTCTTTCGAACGCAATCAATCGACGATTACAACACTTGAGGCATAAACCATGAAGCACTATGACTACATCGCTATTGGCGGTGGCAGTGGAGGAATAGCGTCAATCAACCGAGCAGCCAGCCACGGTAAGAAATGTGCATTGATCGAAACCGGTCCTATCGGTGGGACATGTGTAAATGTTGGATGCGTCCCGAAGAAAATAATGTGGCATGCCGCACAGATTGCAGAAGCCATTCATCTCTACGGTCCTGATTATGGCTTTGCGACAAAAAGTCAGTTCAATTGGAGCGCTCTCGTTAAGAGTCGGAACGAGCACATCGAACGCATACATGCCTCTTACCGCTCAGGGTTGCATAAGAATAGCGTCGACGTGATACAGGGTTTTGCCCAGTTTATTGATGCGCGTACAGTTGAAGTCAACGGTGAGCGCTTTACGGCAGACCATATTCTCATTGCTACTGGTACTCGCCCAGCAATGGGGAAGATTCCCGGAGCCGAACATGGCATTAACTCGAATGGATTCTTTCAGCTAACGGACTTACCGAGGCGTGTTGCCATCATAGGCGGTGGCTACATCGCTGTCGAAATTGCTGGTGTACTAAAGGCTCTGGGTGCCGAGACTCATCTTTTTGTACGGAATGAAGGCCCATTACGAAACTTCGACCCAATGCTAAGTGCCAGCTTAGTTGAGGTTATGGAGAAGGAAGGGCCGACCCTCTATACCTGCTCCATTGCTAAAGCTATCGTTAAACGCGATGACGGAAGCCTCACGCTTCAGCTCGAAAGTGGCATCGAACACAACGTTGATTGCGTTATCTGGGCGATAGGACGAGAACCTGATACCTCCGGCCTGAATCTAACTTCGGCGGGCATTGCTCTTACAAGCCGAGGGCATATACAAGTTGATCAGTATCAGAATACTAGCGCTAAGCATATCTACGCTGTGGGAGATATCACTGGCCAGGTAGAGCTAACGCCTGTAGCGGTGGCAGCCGGCCGGCGCCTTTCAGAACGCCTTTTCAACAACAAGCCTGAGGAGCATCTCGACTATGAGAATGTACCGTCAGTAGTGTTCAGCCATCCTCCGATAGGGACAGTCGGTTTATCAGAACCCCAAGCGCGGGAAAAATATGGCGATGAAAATGTGAAGGTGTATCAATCTATGTTTACGTCGATGTATACGGCGGTGACCCATCACCGTCAACTTTCCCACATGAAGCTAGTTTGTGTTGGGAAGGAAGAGAAGATAGTTGGCATCCACGGCATAGGCTTTGGAATGGACGAAATGCTTCAGGGATTTGCAGTTGCGCTAAAAATGGGTGCAACCAAACGTGACTTTGACAATACCGTCGCAATCCATCCAACCGCATCGGAAGAGTTTGTAACGATGCGCTAGACACGACTGCTCAATCGCAATCGTTTTGAATCGCCCCGGCTGTACTAGACGCTTTTCAGCCTGTTGAAATACAGCTGATCGAACTGTACCGGAGAAACGTTGCCACTGTAGATGTGGGGGCGTTTCGAGTTATAGAACATTTCGATGTAATCGAACACACCTGACCGCTCTTCGTTGCGGTCGGGATAGATGCGGCGCTTGATGCGCTCACGCTTGAGAAGCTGAAAGAGATTCTCCGCCACAGCGTTGTCGTGACAGTTGCCACGACGGCTCATGCTGGCGACCAGATTATGCGAATTCAGAAAGACTTCCCGGCGAAAGTCTGGGGATCGCTTGCGTCATGGGAATGCGATGAATCCAAATAATCTAAAGCTAGAAAGTCCGTGGCGATCGATTCAATCCTTCGAACATGGTGAATCGCCCGCAGCGCCTCGGGCAAGATCCTTCGGCCAAAGTCGTTGAGTTCTAGCCTATTCCGCTCTCTAGTAAAAAGCGGGCGCTCTAGCTGCTGTTCGAGTTCAGAAGTAGTCATGCTGACCGCAGCTTGGCTGATACCGACAACGTCGGCAGCCAACGTTGTCTTTCCGGTTTGCGCGAGTGCGATGAATATTTCGAGTTGCCGGGCTGTTATCTTCATAGCACTTTAGTTCGTCAGGCCAGCACAAAGCGGCCGACCTGATCACGAAGGTCGCCCGACAAACTCTTGAGCTGGGTACTGGTCGAAGAGACGCGCTCGACCGCCTGAGTATTTCCGCTCGCCATCTCCCCCATGGCACTGACGCTCACTGCGATAGCCGAGCTTTGCTCTGCTTGATGAGAGAGCGTGTCCGCCAGACTGTCTAGACGCTCCAACGAGGCTTCTGCACCATCACTCAACTGCCCCAAGGAAGGAACCATGCTACTGATCAGCTCTACTCCCCGTTGCATTTTAAGCTGACCTTGGCTGATGTGGGCGACAGCCACATCGGTCTGTGAGTCAATGGCATCGATGACCTGATTGATTTCCTTAGTTGCAGCAGCGGTACGGTCCGCCAGCTTGCGAACCTCGTCCGCCACAACAGCAAAACCACGACCGCTTTCACCTGCGCGTGCCGCTTCGATGGATGCGTTCAAGGCTAAAAGATTAGTCTGATCAGCGATCTCGCGTACCGTGCCTAGCAGAGCGCGGACCGAAACTGCCCGTTCGCGCAGCTCTTCGACGGAACGGGCTGAGTCGCTGATAGTCGCGGCGATCGAGACGACTTCTTTCGACGCCTGAGCAATCAGCGTTCGCCCTTCCTGCGCTAACGAAACCGCCTGGGTCGCTTGCTCCCGACTGCCCGCGGCGATATCGGAAATCTCACGAGTTTGCATGGCCAGCTCTTTGATACTGTTGTCGATGCTTTCCACAGCACCATGCTGAGAGGCTGAACTTTGTTGAACCTGCGCGATAGGGTCGCCCATTGCATTTGCTGCGACGTGAACCGCGTCGGCCGAGTTTTGGATACCCAGAATCAGCTGGCGCAAATTTTCCTGCATATTGTTCAGCGCAACCGCCATGTGACTGGTTTCATCCTTACCTTGGCTGACCAGTCGATGGCTCAGATTCCCACTGGCGATCGCGTCGGCAAAAGTGACCGCTGATGCCAAAGGACGCGTAATACTTTTGGTTACTACGAACGCCAACCAAAGACCAAGAGCAACGGCAATGCCTGCTGCCGTGATCAGTAGTTGCTCAGCCCGTACCAACTGCTGATTAAGCTGTTCCTGCCCTGCTTGCATTGCCACATGTTCCTGAGCAACCAAGGCTGCAGTCGTGTTTAGGAGCAGATTCAGAGCCGGTTCGGTTTTCTTGGCAAAGTGGGCACGGGCAGACTGGCTGCCCTCAATCTCTAAGGTTTCGACCGTTTCCCTGAACAAGTCTGCGTAGCCGCCCCTGAGTGTCTTGAGATCAGCCAAGGCAGCTTGACTATCCTCTCCGCTCAAACTCTCCAGGCTCGCCAGGGCCTCGTCTGCAGCAGCATTAGCTTTGTCCATCAGCCCATAGATCGGTACACGCTCATCTCTGCTTGGAGTCAGAAGCAATTGCAGCAGATGAAGGGCGGCACTCTTGGCGTGCTGTTGTAACGCTTCAGCTTGAGTCACCCGCATTGTTTGCTGCTCAACAATAACGCGTGTAATTGCTGCTTGCTTGGCGAGCTGGGTGTGCGCGAAGAAAACGATGCCTATCAACAAAGCAAGCAAGACGAAAAAAGCCATCGTTAGACGCCGGCCGATAGTAAGTTGGCGCAGTGCACTCATTCTTATCCCCTTTGACGACGATTAGAAGCTGGCCAAAACCGGAAGACTTTCCTTGGTCAGCTTATCGATGAGCAGCAAGTCCGGTGATGGCTTAAGTGCTTTGGCATTGCCTTGCCTACCGGTCGGTACAAGCCCCCCGGCCGGTAACGCTATTGTGTATTCGCCATGGCAAGCAGGACAATAAAGCGGATCACCCAGTTTCGCACCCTTGGGACGGACGATTATCGGGCCACACTTGCCACAACGCTCTAGAGGGATGCCTTCGTCGCTATGGCCTACGATATGTGTCAAGGCGTCACTTTCGCCCAGCTCAATCAGTAAGCTGCCAAAGCGTTCGTCAAATTGACGACCAAGGTTCTCCTTGATGATGGAAAGCGCCTTAGGTATTGGCATTCCGGCACGATAAGGACGGCTACTCGTCATGGCGTCGAAGGCATCGCACACCCCGACGATACGTGCCACCACGGGGATCTCGTCGCCACGCTTAGCAAATGGATAACCACGTCCATCCGGGGTCTCGTGATGAAGCAGCACCGCGTCCATCGCCAGGTCTGAGAATGGATGTTCGGAAAGCAGGCGCTGACCAATCTCCGGATGTGTCTTAATGATGTCGTACTCCGCGTCTGTCAGCTTCTCCTTCTTGCCCAAGATGGCGTCAGGAATCCCGACCTTGCCGAGGTCATGCAGGAAGCCACCGATCGCGATACGAGCCACGTCTTCTCGCCGGAGTTGAGCTGCTTCTGCCAGTAGTTTCGCCAAGCGAGACACCCGCCAAAGATGACCGCCAGTATAAGGATCGCGGGCTTCGACGACCCACGCTAGTACCAAGAGGCTAGCCAGCATCTTTTCATCTTCGATACTTAGCACCTCATTATTTCGCTTCGCGCCAGAAAAAAACGAAAGCAAGTTCATTTTTTAAGTTCCCCTTGAATGTTTCATTGAGTTTTACTTATAGAAGGTGTCTTTGACTTTTTTCTCACGGCGGCGCTTGATCCAGTGATCAATAGAGAGCGGACCGGGACCGAAGAACACCAGAACAAGTAGCATGAGACCCCAAAGCTTGTGATCCTGGAGACCGAGGTCGGAAATATCGGGAAAGGAAATCGCGGCCATCAGGTTAGTCACGAAGATACCGGCGGCCGCAAATCGGCCTGCAAAGCCAAGCACCAGGAGAATCGGCAACAGCGTTTCTCCGCCGGTACCCATTACAGCGGCTAGATGCGGTGGAATAACAGGAACGGCATAGATGTTGTCGAATAGATAGAGCGTCGCAGACCAATCCAAGAGCTTTAGGACGCCAGCACGGAAGAACACTTCAGCGACATAGAGACGAAGTACAAGGAGAAACAAGGGCGTCACCCAACGCTCGATCAATTCAATACAGCGCGAAGAAAAAACATAGATGATTTCGGCAAAACCACAGGCGGATTTTAAATTCATGATGTCTCAGAAAGGAAGGCAGTGCGGATGAGAGAAGAACCAATGAAGCGCTGCAACGTCGCTTGGAAATCGAAATTCTCATCTGCGTAAACAGCAGACTCAACGGCTTGGCCGAGCGTGTCACCTTGTGAGAGGTGGCTTAGGAAATCGAACTCGCCTTGCGTCAGAGAATCAACTGCCGTGTCAAAACCCTTACGATGCAGAAGAATGCTCTGCGGCTCGTTGAACTCCACACGCATATCATCCGAGTATCCGGGTTGATTGACCTCCCAGATACGTCCCAAGGGCCAATCACTCTTGATAAGAGCGTGGCCAGGATCCATACCGAATTTAAGCGCTTCCCATTGTTCGGGAGGAACGCTCTGAAAGGCAGAAAGGTTAAGCGCTGGCGCATCTTTGGCGCCGTAGATCAGCTGAATGCGCCACTCCATATCCGCAACAGCCGGTAACCACGGATACTCTCTCGCCGGGGAATAGCAGGCCAAGAATCCGCTGAAGTCGCCGCCATAGGCATTAAGGTCGCCACTGTGACTCAGGCGATCGATCGCATAGACGCGTGCGGCTTCTTGGACGAAATCGATACCTAGGATATTCTGGAGTAACGGATATGTCTCAACGACAGCATTGGCCAGATTGGCAAGAATACTGCGCCGATAGGTGGCAATGCCCGCACGCACTCGAGTGGCGGAACCGACACAATGTTGTCTGAGAAGGATGTCATCCTTCTTCTCGTTAAAGATTGCCAAGCAAAAGTCTTGTTGCAGAGATCTGAGCGAGTTCATGCTCAGCCTCTCATCGCAACACGCTGCAGCTCTGGAATAGCAACCACATCTAAGTAAACCTGCGCCTTCGCAGCCTCTTCCATCAGCGTCGCCAGACTCGGAATATCCTGGTCCCACTCAATAAGGGTGGGCACCGCGCCGAAGCGCTCCAGCGCTTTTTGATAAAGCGTCCAGACTTCAGGATAGACGGGGCGTGAATGGGTATCGATGAGTAATTCATCGCCATCTTCTTCCACGACCTCATAGCCGGCCAAGTGGATTTCCCCGATAGTGCCAACAGGGATGCCGGCGAGAAAGTCGTTCTCGTTGAAACGATGATTCCGAGCACTGACGTATATGTTGTTGATGTCCAGTAAGATTTGGCAACCCGTGCGTCGGGCGACTTGTGCCAAGAATTCCCACTCGTACATTTCGTCCGAGTGAAAGCGCAGATAACTCGAAACGTTCTCCACCAGAATAGGGCGCCTCAGCGTGTCCTGCACTTGTGAGACGTGGGAGCAAACCTGATTTAGAGCCTCGTTGGTATAAGACAAGGGGAGAAGATCGTTTAGCCACCGACCGTCGATGGCCGACCAACACAGATGCTCGGACACAGCCGCAGGCTCGATGGTGTCGACGAGAAATTCGAGCTTGCGCAGATGTTCTTGATTCAGGGGATCTGAACTGCCAATCGACATGCCGACGCCATGCAGGCTGATCGGATAATCGCTGCGCACGTCGAGCAAGGCCTGAAGGGACGGGCCGCCTGAGACGAAGTAGTTTTCGCTATGAACCTCAAACCACGGAACCGGCGGGCGGTTTCTCCGCACCTCGGAGAGATGCGGAGAACGTAACCCTATGCCGGCTCTGTTGGGCAGCGACGAAGCGGTTGCTGGGGCCAACATTGCCGATTCAACTTTACTTGGTAGCCGGGGTGAGCTTGCCGCCCATGTTCTCGCAGGTCCCCTTGGCAACCAGCTTGAAATCGTTCGGATCGTTGTCTTGCTTCGATTGGCCGGCGCAGGAATGCTTGGTGTTCTTGCTGCCACAGTCATTCTGACCTGCCTTGGCAACGCCGTAACACTTTTCCTTGGAATCGTCGGCAGCGTGGGCGGTAGAAATGGCACCAGCCAGCAGACCAGCGGACAGTAGACCGGCAGCGGCGGATTGGATCAGGGTACGAGTTTTAGCGTTCATAAAGATGGCTCCTAATAGAAAAATGAAGTGGCTTTCGCCAAGATGAGAGCAAACAGCCGACTCTCACTGCATTAGACGTATAAGTTCGCCTGTTTCTTACATGCGCGGTTCGCTTTTCTTTTCGATTCTTTGTTTGTTAGCTTCCCGTAAGGAAGGGAAGCTGTAGCTGGTGCGACATATTTACGAGCGTAGATGAGTCTTCAGCTAGAGAGACTCAAGCTGCGTCAGTGGTTTACATGATGATGACATAACGAGAATCGCCAGCGAATCCAGATTACTTGTCATCCGCATCGAAATTTTTTGAAACATTTATTGTGCTGTTACGGCCACCAATTTGACGTGAGATCTGACGTATCAAGCCCATCTGTTCTTTTGCCCGGCGACATCCTGGACAGATCAATAGATGTCCACTTAGCAAAATATCATCCCCCAGCGTCAACGGCTGTTCCATCTGTAGGGACATCAGTTCAGTCGCACGGCGACAGCTTCGGCTCATTCTACTTTTCTCCTGTCCATACCTGAATAGACGTAAGGAATGGCCTTTTCATTACATCAATGCCACCTTTTGGTGCTGCTACCGGCCAAACTTTATGCAATAAGCCGATGCCCACAACCGTCTAATGGATAGCGCCGGCAAGCAATCTCTTAACCGGTATCCACGACAGAACACTCATCACCCCTCCATTACTCTCTGCAATATCCACGTTGGTAACGCCCAAGCAAAGCCAAAATTGTAAGGCAGCAAACAATCAAGCAGCGAGTAGATCGGTTACCTACCTTTTCGCGTATTGGTTGATTAATGTCTTGGCGCTGCTGCTCCAAGATGATCTCAATAAGAAAGTCAGGG
>JAIEOJ010000024.1 GCA_019750575.1 Rhodocyclaceae bacterium | reverse complement strand
GGATCGACCTTGGCCTTGTAGGCCCAGAACGGCGCGATCTCTTCCTCGTCGAGGAACTCGAGCTTGGTCAGGCCGACACCGTGCTCGCCGGAGATGACGCCACCCAGCGACTTGGCCAGCTTCATGATGCGCTCGACCGTGTGCGTCGCGGTCGTGAGCATCTGGTAGTGATCGGAGTTGACCGGAATATTGGTGTGCACATTGCCGTCGCCGGCATGCATGTGCAGCGCGACGAAGACACGCCCGCGCAGCACCGCCTTGTGGATGGCCTGCATGCGCTCGCGGATCGAGCGATAGGGATCGCCAGAGAACATGATGTCCAGCGGCTCGCGGATCTCGCGCACCCAGGACACGCGCACCGAGTAGTCCTGCATGCGGTGGAACAGCGTGGGGTTGGACGCGCGATTGCTCAGCTCGCCGGCCGTGATGCCGTATTCGGCGAACTGCACTTCAGCTTGCGCCAGCGGCGTATCGAGGTTGTCGTACAGCCACTGCCAGCGTTGGCGCGTGGCGGCGAGCAACTCCAGCGCACGCTCGCGGCGGTCGCCGAGCAGCACGTCCTTGTCGAGGCCCGTATCGGCGACATCAAGCGGAATATCGCCCTTGAAGAAGTCGGCCAGCGTGTCGCAGAGTTCGAGCTTGTTGGTGATCGACAGCTCGATGTTGAAGCGCTCGATGCCATCGCAATAGTCACCCATGCGCGGCAAGGGAATCACCACGTCTTCATTGATCTTGAAGGCATTGGTGTGCTTGGCGATGGCGGCGGTACGGCCGCGGTCCAGCCAGAACTTCTTGCGCATGTCGGGCGTGACGGCGATGAAGCCTTCGGCGCCGCGCAGATTGGTCATGCGCACCACTTCCGAGGCAGCCGCCATCACGGCGGTCTCGTCGTCACCGACGATGTCGCCGATCAGCACCATCTTGGGACGGCCGTGGCGCTTGGCCTTGGTGGCATAGCCAACGGCGCGCACATAGCGCTCGTCCAGATGCTCAAGGCCGGCAAGGATGGCGCCGCCCGGCTGGGTCTTCAGATAATCGGTGATCTCGACGATGGACGGCACCGCTTCGCGCACCTGGCCGAAGAATTCCAGGCAGAAGGTGCGCGTATGCGTCGGCATGCGGTGCAGGATCCAGGTCGCCGAGGTGATGATGCCATCGGTGCCTTCCTTCTGCACGCCGGGCAGGCCGCCGAGGAACTTGTCGGTGACATCCTTGCCGAGTCCAACCTTGCGGAACTTGGCGCCCGGCAGTTCAACAACGTCTTCTTTGATGTGCTTGCTGCAGGCGGCGTCATCCGGCGCATAGGTGCGCACGCGAAACTGCACCACGGCCTGATCGTGGATCTTGCCGAAGTTGTGGTTGAGGCGCTCGATCAGCTTCCAGTTGCCGTCGGGATCAACCATCTTCCACGAAGCCAGGTTGTCGAGCGCGGTGCCCCACAACACGGCTTTCTTGCCGCCGGCATTGGTGGCGATATTGCCGCCGATACAGCAGGCATCGGCCGAGGTCGGGTCGCAGGCAAAGACGAGGTCGGCCGCTTCGGCCGCCTCCATGGCGCGGCGCGTGACCACGCCGGCACCGGTGAAGACAGTCGCGTACGGGCGATCGGCACCCGGCAGGGTCTTGATCTCGACCTTGCCCAGATCAATCAGCTTTTCGGTATTGATGACAACCGAGTTGGCCGACAGCGGAATCGCGCCGCCGGTATAGCCGGTGCCGCCGCCACGCGGGATGATGGTCAGACCGAGCTCGATGCAGCCGCGCACCAGCGGGCCGATCTCTTCCTCGGTATCCGGGTAGAGCACGACGAAGGGATATTCAACGCGCCAGTCGGTGGCGTCGGTGACGTGCGAGACGCGGGCCAGGCCGTCGAAGGCGATGTTGTCCTTGCGCGTGTGACGCGACAGGATTTTCATCGTCTGCTTGCGCAGGTCCCAGGTGTCGGAGAAATGTTTGGCGAAGTTGTCGACCGCAGCATAAGCAGCCTCGACCAGGCGGCCGACGCGCTCATTGCCGGCGCGACGCTTGTCGACCTCGCGCAGACGATGGCGCAGCGCTTCGATCAGCGCGGCACGACGGTCCGGATTGTCGAGCAGATCGTCTTCGAGATAGGGGTTGCGCTGCACCACCCAGATGTCGCCGAGCACCTCGTAGAGCATGCGGGCGGAGCGCCCGGTGACACGCTCATCACGCAACACTTCGAGCACGCTCCACATCTCTTCGCCGAGCAGGCGGATCACGATCTCCCGATCGGAGAACGAGGTGTAGTTATAGGGGATTTCGCGCAGCCGGGCCGTCATTTTTATAGGGGTTCCTGCAAAGAAAGCATTCTAAGGGATTGCGCCGCAACACAAAACCCTGACAGCATCAAAGTCTTGTATCTGCCCAGCGTCGCCGAATGATTCCAGCCCCAAACCCGCCATATCCGTTACGGGACCTGAGCCGCTGGCATTAAAGCTTTGAATGGAAAGGCCCGAGGCGCCTGAGGTACACTCCGCCGCCTCATGCAAGCACTCAACTTCTTCCCCCTTTTCCGCAAGATCTTCCAGATCGCCTGGCCGGTCCTTGTTTCCCAACTTGCCCTTACCGGTTACGGCGTGATCGATACCGTCATGGCCGGCCGTCTCGGCGCGGTCGAACTGGCCGGGGTCGGCATCGGCGCGGTGGTCACCCTGACCATCATGGTCACCTGCAGCGGTGTGCTGCTGGCGCTGACGCCGCTGATCGCCCACCTGCATGGCGCCGGCAAGCCCGAGGAAGTCGGCGAGGAAGTGCGCCAGAGCCTGTGGGTGGCATTGGGTGTCACCGTCTTTTCCATGCTGCTGCTGCAGTTTCCCGAGCTCATTCTCCAGTTCGTCGACATGCCGGAGGAGGTGAGGCATCACGCCAGCGAATACCTGATCGCCAGCAGCTGGGCGGCACCGGGGCTGATGCTGTTTCGTGTCTTCAACGGCCTGGCCACCGGCATCGGACAGCCGCGCGCGGCGATGCGCTTCTATCTTCTCGGCCTGGTGCTCAAGCTGCCGCTGAACTGGCTGTTGCTGCCCTACTTTGGCGGCGCGGGTTGCGCCTGGGCCACCGCCATCGTGAACGCCATCAATGCGGTACTGGCCTGGGTATGGGCCATGCGTTCCGGCAGCTACCGGGAGTTTCATGTGTTCGCGCGCTACAGCCCGCCGCGCTGGTCCGCGATCAAGGAATTCCTCAAGCTCGGCCTGCCCATCGGTGCCAGCTTCCTGATCGACATCTCCGCCTTCGCCGCCATGGCGCTATTCATCGCCCGCTTCGGCCCGGAAACCTCCGGCGCGCACCAGATTGCCGCCAACCTGACGTCCTTCACCTACATGCTGCCGATGTCGCTGGGTATTGGTGCTTCGGTGCTGGCAGGCCGCGCACTCGGAGGCGGCGACCCGGCCATGGCGCGCCGCGTCGGCAGCGTCTGCCTGATCGCCGCGATGGGGCTGGGGCTGCTGGTGAGCGCAGTGCTCTTCTTCGGCGCGCCGCTGATCGCCCATGCCTACACCAACGACGCCAGCGTCTATCCGATCGCCGTGACCTTCATCAAGCTGGTGGCCCTGTATCACATCGCCGATGCGCTGCAGGCCTCGACCATCAATGTGCTGCGTGGCTTCAAGCGCACCACCGTGCCCATGGTGGTGTACGCGCTGGCGCTGTGGGGCGTCGGTCTGGGCGGCGGCTATTGGCTGGGTATCGTGCGCGAAGTCGGCGCGCCCGGCTTCTGGTACGCCGGCACGGCCAGCCTGGCTATCGCAGGGATTGCAGTGACCATCTACTTCCTGCAGGTGTCGCGGGTGCCCGCTCGAGCACAGTAAGTTCTGCATGCGCGAAGCGCAGCGACAGCCATTCGTCCTGCGCCAGCGCCAGCAATTCGGCCAGCACCAGCTTCATCACGCCGGCGTGCGTGACCCAGACGCAATCGCGTCCATCCAGCCCGGCCAGTGCCTGCCGGACGCGTGCCTGCATCTGCGCCACGCTCTCGCCGCCATGCGCCCTGAAGCCGAGCGGATCGGCGGCCCAGGCATCGATCTGCGCGCGTGGAATGTCATCCCAGGCCTGCATTTCCCAGACCCCGAAATCCAGTTCGGTCAGACGCTCGTCTATGCGGTAATTGGACGCCAGCGCCGCCGCCAGTGCCCTGCACCGCTGCAGCGGGCTGCTGACGACAGGAACACCTGCGGGAAGATGCGCCCGCAATGCCTCGGCCGACCAGGGCTGGCGCAGGGGAAGATCGCTGCGCCCGTAGCAAATCCCGGGGGCGATCTCCGGCTGCGGGTGGCGGATCAGGAAAAGGCGCACAAGAGGCCGAGATAGAAGGCAACTTCGGCGAGTTGCTGGGTCGCACCGAGTACATCGCCGGTGTAGCCGCCGATGCGGCGCAGGGTGTAGCGCGCCATCCACAGCGTGGCTATCAGCACCGCCAGCACCCCCTGCAGCGCCTGCTGCCAGGGCAGCAGGGCCAGCGGCAGCAGACCCAAGGCCAGCACCAGCAGCATTTCGCCCTTGCCGAGGCGGACTGCCAGGGGCTTGGACTTGCCGTCTTCGTCACGCACATAGTCGAGACTGAAGATCAGCGTCGCTGCCGCCGCGCGTGAAATGGCATGCCCGGCCAGCAAGGCGGACACGATCAACTGCGGCCCCAGCTCGGCCAGGGCGGTCCACTTGCACAGCAGCAGCACGCCCATGCCGATGGCGCCGTAACTGCCGATGCGCGAGTCCTTCATGATGCGCATCACCTGCGCCTTGTCCCAGCCGCCGCCAAAGCCGTCGCAACTGTCGGCAAAGCCATCCTCGTGGAAAGCGCCGGTGGCCAGCAGCGTTGCCGCCATGCCGAGCAGCACGGCCAGCGACAGCGGCAATCCTTGCGCCGCCAGCCAGGTGACGCCGGCGCCGATGGCACCGACCAGCCAGCCTATGAGGGGGAAATAACGCGTTGCATGATTCAGCTGCTCCTCGCTATGCCCGACCCAGGCCGGCACCGGCAGGCGCGTGAAGAAGCGCAGCGCGGCGAAGAAGTATTCAAGCTCGGTGCGTATCACGCGGCTGAACTCACACCTGCGGTATCGAAGCTCGCCATTTCGTCGAGGAAGGCGCAGGCGGCCTTTAGCAGCGGATAGGCGAGCGCGGCGCCAGTCCCTTCGCCCAGACGCAGGCCGAGTTGCAGCAGCGGTGTGGCAGCCAGATGCTGCAGCTGCAGCGCATGTCCGGCCTCATCGGAGCAGTGGGCAAACACGCAGCAGTCGCGCACTGCGGGATTGGTTTTGCAGGCTACCAGCAGTGCCGCCGTGACGATGAAGCCGTCGATCAGCAGCACCATGCGGCGCTCGGCCGCGGCCAGCATGGCGCCTGCAAGCATGGCAATCTCGAAGCCGCCGAAGCGGGCCAGGACATCGCGCGGATCATCGTTGCGTTCCGTCCATGCGTTCAGCGCCTGCGTCAGCAGCGACAGCTTGCGCGCCACACCGACCGCATCGAGACCGGTGCCGCGCCCCACGCAATCGGCCAGCGGCACGCCGGTCAGGCAGTGCGTGATCAGGGAAGCCGAGGAGGTGTTGCCTATGCCCATTTCGCCGAAGCCGATCACATTGCAGCCGTTCGCGTGCGCAGCCTCAATCGCATTCGCGCCGTGGCGCATGGCGGCATCGCACTGCGCCGCCGTCATCGCCGCGCCGTCGAGATAGCTGGCGGTGCCATAGGCGACCTTGGCATCGAGCAGGCCGTTGCAGACATCGAAGTCGTGATTGACGCCGGCATCCGCGACCACCAGCTGCATGCCGGCCTGACGCGCCAGCACATTGATGGCAGCGCCACCGGCGAGGAAGTTCTGCACCATCTGCCAGGTCACCTCCTGCGGGTAAGCCGAGAGGCCGGCCTTCGCCGCGCCATGATCGCCGGCGCAGACAAGGATGCGCGGATTGCGCAGCTGCGGGGTCAGGGTCTGCTGGATCAGGCCGAGTTGCAGGGCCAGGGCTTCGAGTTGTCCCAGCGCGCCTTGCGGTTTGGTCTTGTTGTCTATCTTCGCCTGCAGTTCGGCGGCCAGTGTCTGATTCATGGTTCATGCATGCACGGAAAAGCGGATTTTCTCATGCTAACCTCAAGGGCATGATCGAATTCATCCTCGGCGGCGCGCGCTCCGGCAAGAGTGCGCTGGCCGAACAGAAAGCCCTCGCCAGCGGTCTTCCCGTCACCTATATTGCCACTGCCGATGCGGCCGACCTTGCCGACGACAAGGAGATGCTGGCGCGCATCGCCCACCACCGCGCGCAGCGCCCCGCCGAATGGCTGCTGGTCGAGGAACCGCTGTATCTCGCCACCCTGCTCAAGACCCTCGCCGCGCCGGAGCGCCTGCTGCTGGTCGACTGCCTGACCCTGTGGCTGTCCAACCTGCTGCACAGGGACGAGACGACCCGGGAAACCCAGGCGCTGCTCGACGTGTTGCCGACACTGCCCGGCCACATCATTCTGGTCAGCAACGAAGTCGGGCTCGGCATTGTGCCGCTGGGCGAGCTCACGCGCCGCTACGTGGATGAAGCCGGCCGCCTGCACCAGCAGATCGCTGCCATCGCCGATTGCGTCACCTTTGTCGCCGCCGGCATTCCGCTGCAGCTCAAGCCACGGACATGAAAACACGCCTGCTGTTCGCCCTCGCGCTGCTCTGCTCGCAGGCGCATGCCGACATCGTCCTGCGCGACGATACGCAAACCGAAGTCCGGCTCGCCGCCCCGGCGCAGCGCATCGTCAGTCTGGCGCCCAATATCACCGAGCTTGTGTATGCGGCCGGCGCCGGTGAGCGGCTGGTCGGCACCGTCGAGTTCAGCGACTATCCGGCTGCGGCAAGACAGCTGCCACGCATCGGCAGCTATGCGCGCGTGAATGTCGAAGCCATCGTCGCCCTCAAGCCCGATCTCGTGCTGGGCTGGGACAGCGGCAATCCCTCGGCCGGTATCACGCAACTACGCAAGCTGGGAATTCCCGTCTTTGTGACCGAGCCGCGGACACTGGATGATGTGGCTCGCGATCTCGAACGTTACGGCACGCTGGCCGGCACCCGTGCCGGCCACACCGCGGCGCAGGCTTACCGCAAACGCCTGTCGTCACTGCAGCAGCAGCATGCAGCACGTCCGCCGGTACGGGTGTTCTACCAGGTCTGGGATGAGCCGCTGATGACGGTGAACGGTCGACAGATCATCAGCGATGTGATCCGCCTTTGCGGCGGCGTGAATGTCTTTGCCGAACTGCCGGCACTGGCGCCCACCGTCAGCGTGGAGTCGGTGCTCGCGGCCGATCCCGACGTCATCATCGCCGGCGGCATGGGCGAAATCAATACGAGCTGGCTGGAGCCATGGAAGAAATGGCCGCGCCTCAAAGCCACGGCCAGGGGCAAGCTCTTCTTCATCGACCCCAACCTGCTGCAACGGCACACGCCGCGGTTACTGGATGGCGCGGAAGTGCTGTGCGCAAAGCTGGAAGAATCTCGCAAACGATAGCAACCTTTCGGTGTGCCGACTCCCCTTCTGGCTCGCTGAGTGGAAGGCAGTTGGATCGGGGAAGTCCGGCTTGGCTGTCTGAGCGAAGCGAGTTCAAAGCCGGCCGATCCAATTGACTGGAGCGAAGGCACCGGCGCAGCCGGCGAGACAGGGGGTCGCCTTTTCTTTGGGTACTTTCTTTTGGCGAAGCAAAAGAAAGTACCTCGGCTGTCGGGACGAACTCCCGACGCAAACCTTGCCGGTTTAGACAAAGAGTGGATTAGGGCACCTACAGCACCCGCCATCCAGGGAAAGAGAAAAAACCTCTCACCACTCCAGCCCCGGCATCGCCTTAACGCCTTCGTTGTAGGCATGCTTGACCAGGGTCATATCGGTGACGGTATCGGCGATCTCGACCAGTGCATCAGCAGCGGCGCGGCCGGTGATGATGAGGTGCTGCATGGCCGGCCGCGATTCGATCGCATCGACCACTTCCTCGACACTCAGCCACTTGTAGTTGAGAGCGTAGGTGAATTCGTCGAGCACGACAAGATCGATGTCCGGGTTGCGCAGATGCGCGCGGGCAATCTCCCACGCGGCACGCGCGGCCCTGGCATCACGCGCATCGTCCTGCGTATCCCAGGTGAAGCCTTCGCCGCCAACGTGCCACTGCACATGCGGCTGGCTGCGGAAGAAGGCTTCCTCGCCGGTATCGGAACGGCCCTTGATGAACTGCACCACGGCGACTTTCTGGCCGTGGCCGAGCGCCCGGGCGACCACGCCGAAGGCCGAGGACGACTTGCCCTTGCCGTTGCCTGTATGAATGACGAAAACACCGCGCTCGATATCGGCCTCGGCAATGTGCTTGTCGATGATGGCCTTCTTGCGCGCCATGCGGGCGGCGTGACGGGCCTGTTTTTCTGTGTTGCCAGTATCGCTCACTGAATTACTCCGGGATGAACCAAGGTTTGTCATTGTCCTGCAAAGTGCGCAGGGGATGGCCGTAGAGACGCTGCAGGCTGAGGGCATCAATGACCTCGGCAGAAGCGCCGCAAGCCCATTGCCCGTCACCGAACAGCATCAGGGTGTAATCGAAATGCCGGTAGGCGAAATTGGGCTCGTGCATGACGGCCAGCACCGTTCTGCCCAGCGCGGCCTCGCCTTGCAGCAGGGCCAGCAGGGCCATGCCGTGATTGAGGTCGAGATGACTGAGCGGCTCGTCCAGCATCAGCAACTGCGCCCCCTGCGTGAGCAGGGTCGCCACGGCCAGGCGCTGGCGCTCGCCACCCGAGAGCGTCTGGACCTGGCGCGTCTCGAAGCCGGCCAGCCCCGTGCGTTGCAGCGCCTCGATGGCCATGGCCGTATCACTGGCCGACTCCCAGCCCCAGCGATCCAGATGCGGATGACGACCGACCAGGGCGGTGTCGAGGACGGTCGCGGCAAAGGCATCATGCTGCTGTTGCGCACAGTAGCCGCGCAGACGGGCGAGCTCGCGCGGCGTGTGTTCATGCAGCGCCTTGCCCGCCACGCGCACCTGGCCGCCATCCGCTGCGCGCAAACCGGCCAGCGTGGCGAGCAGCGTGCTCTTGCCGGCACCATTGCGGCCGAGGATGGCCAGCGACTTGCCCGCCGGCACGGCAAAGTCGAGGCCGCGGCAAACCTGATGGCCGCCGATGCTCACATCCAGGCTGCGCACCTCGATCATGCCGAGCGCCCCTGTCGTGCCAGCAGATAGAGAAACAGCGGCACACCGATCAGGGCCGTCAGCACGCCCACCGGCAACTGCTGCGGCGCGATCACAGTGCGCGCCAGGGTATCGGCAAGCACCAGCAGGGTGCCCCCGCCCAGCGCGCTGGCGGGCAGCAGCAGGCGCTGATCATTGCCGAGCACGAGACGCATCAGGTGCGGCACCACGAGGCCGATGAAGCCGATGCTGCCCGCGGTTGCCACCGCCACCGAGGTCAGCAGGGCGGCCAGGAAATAGGTAAACCAGCGCAGCGCATTGACGGAGACGCCCAGCGCCGCGGCCTGCGTGTCGCCGCGCACCAGCACATTGAGGTCGCGCGCCAGCGGCAGCACGAGCAGGACGCCGGCCAGCAACACCAGCAGGGCCGGCAAAGGCTGAGTGATATAGGCGGCGTCGCCCATGATCCAGAACAGCATGCCGTGCAGCGACTGGTCGGGGGCGATGGAGAGAATCAGCGACACCGCCGCGCCGCAACCGGCGGACACGATGACGCCGGTCAGCAGCAGGCGCGATTGCACCCAGCTGCCCTCGCCGTGGGCAAGGCCGAAGACCAAGAGCAGCACAAGAAAGGCGCCGCAGAAAGCGGCGAGATTGATCCACAGGGCGGTCAAGCCGAACAGCAGCGCGCACAGCGCACCGACCGATGCCCCGCCGCTGATGCCAAGTACATAAGGATCACCAAGCGGATTGCGCAGCAGCACCTGCATCAGCGCGCCGGCCAGAGCGAGCAGACCGCCGCAGGCAAAGGCGCCAAGGGCGCGCGGCAGGCGCAATTGCAACACCACATCAGCCATCGCCCCGCTGCCGCCGGTGAGCGCGGCCCAGACATCGGCAGGACGCACCGGCAGGCTGCCCATCACCAATGCCGTCATCAGGCCGGCTGCGGCACACAGCAACAGGACCAGTAGGACGGCAAGGTGGCGGCGATGGGTCATGCGCTCAGCTTAAAACAGATCGACCTTGATGCCGACCCGTGCGGTGCGGCGGAAGTCGACCGGGTACACATTGACCGGCTCGGTGGTGTAGTTGGCATAAACCCATTGACCATTCTGCCGATCAAACAGGTTGTCGATACCCACAAAGCCCTCGATATTCTTCCAGCGCTGGCGGAAGGCCAGGCTGGTCGAACTGTAGATGGACTGGCGATGCAGCGAATCGTCATTGGCAAAGTTGCTGATGGCATAGGCCGAATCACGCCAGGTATGTGCCACGTTCAGCGCACCGCCGGCCCAGGGCTTGTAGTCGATGCCGAGGACCACGGTATTGCGCGGCACACCCGGCACTTCCTTGCCGTTGTAGCTGGTGCCGCTTGCGCTTTGCGTATCGATGACGGCCTTGGTGAACGTGTACTTCGCCGACAGGGCCAGGCTGTCGCTGGCCTGCCAGCGCTCGCTCAGCTCCAGGCCGTACTTGTGCGACTTCTTGAGGTTGGTGTTCGCACCGGAGACCGGGTTGTAGTAGATCTCGTTGTCCAGATTGCTGCGGAACACGGCCACGCGCAGGCGATTGTTGGGCAGGTCGTGATTGACGCCCGCGGTCACCGTCTTGACCTTGGCCGGATCGATCAGGCCGTTGAAGCTGCCGCCAAAATCGAAGAAGCGGTCGATATCCGGTGCCTGATAAGCCTGGTTGTAGTTCACGAATGCGCTCAACTGCTCGTTGAAGCGGTAGTTGGCACCCAGATCGCGGGCGCTCAGATTATGTGCGCCACGATTGCTGGCGCCGGTGGTGGGCATGTAGACATATTTGACGCGGTCCTGGCGCAGGCCGGCCGAGAAGGCCCAGGCGCCGAGGCGCAGATTGCCCTGCACATAGGCCGCGTCACTGTCCTTGCTGGTGACATTGTTGCTGGCGGTGCGCTTGCCGTTGAAACGCTGCAAGCCGGCCGTGAGATCGAAGCTGGCGGAGCGATAGGCCAGGCTCACGTCGTCGCTGCTGTGGTTGTAATCGTAGCTGTAGAGCGAAGGCGCGATGAACCTGGAGCGCTTGTCTTCCTCATTGTGCATGTAGCGCGCGGTCCAGCCGGGCACAAACTCGTATTCCAGGCCGGCGCGCCACTGGCTGCTGTCATAGACCTGATGGTTGTAGGTCTTGCCCCAGCTGGCGCCGGGCGCGGTATTGAACTGGCTCGGCGTCAGCGCGGCCGGATAGCGGGTATCCACGCGTGCCTCGCTGGCGCCCAGCAGCAGCTTGAGTCCGCTCATGGGCTTCAGGGTCAGGTTGGCGCGTTCGGAGCGGTTGTTGCTCCCGTCGTTGACACCCTTTGTATCCACCGCACTCAGGCTGGCCTGGCGGGTGTTGCTTGCGTCCAGCGACACATCGAACAGCTCGTGCGCATAACCTGCGCTCACATTCAGCGCCTGGGCGCCGCGGCTGCCGGTCATGGCGGAGAAGCTTGCGCCGGTACGGTTGCGCGTACGGATATTCAGCACACCGGACATGGCGCCGTCGCCGAACAGGACGGAGCCGCTGCCCTTGCTGACTTCAATGCGCTCCACCGAATCGAGGGCAATGCCGCCGAGATAGGCGCTGGTCTGGTCGATATTGTTGAGCCGATAACCATCCACCACGATCACCATGTTCTGGTAGCCGGTTTCCAGGCCATAGCCGCGCATATCGGTGAGCGGCGCATTCTGGTTGCCGCCCGACAACACATTCAGTGTCGTGTGCTTGGCCAGATAGTCGTAGAGGGACACGGCACCGGAGGCGTCGATCGCGGCGCGATCATGGACTTCGCTGGCATAGGTGGCGTCGGAATCCCGGGTCGGGGTGCCGTTGGCGCTGACGATGACCGGGGCAAGGGTCGGCGTGGCAGGTGGGGTGACAGCGTTTTGTGCCACGGCCGGAAAGGCGGCGGCGAGCATGACGGCGAGCGCCGTCATCTGGGTCGGATGGTTTTTCATGTTGACTCCCTGTATCCGGCAAGCGTCCC
Source organism: Rhodocyclaceae bacterium (assembly GCA_019750575.1). Classification (GTDB taxonomy): domain Bacteria; phylum Pseudomonadota; class Gammaproteobacteria; order Burkholderiales; family Rhodocyclaceae. The sequence goes on along the minus strand of JAIEOJ010000024.1, from coordinate 20,581 downwards.
CGCAGGCCGGCATTTCTCTCTGGAAACGCACAGGGAATGGGCGATACCCGGCCACGGCTGCGCACAGGCAGCAGGGACCGGACTCGACCGGCGCACCCCGCGCGGTTCCGCTCGTGAAAGCCGAGGCACCGCCGGGGCGGGCTGTCGGTTTTCCAGGATTCGTGGCCGGTCTCCGGGCTTGCAGGGCTTGATCCGCCGCCTTCCCGGAGACAGCTCTCCAGTGGCCTGATGGCGCATCCACACCTGCTTACCGTTGCGGGGGCAGCGCCGGAATTTCCCGAAGGAGCACCGGCTTCCCGTTTCACCCGCTCGAGCTTTCGCTCTGGCAGGCACCGCGAACCTGTTCCTGCGCCCATAAGGCGGCAAGGACGGGCGGATTATACGCGTGGTGCCGGCTTCCCCACACAATGCGTCAAACAACCTTCAAAGTTGGCGCTTGTCTCTTGACCGGAAAGGGTATTTAAATGACACTTGCCCCCAATGAATACCCCACTGGACTCACTCGAAAACAAGATCGACAGCGTACTCGCGCTGTGCGAACGCCTGCGCGAGGAGAACCGCGCCCTGCGCACACAGCTCTCCGCGCTTGAGGGAGTGAACCAGACGCTGACCAACACCATAGATGCATCGCGTGCCCGGCTTGAGGCATTGATGGAAAGACTGCCTGAAGAATGAGCACCCACACCCTGGACATACAACTGCTGGGCAAGGACTACAAGGTCGCCTGCCCCCCGGGCGAACAGCAGGCCCTGCAGGACGCCGCCACCTTCCTCAACGCCCGCCTCGGCGAAGTGGCGGCCAAGGGCAAGTTCAGCGGCGAGCGCCTGATCGCCATGGTGGCGCTGAATCTGGCACACGAACTGCTGAGCCGGAGCGATGATAGTCAGGATGCATCGACCCGATCGACAAGCGCGCTTGATTCCGATGCGTTTGCGCGTAAAATCGAATCCATCGAGACGCGCATTGATGCAGTACTGGCCGCAGGCAGCTGAGCTTTCGAAGTCCCCAGCGGCACAAAAAACAGTCCCGCCTCCCTGCGCATCTCCCAGAGTTTCCCCTGCTGTGTTCGCCAAGGCCATATATTCCTTGAGCCAATACGCATGGCGTCCGGTTGCCGACCTTTAAAGCTGCTGTTGTGAGCACCCCTTGTCGGGTGCACCTGATGCGGCCGGAAGGCAACCACTCTGAACTTCAGGTTCAGGATGCCGGCCTAGCGGCACGTGCGGGGGAATCCAATGCAGCAGCCGCAGTGAAACCGACGCGGAGTTCATGAATTATCATGGGCTCCGCGTTTCCTTTTTGTACGGAGCAGATTGCAAGATGCGTTACTGGCTGATGAAGTCCGAACCTTCCGTCGTTGGCATCGACGATGTCCTCAAGATGCCGGACCAGACCGTAGACTGGTGGGGCGTGCGCAACTACCAGGCGCGTAATTTCATGCGTGACCAGATGAGCGTCGGCGACGGCGTGTTCTTCTATCACTCGTCATGCCCGGAGCCCGGCATTGCCGGCATCGCGCGCGTGGCCAAGAAGGCCTATCCGGACCGTCTGCAGTTCGACCCCGAGAGCGAGTACTACGATCCGAAGTCCACGCCGGAAAATCCGCGCTGGATGAATGTGGATGTGCAGATCGTGAAGAAGACGCGCCTGATCCATCTCGACGAACTGCGTGCGCATCCGCAGCTGGCCAATATGCGCACGCTGCAGAAAGGCAACCGCCTCTCGATCACGCCGGTCGATCCGGCCGAGTGGAATTTCATCTGTGAAAAGCTGATCGGCGCAAAGGCCTGAAGTCCCGCTACACTCGGGGCAGGCCGTAACGGGATCAAGACATGGAATTCTCTCTGTGGTGGCTGGCCTACCCGGCCATCGGTGCACTGGCCGGCTTTCTCGCCGGCATGTTCGGCGTCGGCGGCGGTCTTGCCATCGTGCCGCTGCTCTACATCGTGTTCGCGGCACAGGACTTTCCGCATGCGCACCTGATGCACCTCGCCCTCGGCACGGCGGCGACCAGCGTCATCTTCACCTCCATCACCTCGATGCGCGAGCATCACAAGCTGGGCAACATCGACTGGGCCATCGTGCGCATCATGGCACCCGGGCTGGTGATCGGTGCCGCGTTCGGCTCCGGCTTTGCCGCACAGTTGCCGACACGGCCGCTGGTGCTGATCTTCACCGCCATCGTGCTGTATGCGGCCGGGCAGATGATCATCGGCTTCAAGCCGCATGCGAGCAGGCAGATGCCGGGCAGCAGTGTGCAATTCGTGTTCGGCATTGCCGTCGGCGCGGTTGGCGCGCTGGTTGCTGCCAGCGGCGGTTTCCTGTCCATCCCCTTCATGGTCTGGCACAACGTGCCGATGAAGCGTGCCATCGGCACCTCGTCCGGCATCGGCGTGCCGATTGCCATCGTCGGCGCAATCACTTATCTTGGCAGCGGCATGCACACCGCCGAGCTGCCGCAGTACAGCGTGGGCTACATCAACCTGCCCGCCCTGATCGGCATCGTGTCCTGCACCATGCTGTTTGCGCCGATTGGCGCACGCGTCGCGACGAGTCTCGAAGTGTCGAAGCTGAAACGCGTCTATGGCGTCTATCTACTCATCATTGCGCTCAAGATGCTGCATTCCAGCTTCAGCTGAGATCAGCGCCAGGCTGCTGATTCAAAAGGCCTTTCAAAACTTTCCGGAATCTTTTTCCGGACTCGCGGTCAATTTTTCACCCGGCCGGCGCCGACCCGCGCGCCGCACACAAGAAAGTTCAACAGGGCCCTCGTGTCCTGCTTCGAATCAAGAACAAGGGAGACATCATGCTGCAACCGATCTGGGGCGATCTCGCCATTCCCTTCACGCTGCTGGTTGCCTGGCTGCTCGGCGAGCTCGGCCAGCGTCATCTCTCGCTGCCGCGCATCACCAGCTACGGCATCGTCGGCATTGCCATCGCCATCATCACCCACGTCAGCAAGACGCTGTTCCAGGTTGACGATTTGTGGAGCCTGACCCTGCTGTCGCAGGTTGCCTTCGGCCTGCTGCTGTTCGAACTCGGTTATCGCATCAACTTTGCCTGGCTGCGCCACAACCCCTGGCTGACCCTGAGCGCCCTGGTCGAATCGGCTGCCACCTTTGCGGCGGTGTTCTGCGTTGCCCGCTTCTTCGAGCTGGCGCCGGTGCCGGCCCTGCTGCTGTCGGCGCTGGCGACTGCGACCTCGCCGCTGACCCTGCTGCCGGTGATCAACGAACTCAGGAGCAGCGGCCAGATCACCGAACGCACTCTGCACCACTCCGCGATCAACTGCGTGATCGCCATCATCGTCTTCAATGCCGTGGTCGGCTACTGGGTGCTGGCGAATGCCGGCGACATCTTCAATGCGGCCTGGAACAGCCTCATCGTGCTCTTCGTCTCCGCCGGCCTGGGCGTACTGTTCGGCGTGATCCTGCCGCGCCTGCTCGATCTCGCCGATGCCGACGAGAAGCAGAGCACGATTGCCTTTGCCCTCGCGGTCACCGGACTGATCCTGGTCACTCACTCGCTGCACTTCTCGCCCGTGCTCGCCACCCTGCTGTTCGGCCTGATCGCGCGTCACTACCGCAATGTGCGCCACCAGGCCCAGCCCAATTTCGGCGTGCTCGGCGGTGTCCTCATCATCGTGCTGTTCGTGCATCTGGGCAGCCGCCTGCAGTTCGACACGCTGTTGTCCGGGGCCCTGCTGGCGGCATCGGTGCTGCTGGTGCGCTTTGTCGTCAAGGGCGCGAGCCTGCTCGCCTTTGCCCGCCTCAGCGGCCTGTCGCTGAAGAAGGGAGCCCTCAGCGGTGCCGCCCTGATGCCCATGGCCGGCTTCGGCATCCTGCTGCTTGAACTCGCCGCGCAGCGCGGCCTCGCCTTCACCGACACCCTGGCCTCGATGTGCGGCCTGCTGCTGATCGTCGATCTGGTCGGCCCCATCATCCTGCGCCGCATCCTCATCATCGGCGGCGAAGCCAGCAAAGGAAACTGACATGCCATTGCAGCCCTTCAGCAAATCCAGCCCACTGAGCATGGGCGTGGAACTCGAACTCCAGCTCATCGACCCGCACAGCCTCGATCTCACCGGCGCTGCCGACGACCTGCTGCACCTGCTCGAACGCAAGCCCTTCCCCGGCGATGTGAAGCCGGAGATGACGCAGAGCATGATCGAGATCTCCACCGATGTGCACAACGATTACGACAGCCTGCTGGCGCAGCTGCGCGAGAGCCGCGACACCCTGGTCGCCGCCGGCGACAAGCTGAATGTGCGCCTCGCCGGTGGCGGCACGCATGCCTTTCAGCACTGGTCGGAACAGGCCATCGTGGACAAGCCGCGCTACCAGCAGCTGTCCGAGCTCTATGGTTATCTGGCCAAGCAATTCACGGTCTTCGGCCAGCATGTGCATATCGGCTGCGAATCGGCCAACAGCGCGCTCTTCCTGCTGCACTCGCTCAACCGCTACCTGCCGCACTTCATCGCTCTGTCGGCCTCCTCGCCGTATTCGCAGGGTGAGGACACGCTCTTCGATTCCTCGCGCCTGAACTCCGTATTCGCCTTTCCGCTCAGCGGCCGCGCGCCCTTCGTGCTCGACTGGGGCAGCTTCGAGGATGGCTACTTCAGGAAGATGGAAGCGACCGGCGTGGTCAGCAGCATGAAGGACTTCTACTGGGACATCCGTCCCAAGCCCGAATTCGGCACCATCGAACTGCGCGTCTGCGACACGCCGCTGACGGTGGAGCGCGCCGCCGCACTGGCCTGCTACCTGCAGGCCCTGTGCAGCTACCTGCTCACCTGCTCGGACCCGGCGCCGAGCGAGGACGATTATCTGGTCTACAACTTCAACCGTTTCCAGGCCTGTCGCTTCGGTCTTGACGGCCTGATCGTCGATCCGCGCAGCAACAGGAGCCAGCCGATACGCGAGGACATCCTGCAAACCCTGGACAAGGTGCAGATCCATGCCGGCCGCCTCGGCTGCCGGCCCGCACTCGATGAAATCCGGCGCATACTGGCAGAAGGCAATCACGCCAGCGATCTGCGCCGCCAGTACGCGAAATGCCGCAACGTCAAGGGCGTGGTCGATGCCGCCATCGACGCCTTCCGCGGCAAGGACTGAGGAGAAAAGCCATGATCGGACGTCGTCGCAAACCGCTCAAGATCGCGCTGTCGGCGCGCATCTTCCATCCGGAACCAGATGCGCGTGGCATCAAGACCAAGACGCTGCAGGTACTGGAACAATCCGTCGCGCAATGGGTGATGTCACGCGACGTGATGCTGCTCATGGTGCCCTCGGCCGTGCGCGACGGCGAGCTGATGCGCAGCAATATCCGCCTGCGCGACTATGCCGACTATCTGGATGGCCTGATCCTGCAGGGCGGCTCCGATGTCTGCCCGCAAGCCTATGGCGAGCAGGCCCTGAATCCGGCCTGGGCCGGCGATCCGGTGCGCGACGCCTATGAACTGGAATTGCTGCACGAATTCATCGAGGCAAGAAAGCCCGTGCTCGGCATCTGCCGCGGCATGCAACTGATGAATGTGGCGCTCGGCGGCACGCTCTACCAGGACTTGCCGACGCAGCGCGAAAGCGAACTCAAGCACGAGACGCCGGACTACGATCGCCACTCGCATGCCATCACCTTTGCCGAGGACGGCGAATTCCGCAAGTGGTTCGGTGGCGTCGAAGGCGGGCTAGTCAGCTCCATTCATCACCAGGCGGTGAACCGGCTGGGCAAGGATCTGCGCGTCGAGGCCACCAGCGCCGACGGTCTGGTCGAGGCCATCAAGGGTACGGGCCGCACCTTCCTGTGCGGCGTGCAATGGCATCCGGAATTCCACTTCCAGGCCGGCGTGCAACTGCTGGACTGCGGCCCGCTGCTGGAAGCCTTTCTGGACGCCGCCGACCGCGCGCGCTAGGCGGCTGCGTACTGCCTGCGCAGCAGGTTCTTCTGCACCTTGCCCATGGCATTGCGCGGCAGCTCGCTGACGATAAAGACGCGCTTGGGCACCTTGAAGCCTGCCAGCTGATCGCGCACCGCCGCAATGATGTCCGCCTCGCTCAGACGCGCGGTCTGATTCGCCACGACCACCGCCGTCACCGCCTCGCCGAAATCGGCATGCGGCAGGCCGATCACCGCCGACTCGGCCACCCCGGGCAGGCGGTCGAGCACATCCTCGACTTCCTTGGGATAGACATTCAGCCCGCCGCTGATGATGAGGTCGCGCGCGCGACCGCTGATGAAGAGATAGCCGTCGGCATCCAGATGGCCGATATCGCCGGTGCGGAAAAAACCATCCGCGGTGAACTCCTCGGCCGTCTTCTCCGGCATGCGCCAGTAGCCGGCAAAGATGTTCTCGCCGCGCACCTGGATGTCGCCGGGCACACCGGCGGCGCAGGGCTGGCCGGCGGCATCGACGACACGCACCTCAACACCCGGCAGCGCGGGCCCCACGCTGCCGCAGCGACGTTCGCCGGTATAGGGGTTGGAGGTGTACATGCCGCCCTCGGTCATGCCGTAGCGTTCGAGGATGAACTGCCCCGTGCGCTGGGCAAAGGCGGTGAAGGTTTCGGCCAGCAGCGGCGCCGAACCGGAGATGAAGAGACGCACGCCGCGCGCGCACTTGCGCGTGAAGGACGGCTCGGCTAGCAGGCGCGTGTAGAAAGTCGGCACGCCCATGAACACCGTCGCCTGCGGCAGCAGCTTGATCGCCCGCTGCGCATCGAAGCGCGGCTCGAACAGCATGGCGCTGCCGGCCAGTAGGGTGCAGTGGCAGGCGACGAAGAGGCCGTGGATATGGAAGATGGGCAGCATGTGCAGCAGCACGTCATCCGCGCTGAAATGCCATTCGCGGCACAGGGCCTCGGCATTGCTGAGCAGGTTGCGGTGCGTGAGCATGGCGCCCTTGGAGCGCCCGGTGGTACCGGAGGTGTACAGAATGGCGGCCAGATCCTGCGGGCGGCTGTGCACCGTCGCAAACACGTCCGGCTGCGCCGCCGCCAGATCGATCAGCGAACCGCGACCGTTTTCATCCAGCACCAGCGTGTGCGCCACGCCGCTCTGCGCGGCCAGCAGCAGGGCCGCTTCGCGGAATTGCGGACGACAGACGAACAGGCCCGGCTGCGCATCATTGAGGAAGTACTCGATCTCCTGCGCCTGATAGGCGGGATTCAGCGGCAGGAAGACCATGCCGGCGCGCAGGCTGGCGAGATAGAGCACCAGCGCCTCCGGCGACTTGTCCACCTGCGCGGCAACCCGGTCGCCGACCTGCAGGCCGAGTGCGACCAGCAGGTTCGCCATCTTCGCGCTGGCACGCTCGATATCGGCATAGGTCCAGGCGCGGCCGTCGGCCAGGATCAGGCAGGGCTGCTCGGGATGGCGCAGAAAGCGCGCCGCGAAAACGGCGTAGAGATTGTGGTTCATGCGTATCGTGCGCTTTGCCGCGCGGGCTGAGTCTCAGAGCGGCAGAAGATCGTGAAAGCTGCTCAGTGCCGCATAACGCGTCGGCGCACGTTCCGGCTGCTGCGTGTCGGGGCGGGCAATCGCGCGCAGCTCGGCAATGCCGTAGCGATGCGCCGAATCCAGCACGGCAATCGTGTCATCGACCAGCAGCGTGCGCGCCGGGTCGAATGGGTGTACTTCACGCAGCGCGTCCCAGAAAGTCACATCCTCCTTCGGCAGTCCAAGCTCATGCGAAGTGATCATGGCGTCGAAGTGTGCGGCAAGCCCGGTGCGCGCCATCTTGAGGGTCAGGCTCTTGTGATGCGCATTCGTCACCAGCAGCACGCGCTTGCCGCCGGCGCGGGCGGCGGCAAGAAACTCGGGCACGCCCGGATGGATGTCGATCAGGTGCGCCACTTCCTCCTTGAGCACCATCAGGTCCAGCGCCAGCTCATCGGTCCAGAAATCCACCGAATACCAGGGCAACGTACCCTCATGCGCCTTGAAGCGGCGCATCAGTTCGCTGCGGACCTCATCGTGGTCGCGGCCGTGATGCTCGGCATAACGGCGCGGCAGATGGTACTGCCAGAAGTGGTTGTCGAAGTTGAGATCGAGCAGGGTACCGTCCATGTCCAGCAGGACGGTGTCTATCGTGTTCCAGTCAGGTTTCATTGATCTCGTCAGCCGCAAGGGCCATGTTTTAAACGCCGTGCTGCTTGAGCCAGGCCAGCATGCGCTGCCAGCCATCCCGTGCTTCGGCGGCGCGATAGTTGGGCCGGTAATCGGCATGGAAGGCGTGCGGCGCATCCGCATACACATGGATGTAGGACTTGCCGCCGGCGGCCTTGAGCATGGCATTCATGGCATCGACATCGGCATTCGGAATGCCCTGGTCCTGGCCGCCGTAAAGGCCCAGCACCGGCGCCTGCATATTGTCGGCCTGATCGAGGGGATGGCGCGGCGTGTTGGCGCGGACATCGCCGCGCAGACGGCCGTACCAGGCCACGCCGGCCTTGATCGCAGGATTGTGATTGGCGTACAGCCAGGTAATGCGCCCGCCCCAGCAGAAGCCGGTGATGGCCAGACGGCCGGCGTCGCCGCCGTTGTGCGCGGCCCATGCCGAGAGCGCATCAAGATCGGCCTTCACCTGCGCATCCGGCACCTTGCTAATGACATTGGCGTGGATTTCCGGCGCACTGCCGTACTTCGCCGGGTCACCCTGGCGTGCAAACAGGTTGGGCGCCAGCGCCAGATAGCCGAGCTTGGCGAGGCGGCGGCACACATCCTGGATGTAGGCATGCACGCCGAAGATTTCCGAGATCACCAGCACGGTCGGCAGCTTCCTGCCTTGCGCCGGTGCCGCCCGATAGACCTCGAGCATGCCGTCCGCAACCGGGATCTGCATGAAGCCTGCGCTCAGCCCCTCGCTGTCGGTCTGGATCACGGTCTGGGCCATGATGGGCTGTACCGCCAGCGCAAAACCGCCGCCCAGCGTGGTGGCAATGAAGTCACGCCGCGTGAGCCTGAGTTGCGGCAAAAGGCTGTCGAAATCCTGCTGATCCATGGCGGGCTCCGTGTATTGAACTTACATGAGGACGATATCGAACTGTTCCTGCGTGTAACCGACTTCCGCCTGCAGCGAGACCGGCCGCTGGATGAAGGCGGACAGCTGCGCCAGCGACTGCGACTCGTCATCGAGGAAGAGGTCGATCACATCCTGGGTGGCGAGGATGCGGAACTCGCGCGCCGAGAACTGGCGCGACTCGCGCAGCAGTTCGCGCAGGACTTCGTAGCAGACGGTATGGGCGGTCTTGACCTCACCGCGGCCGCCGCAGGTGGGGCAGGTTTCGCACAGCACGTGGGCCAGCGATTCGCGCGTGCGCTTGCGGGTCATCTCGACCAGGCCAAGCTGGGTAAAGCCGGACACGGTGATGCGCGTGTGGTCGCGCGCCAGCGCCTTGTTGAGCTCGGCCAGCACGGCGGTGCGATGCTCCTCGCTGTCCATGTCGATGAAGTCGATGATGATGATGCCGCCCAGATTGCGCACGCGCAGCTGGCGCGCAATGGTCTGTGCGGCTTCGAGATTGGTCTTGAAGATGGTGTCATCGAAGTTGCGCGAGCCGACATAGCCGCCGGTATTCACGTCGATGGTCGTCATCGCCTCGGTCTGGTCGATGATCAGGTAGCCGCCGCTCTTGAGATCGACGCGTCTTGCCAGGGCTTTTTGAATTTCATCCTCGACGCCGTACATGTCGAACAGCGGACGTTCGCCGGTGTAGTGCTCGAGGCGGTCCAGCACCTGCGGCATGTATTCCTTGGCGAAGGCGGACAGCTTGATGAAGTTCTCGCGCGAGTCGATCACCACGCGGCTGGTGTCCGGCGTGACCAGATCGCGCAGCACGCGCTGCGCCAGGGTCAGATCGCGGTGCAGCAGGCTGGGCGGCTTGGCGGTGCTGGCGCGATTCTGGATCTCGGCCCAGAGGCGGCGCAGGTAGGCGATGTCGGCGGCAAGCTCCTCGTCGCTGGCGTTCTCGGCCATGGTGCGCGCGATGTAGCCGCCCTCCTCGCCCTCCGGCAGCAGTGCCTGGATGCGGGCGCGCAGCGCCTCGCGTTCGGATTCGTCGATGCGCTGCGAGATGCCGATATGCTTTTCGCGCGGCAGGTAAACCAGCAGGCGGCCCGCAATCGAGACCTGGGTCGATAGACGCGCACCCTTGGTGCCGATGGGGTCCTTGAGCGTCTGCACGACGATGGACTGGCCCTCGGACAGGATGCGCTCGATCGGGCGCGTCGCGTCGGAATTGCCCTGACGCTCTTCCCAGATGTCGGCGACGTGCAGGAAGGCCGTGCGTTCCAGGCCGATCTCGACGAAGGCGGACTGCATGCCGGGCAGCACGCGCACCACCTTGCCCATGTAGATATTGCCGACGATGCCGCGACTTGAAGAGCGCTCGATGTGCAGTTCCTGCACCACGCCCTGCTGCATCAGCGCCACCCGCGTTTCCATCGGGGTGATGTTGATCAGATAGTCATCCATTTCAGAACCTCGAAAGATTTTTCACCACAAGACACGACAGCCTGCGCGCCCTATCGTGAACCAACTCTCAGATCGGGTAGCCAATCTCCCGGAGCAGCAGCGTAGTCTCGCACAAAGGCAGGCCGACGATGCCGGAATGTTCGCCGCGCATCTCGGCCACAAACATCGCCGCGGTGCCCTGGATACCGTAGGCACCGGCCTTGTCCATGGGCTCGCCGCTCTGCACATAACGACGAATCTCGGCGTCGGACAGGTCGCGAAAGCGCACCTCGTTGATATTGAGGCGGTACCGTATTTTGTCCTGCCAGGCGATAACGACGGCAGTCAGCACGCGATGGGTACGGCCGGAAAGGGCCTTCAGCATCGTGGTGGCCTCGGTCGCATCGGCCGGCTTGCCGTAGATGACGCCATCCAGCTCGACCGTGGTGTCGGCCGCCAGCACCGGCGCCGGACGCAGGTGGCGCGACTGCAGCAGCCGCGTACCGAACTCCGCCTTGGCACGCGCCACGCGCAGTACGTAGCCGTCCACGACCTCGTCGGGCAGCGGCGTTTCGTCTACCTGGTCGTCAAGGCGCGGCTCGGCGCGGAACAGCAGCAGGCTGAAAGGCACCCCGATCTGCGTCAGCAGTTCACGGCGGCGCGGGCTGCGGGAGGCGAGGTAGATGCGGGATTCCACGATGTGTTCTGGCTTTTGGGATGGGCCAAAGCATACCAGTTCATCCGGAAACGCTGAAGCGCCGCAGGCTATTCGGCGTTTCCTATTCCCGGTGGTAGGGGTGCCCCTTGTGCAGGCTATGCGCCCGATACAGCGCCTCGGCCAGCAGCACCCGCACCATGGCATGCGGCAGGGTCAGGCCGGAGATGCGGTAGCGTTCGTCGGCCTCGGCCCTGAGTTCGGGATCGAGACCATCGGGCCCGCCGATGATGAAGACCACATCCTCGCCGCCGCCCATCCATTCGCCGAGCTTCTGCGCCCACAGCTTCGTGGTCGCCTCGGTGCCGCGTTCATCCAGGATGACGCGCCGGCAACGCGGCGGCAGCGCGGCACGGATGCGCGCCGCCTCCGCCGCCATCATGGCCTCGACGGTCTTGCCGGTGGTGCGGGGTTCCGCCTTGATCTCGCGCAGCTCGATCGGGCATTCGCGCGGCATGCGCTTGGCAAAGTCGGAGTACGCCTCCTCAACCCAGCCAGGCATGCGGGTACCGACGGCAAGAATGATCAGTTTCATGGCCTGAAAAAATGCTCAGTGAACCAGGAACCGCTCGGGCTGAGCTTGTCGAAGCCGCACGAAAAGCAAGCCTGAAAGTCTTCGGTTTGCGAACACAAGGGATATTGCGGCTTCGACAAGCTCAGCCAGGACGGGTTTGAGCATGTTGTCGGCCCGTCCTGACGCGAATCAGTCGGCGTCCTCGTCAGCAGAGGCCTTGCTCTTGCGCGCCGAAGGCTTGGCCTGCCAGAGCTCTTCGAGGTTGTAGTAGGCGCGCACGGCCGGCTGCATCACATGCACGACGATGCTGCCGAGGTCGACCAGCACCCACTCGCCGGTATCCTCGCCTTCCATGCTGATGACATCACCGCCAGCAGCCTTGACCTTGTCGTGCACGCTGCGCGCGAGCGACTTGACCTGACGGGTGGAGTCGCCGCTGGCCACGATGATGCTGTCGAACATGGCGGTGAGCTTGGTGGTGTTGATGACTTCGATGTCGCGCCCCTTGATGTCTTCAAGGGCTTCTACGGCGATCTTCTGGAGCTTCTTTACGTCCATGCGGGATAAGTGTCAGCGGTAAAGGTTGTGAGTCTGAATATAGTCCAGAACGGACTCGGGCAAAAGGTAGCGCGGGCTGCCGCCGTGGGCGAGCTGCGCGCGGATTGCCGTCGCCGAAATGTCCAGTGGGGTGAGCAGGGAAGGCAGGATCACGCCGGCATCCTTGTCGTCCACATCCGCGCCGAGGCGGGCCGGATCAACGGCGGCACGCTTGGCGAACTGCTTGCCCAGCAGCGGCGACATGGCGTCGATGCTGAGTTCATGGCCGGGGCGGGTGAAGATGGCGATGTGCGCAAGCTCGAACAGCTCCTCCCAGCGGTGCCAGGTCGGCAGGCCGAGAAAGGCGTCGGCGCCGAGCAGCAGCACCAGCGGCGTGTCCTCGTATTCGGCGCGCAGGTGTTCGAGCAGGTTGACGGTATAGCTGGGTTCGCCCGACTCGGCTTCGAACTTGTCGATGCGGAAATCGTCGTTGCCGGCAATCGCCAGCTCGACCATGGCGACACGATGGCGCGCCTCGGTCTGCGGCTGGCTGCGGTGACGCGTCAGTCCGGCCGGGCTCCAGATCACGCCGGCCAGGCCGAGTTTTTCGCAGGCTTCCTCGGCCAGGCGCAGATGGCCGTAGTGCACCGGGTCGAAGGTGCCGCCGAAGACGCCGATCGGATCGCTCATGCGTCCTCTCCTGCGGTCACGGCTTCAGGCGCCGGGGTGGTCTCGAAAATCTCGCGGTAGGCAATGTAGATGGAGGCCATCATGGTGGGCACGAAAACCAGCAGCATGACGAGCTGCAACAGGTAGCCCACGGCATCGCCCATGCCCGGCAGCACGCTGGAGAAGGCCACGCGCACGAAGCCGGCCGCCATGACGACGATCAGACAGTTGAGGAAATGCATGAAGAAGGCGCCGAGGTTGCGCCAGGTCGCCACGAAGCTGAAGAACATGGCCTTGCCCGGCGGCATGTCATGCCAGGCAGTCAGCACCGGCGCAAAGCAGAAGGCCATGAACACCGGCACCATGATCACGAGCAGGGGCAGCAGGTTGAGCAGCACGTCCTGCACGGTCAGTTCCGCCATGTTGGTCGGCGCATCGATCAGCCATTCGATCAGCATCGAGACCAGGGCAAAGGTCACGGACACGGCGAACTGGAGCAGGCCGAGACGGATCAGAGCCGGGCGGCGCGCAACAACGCTGTGCAGCAGATCCGACTGCTGCGGCTGAATGCCGCGCCACACCACCGTGTACACGTTGGCCAGCACCACCATCAGCGTCGGCTGGATGATGGGCAGCAGCAGCACCAACGGCCCGAGCAGCGCCAGCACCAGGCCGACCAGCCAGTAGGCCATGGAGGCGCTCAGCATCAGCGGCGGGTTCTTGCGATAGAGCGCAAAGGCGCTGAAAAGCCAGCCACGGCCGGCGCGCATGGGGAGTCGGTGGGCTTGCATCAGGAACGGGAAGTGATCGGGTAAACGGGCTTGCCTTCATGCAACGCCAGCCAGCCCTTGATGATGCGGTAGATCAGCCAGATGGTGGTGGCAAAGAAGATGGCAAAGCCGATCAGGATGATCGCGGTCACCCAGCCCAGGATGGCGCCAGCCAGCGCCCCCCAGAAGGTATTGATCTGCCAGCGCAAATGCTCTTCGTACTGCGTGCCGCGGGCATCGTCACGCTTCACGTAGGCCAGGACCACGGCGACCAGGTTGCCCAGGCCGCCGGTGATGAAGCCGGCTGCCTGCAGGGCGTAGCCGGCAATGACGATGGTGCGCAGGGTATCGGGTTTGTCGCTCATATCTTGCTCAGAGCCATTCGACCGCAGTCGGTTCCTTGGGGAATTCCGGCGCGTCGAAGGCGGTATCGCCTTCCGGATCGGGCACGCCGGTGGCTTCAAGGTTCTTGAAGTCGTAGAGGTCGTGATCCATCAGGTGCGAAGGCACGATGTTGCCGAGCGAACGGAACAGGTTCTTGATGCGGCCGGGGAACTTCTTCTCCCAATCGACCAGCATGGCCTTGATGTTCTGGCGCTGCAGGTTTTCCTGGCTGCCGCACAGGTTGCAGGGAATGATGGGGAATTGCTTGTGTTCGGCCCAGGCCTCTAGGTCGTCCTCGCGGCAATAGGCGAGCGGGCGGATCACCACGTGCCGGCCGTCATCCGAGACCAGCTTGGGCGGCATGGCCTTGATCTTGGAGCCGAAGAACATGTTGAGGAACAGGGTCTGCAGGATGTCGTCGCGATGGTGGCCGAGCGCGATCCTGGTTGCGCCCAGCTCGTCGGCAACGCGGTAGAGAATGCCGCGGCGCAAGCGCGAGCACAGGCCGCAGGTGGTCTTGCCTTCCGGCACCACGCGCTTGACGATGGAATAGGTGTCCTGCGTTTCGATGTGATACGGAACACCGATGCCCTTCAGGTAGTTGGGCAGCACATCCGCCGGGAAGCCCGGCTGCTTCTGGTCGAGATTGACGGCAACGATGTCGAAGTTGATCGGCGCGTGCTCGCGCATGTGCAGCAGGATGTCGAGCATGGCGTAGGAATCCTTGCCGCCCGACAGGCAGACCATGACCTTGTCGCCTTCGCTGATCATGTTGAAGTCGCCGATGGCCTGGCCGACATCGCGGCGCAGGCGCTTGGCCAGCTTGTTGGTCTCGAGACGCTGGCGCGCAGAGAGGCCGCTGTCGGCGTCCTGCGCGGCAGTGGTGTCAGCGCTGACCGTTGCGGTCAGGGGTGCGGCGGTACTCATGCGAAGCTGTTCCGTTCATGGTTCGATCCCGGCGGGGATGTCCTGCAGTCACGCTCACCACGCACGGTCGTCGCCGATCCGTTCGCCCTGAGCCTGTCGAAGGGCGGCGCCCGACTACAGATGTGCGGTACGCCCCCCATCCACGTTCAGGACCTGGCCGGTCACGTAGGGGGCGTCCAGAAGCAGGAATTTTACCGCGCCGGCGATGTCCGCAGGGCTTCCGCTCCGCTTGAGCAGGGTATGGGCGATCACCGCGTCCTTCTCGGCCAGCGAGAAACTCTCGCCCTCGGGCCAGGCTACCGGGCCGGGAGCCACCGCGTTCACCCTGACCTCAGGCCCAAGCTCAAGCGCCAGGGCGCGAGTAAGCCCTAACAAGCCAGCCTTGGCGGCACAGTAAAGCGGGTAGTTTTTCAGGGGCCGCTCGGCATGGATGTCGGTGATATTGACGATGCTGCCGCGGCTCAGGTGCAGGTGGGGTGCGGCCGCCTGCGACAGGAACAGCGGGCCCTTGAAGTTGCTGCCGACCAGATTGTCCCAGTCGGCCTCGTCGATGCGGCCGACGGGGGTGGGAAAAAAGGAAGAGGCGTTGTTCACCAGGCCATCCAGGCGCTGATACACCTCGATGGTGTGCGCAACCAGCCTGTCCAGCGCCGCCACATCATTGAGCTCGGCCTGGGCAATCGCCGCCGAATCGGGGCGTGTCGCGTTCAGCGCCTCGGCCAATGCCGCCACTTCGGCCGCCGAGTGGCGGTAGTGCAGCATCAGGCGCGCGCCGGCCTTGTGCAGGGTGCGCGCGATCTCGGCACCAACGCGACGCGCGGCGCCGGTCACCAGGATCACGGGAGGAATGACAGGGGCATTGGGCATGGCCCCCAGTATAACGGGAGCATGGCCGCAAGGGACTCAAACCGGCGCCGGCGCAGCCCCCCGTACCAGGTGCCGGGCATCTGGGCGGCATGCGGCAAACAGGTCGCGTTCCTTCCTGTAGCGCGGCGTGTCGATGCTGAGCAGGCCCAGCACCGAGGAGAACAGGTTGTCGTGGCTGGCCGCCTGCTGCGACTGCGTGCGCAGGCAGGCCAGATCCACATTCAGGTTGCGGGCGGTCTCCTGCGGCAGCCACCACACCATGGGCACCGAAGTCTGTTCCTTCGGCGCAATCGCATACGGCACGCCGTGCAGGTAGAGCCCGTGCTCGCCAAGCGACTCGCCGTGGTCCGACACATAGATCATGGCCACGTCGTAGCGATCCTGCAGGGTCTTCAGATAGGCAATGGTCTGCCCCAGCACATGATCGGTGTAGGCGATGGCGTTGTCATAGGCATTCACGATCTCCTGCTGCGAACAGCTGCCGAGGTCGTTGTTGGCGCAGGCCGGCGCATACTTTTCAAAAGCCTGGGGATAGCGGCGGAAATACGCCGGCCCGTGATTGCCGAGCTGGTGCATGACGATCATGCGGTCGCCCTGCCCTGCGGCCACCTTGTCGCGCAGCGCATGCACGAGAATCTCGTCCATGCAGTGACCGCCCTCGCACAGGCCGGCCACCTGCACACCGCCCAGATCCACCACATCCAGCCCGCTGCACACGCCCTTGCAACCGCTCTGGTTGTCCAGCCAGCTCACCCGGAGACCGGCGCGGTCAACCAGATGCAGCAGCGACTCGTGGTTGCGGATGCGGTCCTCATCGTAGTCGGCACGGCCGAAGGGCGAGAACATGCAGGGCACCGAGACTTCGGTCGAGGTACCGCAGGAAGTCACGTTCGGGAAATTGATCACATCGAGCGCAGCCAGCTCGGGCGTATTCATGCGCGCATAGCCGTTGAGGCCGAAATTGGCCGCGCGCGCGGTTTCACCGACCACCATCACCAGCAGCGTGGGCTTGCGCGCTGCGGTCAGCAACACGCGATGCGCGGCTTCGGGCGGATCGCGCGGCACGTTCGCATTGCGGGCATGGCCGGCCAGAATGCGGCCACCCGACCACAGCACATTGCCCGGCGTGAGCTGGTAGCGCATAGCCTTGTGTTCACGCATGGCCGAGCCGAAATCCTGGAAGCAGGCCAGCAGCGCAACAACGCCGATCAGCAGGGCCGCGCCGAGGCTGGCGGCGCGGCGTGCCAGCGCGACACGCGGCGAACGCACACGCAGGCGCACCCGCCAGATGGCCGCCACCGGCAGCAATGCCAGCAGGACATGCAGAAACAGATCAGGGGTAAGCAGCTCGCTGGCCTCGCGCCAGTCCGTCTGCAGGACATTGCGCACCATGGGCGGATCGATGACAACGCCGTAATGATTCATGTAGTAGCCGACCAGCACGCTGACAAACACCAGCACGCTGAGCAGCGGCCGGATCAGGCGGCGCGTGGCGAACAGGCCGAGCACAAGGTAGTGCAGTGCGGTGAGCGCCACGAAGCTGCCCACGGCCAGACGCCAGGTCGGCAGTTCGGCAAGGGAGCGGTCACCCAGCAGGGCCGACCAGAACGGCCCGTTGGCCGCCAGCAGCAGGAAGACGACACAGGCGAGGAGCAGGGTTTCACTGTGCAGCGTGAAGCGTTCGAAACGCGCACGCCAGTCCTGCACCAGAAGACGCAGCGGCGCGGCAAGTGTTTGTGTGCTCGGATTGTTCATGGCTTCACCAGACGCGGGAGGTTGAACGGCTGACGGCGCTGGCTGCCTGCAATCCAGGCGGTCAGCGCAGCGATGAACCAGCAGATTGCGGCAGCCCACAGGTTGTGACTGAGGAAGTGCGCGCCCTGGGCCATGCGGATGGTGCTGAAGACAAGCCCGGTCAGCAGGGTGAGCCACAGCATCCGGCGTGCAAGGTCCGGCTTGTCCAGCGCATGCGCCATGAAATACAGGGCCACCAGGCAGAAGCCGCTGGCGGCATGGCCGCCGGGGAAGCAGTGGCCGGCTTCGCTGGCAGCGACAAACCAGTTGTTGCTGAATTCGGCAGCGCCGCCATAGTCGGCCAGGCTCCAGGGACAGTGGTGCGAATTCAGGCCCTTGAGGCCGACCACGATCATCGGTCCCAGCGCCATGCCGCTGACCGCCGCCCACAGCGAGCTACGACGCGCAGTCAGGGCCGGCCGCCACTGCGGCCAGGCGTAGGTGCTGAGCACGGCTGCAAGCAGGCCGAGCCAGACGAAGGTCACCGCATCCTTGGCCAGACGATGACCGAACAGCTCGAGCAGCGGCGATTCATGCGCGGGGAAGCGCGCCTGCGCGGCATCGTAGAAGAGCGCGGTCAGAGCCTGGTCAAGGCCGCTGTGCTGCGCCAGCCAGCCCGCCAGCGCAAGCGCGCCCGGCACCAGCAGCAGGTGGATGCGGTAGAAGGGAGTAGATAGCGGCATGGCACGGCCTCAGGGAGAAGCCATGCAGTCTAGGGAGCCGTCTGTTGAAGCCGCGTCGAAGCGGCGTTGAAGTTTCGTGAAAGCGGATCAAAGGCGGCACTTGCCCTTCGACAAGCTCAGGGCGAACGGCCAGTGCCCCTACTGTTCGTGCTGAGCCTGTCGCAGCACGCTCGCAAACACCCTGCTCACCCTCGCACCCAGAGCCAACGCCCAGCGCCCCTTACCGTTCATGCTGAGCCTGTCGAAGCACGCCCACCAACGCCTTGCACATCCTCACGCCCAGCGAACGGCCAGTGCCCCTACCGTTCGTGCTGAGCCTGTCGAAGCACGGATGACACAAGCACAATTCGACCTAGGCCGAATTGAGGCCGAGGATGAAGCAGGTACCGCGGCCGGCGGATGACTCGACCGTCAGCTGCCAGCCATTCAGGTCGGCGATCTGGCGCGCGATGGCCAGCCCCAGACCACGTTCGCCATGCAGCGCCTGATCCGGCGCATCGACGCGGCGACCACGGTGATAGCGGTCGAACACCAGCGGCAGGTCTGCGGCCGCGATGCCCACGCCGTCATCCGCAACCTCGATGCCGCGTGCCGTATGCGTCACCGTGCAATTCGTGGCCGCCGCATGCTCGGCGGCATTGCGGATCAGGTTGCGCAGAATGGTCAGCAGGGCGTGGCGGTCGGCCACGACACTCACGCCGGGAGCGACCCGGTTGCTGAAGCCCAGCCCTTCCGTGCCGGCAACCCCGGCCAGGCTGGCCCATGCGGCATCAATGCAAAGGCCGAGATCAACCGGCTCGGCATTCTGCGCACGCTGCTGCGCCAGGGTGTGGGCCAGATCCAGCGCGCCGGCAATCTCGTCCACGCTGGTGATCGCGCGCTGCAGGCGCTGCTGCAGCTCTGCGCCGGCATTCAGGGCCAGCATCTCCAGATCGGTGCGCAGGGCGGTCAGCGGGGTGCGTATCTCGTGGCGCGCATTGGCGACGAATTCGCGCTCATGCGCAATGCCCTCCTCGAAACGCTCCTGCACGCGGCGGAAGGCGGTCAGCAGGCGCGCTTCCTCGTCGCGCTCGTCGGCCGGCATGGTGCCCGGCGCCCACTCGCCAAGCAGGCGCGCCAGCCGCTCCAGCGGTGCCACCACGATGCTGGCGATCTGCCGCGCCATCAGTGCCGCCAGCACAATGCAGAGCGCGCCCAGGCCGATCAGGTAGAAGCCGAACTGACGCACCTTCTCCTCGTGCTGTTCGGCGTTGTACTGCACGTACAGCAGGCCGTCGGCGGTGGGCATCACATAGGCGTGCAACTCGGCATCGCTGTCCTTGATCAGGTGCGGTCCGACCGGCAGGCCACGCAGCGCGACGGGCAATGGGCCCGGCGACACCTTGCCGTCATTGCCCGCCAGCCAGCCGGAAAAGTGCGGACTCAGCGTGAGCAGCGCGGTCGCCTGCACGCCCGTGAACTCGTCATGGCCGACGCGAGTGGCGAGGCGACGCGCTTCCGCCAGCACCAGTTCATCGACCAGCTCATCCTCCTGTTCGACCATGGACAGATAGGCCAGGCTGCCCTGCATGATTACAAACAGGGCGACCAGCGCGGTCAGCGCGAGGATCACGCGCTGCTTGAGATTGAGGCGGGACGGGATCAGTCGCATCAGCAGATCAGGCGGTAACCCACGCCATGCACGGTTTCCAGGCCATCGTAGCCGGCCTGCGTCAGGGCCTTGCGCAGCAGGTGAATCTGGCTGCGCAGTGCATCCGCGCCCGGCGCGTCGTCGGGCCAGAGCAGGTCTTCCAGCGCCTGGCGCGACACCACGCGGCCGGGATCGCGCAGCAGCGCTTCGAGGATCTGCATGCTGCGCGGCATCAGGTGCACCGGGGTTTCACCCACGCTGACGGCGCGCGTGCGCCGGTCCATGCGCAGCGCGCCGGCGCGCACCACATCGGCCACCACGGCGCCGCTGGCACGGCGGTGCAGCACCGCCACGCGCATGGCCACCTCGGCCAGCGAGAAGGGTTTGCTCAGGTAATCATCGGCACCGGCGGCCAGGGTTTCCAGCTTGCTTGCCAGTGCATCACGCGCGGTCAGCACCAGCACCGGTGTTGCCAGGCCCAGTACATGACGCAGATGATGCAGTACATGCTGGCCGTCGGCGCGCGGCAAACCCAGATCGAGCACCAGCACATCGTAGGTCTGTGCCGACAGGCGCGTCATCGCCGCCGTGCCATCGTAGGCAACATCGACCTGATGCCCCTGCATTTCCAGGTACTCGAC
>JAIEOJ010000138.1 GCA_019750575.1 Rhodocyclaceae bacterium | reverse complement strand
TTCATCACCACCGACGTCGACGACAACCAGATCACCGCCTTCCATCCGGGCGCGATGCTGCAGTCGCACCAGAATCACATCGCCGACGCCCAAGGCGTCGGCCTCGGCATCGTCGCGCCGGACGGCCGCGACGCCATGCTCCAGCATGCCCGCGATTTCAAGGCCGCCGGCATTCCCTTCATTTTCGATCCGGGCCAGGGGCTGCCCATGTTCAACGGCGAAGAGCTGCTGGCCTTCGTCAAGCAAGCCGACTACTGCACCGTCAATGACTACGAAGCCAAGCTCCTGTGCGAACGCACCGGCCTCACGCTGGAACAACTGGCAACCGAGGTCAAGGCGCTGATCGTCACGCGCGGTGGCGAAGGCTCGGACATCTACGCCGACGGCGAATGCATCAAGGTTACCAGCGTCAAGCCCGACGCCATCCTCGATCCCACCGGCTGCGGTGATGCGTATCGCGCCGGCCTGCTCCACGGCATCGCAAATGGCTGGGACTGGCAGAAGACGGGGCAGCTGGCTTCCCTGCTCGGCTCGATCAAGATCGCCCATCGCGGCGGACAGAACCACAAGCCCACGCGCGATGAACTCGCTCACCGCTATCAGCAGGCCTTCGGCAGCACACTCTGGTAAAGCCATGATGAAAACCACCGCTATCGCACTTACCTTCACCCTCCTGCTTGGCGGCTGCGCCAGCAGTCTGTCCGGCTCGACTTACAGTCGTGATCAGGCGCGCGGCGAAATGTCGGTGCGCATGGGCGTGGTCGAAAGCGTCAGGCAGGTGCAGATCGAAGGCACCCGCTCGCCGGTCGGCAGCATTGCCGGCGGCGTGATCGGCGGCGTGGCCGGACGCAATATGGGTGGCGGCAGCGGCTCCATCGTCGGCTCCGTGGTGGGCGCGGTCGCCGGCGGCGTTGCGGGCAGCGCCATCGAGGAAAGCGTCACCCGCCAGACCGGTCTAGAGATCACGGTCAAGCTCGACAACGGCCAGTTGATCGCCATCACCCAGGCGGCTGACGAGGACTTCCGACCGGGCGAGCGCGTGCGCGTGCTGTCGGGACGCGGCACCACCCGCGTCAGTCGCTGACTGCCTGACCTTTCAAGACAGAAATATTTCTGCAATAGGCTGACGGCAGACTAGGGGCATGTCGCGCCCACGTACCTTCTTTCGCCTGTCACGCGTGACGCTGCACCTGCTCCAGGGCTGCGTCACGGTTGCCCTCGTCTATCCCTGGCTGAGTGAGCATTACCGTCTTGCGCTGAAGAAACGCTGGTCGCGCCAGCTGCTGACCATGCTCGGCGTGCGCCTGCGCTATCAGGGCGCATTGCGCGACGATGCAACCCTGCCCTGCGGCCTCATCGTCGCCAACCATATTTCCTTCCTCGATATCTTCGTCGTCAACGCCATCGCCCCCACGGCCTTCGTATCCAAGGATGATGTGCGTAACTGGCCGCTGATCGGCTGGCTGTGCGCGCATACCGACACCCTCTTTCTCGAGCGCGGCAGCCGCAGCGCGGCGCAGCGGGCGCGTGAAAACCTGGTCAATCATTTGCGCCGCGGCAAGCGCGTGGCGCTGTTTCCGGAAGGCACGACCAGCCGCGGCGATACCGTCCTGCCCTTTCACAGCGCCCTGCTGCAATCGGCCATCGATGCCGGTACCACGGTCACGCCGGTGGTGCTGCGCTATCGCGCCGCCGACGGCAGCCCCTCGACCGCGCCGGCCTATGTTGATGAAATCAGCTTGCTCGAATGTCTGCGCGCCATTGCCAATGAAAATCGCATCTATGCCGAGGTCATGGCACATGCGCCACTCAGCACCGCGGATGTGGACCGACGCCAGCTCTCCGCGCATGCGCATCGTGTGATCGCGCATACCCTGCACGGACAAGCGCCCGTGCATACGCACGCGGACGCCGACTTCAATCAGCCCATGTCCCCGGCGGCTGCCGGCTAGGCACCTGAAATACACGGCGATCTTCGAGCCGCACGGCCGTGAGCTGACCGCCCCAGAGGCAGCCCGTATCCAGCGCCAGCAGTTTCTCCTCCATGCGCAAGCCGAGTGCCGACCAGTGGCCGCACACCAGGGTGTGCGTCAGACTGGCTCGCTGCGGTACCGCAAACCACGGCATGTAGCCGGATGGCGCATTCTCCGGCTTGCCCTTGGCGTGGAACTCCATCACACCGTCGGCACTGCAGAAGCGCATGCGCGTCATGGCATTGACGATCACGCGCAAACGATCCCAACCCTCGAGATCGTCTTGCCAGCGATCCGGCTTGCTGCCCCACATGTTTTCGAGAAAGTCGGTGTATTTTTTCTTCTTCGACAATGCGGCGGAAACCTCGCCTGAGAGCGCCAGCGCCTGAGCCACTGACCACTGAGGCAACAGGCCCGCATGTACCATGGCGTATTCCCCCTCGACGTGGAATAGCGGCAGACTGCGCAACCATGCCATCAGCTCATCACAATCCGGCGCCACCAGTATCGGCGCAAGCGTGTCATCCTTGCTCTCGCGCCCCAGCCCCTCGGCACGCAGGACCAGATGCAGGTCGTGATTGCCCAGCACCACCGTGGCCCGATCACCCAGGCCCTTGACGAAACGCAACACCTCCAGCGAGGCCGGCCCGCGATTCACGAGATCGCCAACCAGCCAGAGCCGGTCACGCTGCGAATTGAAACCGGTCAGTGCCAGCAGGTCCTGCAACTCCGCATGGCAACCCTGCAAATCTCCGATCGCGTAGGTGGCCATACTCAGTGGGCGGCAGGCGCGTACTCGGGGATCAGTCGCTGCAAATGCCGCTTGGTTTCGTCTTCGTTCGACAAGGGCTGCGCGAGCCATTGCTCCAGTGCCCCCAGCCAAGCGGCATCCGGGGTCTGCTCGGGGCAGGCGACGCGCAATTTGGGGTGGGGCGTAGGCAGCGTCTGCTCACTATCCGCCAGCAGCTCTTCATAGAGCTTCTCGCCCGGGCGCAAGCCCGTGACTTCGATCCGAATTTCGTCTTCGGTATAGCCGGACAGGCGAATCATGTCTCGCGCAAGATCGTATATCCGCACCGGCTCGCCCATGTCGAGAACAAAGACGCGCCCGCGCTCGCTCCCCTCATTGGCTTGCAGACCTGCCTGCAGCACCAACTGACAAGCCTCAGGAATAAGCATGAAGTAGCGCGTGATCTCCGTATGCGTCACGGTCACAGGGCCACCTGCGGCAATCTGTTCGCGGAACTTGGGAATCACGCTGCCACTGCTGCCCAGCACATTGCCGAAGCGCACCATGACAAAGCGCGTCTGCTCCGCATCGGCCTGTACCGCCTGACAAACCTTCTCGGCCAAACGCTTGGTCGCGCCCATGACATTGGTCGGATTGACGGCCTTGTCGGTCGAGATCAGGACAAACTCACGCGCGCCGTATTTCACCGCAGCACGAGCCAAACGCAAGGTACCCTGCACATTGTTGCGAACAGCCTGCCACGCATTCTGCTTTTCCATCAAGGGGACATGCTTGTAGGCTGCGGCATGAAAGACGACAGCCGGACGGTAGTCGGCAAAGGTGCGTTCGAGCAGAGCTTCGTCCTTTACGTCGCCCACGATATAGATGGCCTCGACTTCGGGGAACTGGGTGTTGAACTCCTGCTCAATACGATAAAGCGCAAACTCCGACAGCTCATAGAAAACGATGCGGGCGGGTTTATAGCGCGCAATCTGGCGGCATAACTCAGACCCGATCGAGCCGCCAGCACCGCTCACCAGAACCGTTTGCCCGGCAAACAGCAGACTCAGACCCGCATCATCCAACTGAACCGTATCACGGCCGAGCAAGTCCTCAAGCTCGACATTGCGAACCTGCGAAACGGACACCTTGCCGGCCAGAACATCGCTCATGGCAGGCAGAACAAGAACACGCAGCCCGGCATCCACTGCTAGTTCCATTGCGCGACGCCGTTCGGCGACCGAGGCCGTCGGCATGGCGACAATCGCGTGTTCCACCGACAACCTTTCCGCATGCGCCTTGATGCTGTCCAAGGCCCCCAGTACCGGCACGTTCAGCAAGCGCAAGCCGGCCTTGCTTCTGTCATCATCAAGTACCGCAACTGCGCGCCACTGCGGATTACCTACGAGATCGCGCAACAGCAGTGCCGCTGCACCGCCACCGCCCAGCACGATGACCGGTTGGGCGTTCAACTGACGCGTCGAAAAAAGCATCCCGTCTTTCCATGCCCGATATATAAACCGGCTCCCGCCCATAATAAGAAAGAGGAGTATCGGGTCAAGGATTAAAACGGAGCGCGGCACTTCGTCAAGACGGCTGGTCATGAACAAGACCACGGGTACTGCCAAGGCAGCAGTCGCTGTCGCCATCGCAATGCGGCGCAGGTCGGGAATGCTGGCGAAGCGCCATATCCCGCGATAAAGGCCAAAGTAGTGAAAGATGGCGCCTTGTACCGGCACAACCAAAACAAGATAAGACCACATCGCCGTCGTGTAATGCGATGGAATCTCCAGATTGAAACGCAGCAGGTAGCCTAGGCACCAGGCGACAGCCACGGCCAGAAGGTCATACAAAGTTGCAATAAGAGATCGGATATTGAACAAGGCTATTTCACCCGGTCCCCACTACCCTTGCCGAGGGCGGTCATCAACAGATATTTGAAGTAGTTTGAAACAGTCATCTCGTCCAGCATTTTTTGGTCGATCTCGGCCAGCAATTCGGGGGCGGACATGTCAATACCAGCGACTTGCGCCAACCCGGTAATACCCGGACGAACATCGAATACGCCGCGCTTTGCTCTCTCGACAATCAGTAACTCTTGGCTGAATAGGCAAGGCCGTGGGCCAACCAGACTCATGTCGCCTCGTAGTACGTTCCAGAGCTGCGGCAGCTCATCGAGCTTGGAGCGGCGCAAAAATCTACCAAACGGGGTGATCGAAGACGCGTCCGCCAGATGCGTAGCCACGGAGGCGGTGTCGGGACGCATCGTGCGGAACTTCCACAAGGTGAAAGGCTGCTGGTGACGGCCGACGCGGACTTGGCGGAAGATGGGCGAGCCGGTGTCGAAGAGCCCGCAGATAAAGAGGATGGCCAGCACTGGGGCGCCAAAAAGCAAGCCCAGCAAGGAAAACGCCACGTCATAAAAGCGCATCATCTTGAGCGATTTTCCTCAATTGTTCTTTCATGGTCGAGACAGGTTGCCACGCCAGCAACTCGCATCCCTTTGCGCCGTCCACCACCAGAGAGCCCAGCAGACGGTCGGCGATCTTCGACTTCCCGAGCAGGCCGACAACCCAGCGCAAGCCTGAGGGGGGGACGGAAATCAGGCGCGGCTGTATCCCATAGGCCTCTGCAATCCCGCGCAACAAGGCGATCGTGGACACGGCCTCGCCGTCGGAGACAAGAAATACCTGATTGGCGGCATCAGGATGCTCCAGGCAACGCTGGGTGAAGCTGACGAGATTATCCAATCCGACCAAGCTGCGGCGGTTGGAGATTGCGCCCAGGGGCAGCGGTATTCCGCGCTTAACCCACCGCAACATTGATGCGAAGTTGCCGCGGACGCCGGGGCCGTACACCAGCGGAGGACGAATCACGACAAACGCCATGCCCGAGTTCTCGCACACACTGCGAAGCGCCTGCTCCGCCTCGAGCTTCGAAAGACCATACGCGTCTTCCGGCGCCGGCACGTCGTCGGCATGAAACGCCTTGCCCGGCGCTGTCGCCTCGCCGTTCACCTTGATCGTACTCATAAAGACGAAACGCTTCACGCCACGGGATGCGGCCCATAGCGCCAGGTCGCGCGTCATGTCCACGTTGGCTGATCGGAACGCCGCCAAGGGATCGGCGGAATCGTCATCCATGACATGAACCCGCGCGGCGAGGTGAATCACCGCATCCACCTCGGGCAGCGCGCTCAGCCCTGCCGCCGTGCCATCCCAAACGACGGGTAGGACGCCCGTCGGCAGCTTGGTCCCAGCGTGGCGCGTCGTCCCATACACCTGGTGATGCGGCGTCAGCGCGGCGCACAGGGCCTTGCCGACAAAACCGTTGGCGCCGGAAACCAGCACTCTCATTTGCGCACGAACTCCAGCGCCTTGAGCGGGTATTTGCTCAATAGCATGCACAGATTGGTTCTTATGCCGTTCTCCCGGCAGGCACGGAGCACTTCCCGATTGAGCAGCAGAGTGTTACGCCAGCCGCCGGTGCTTACGCCGCCAGTGCTCATGCGCACCAGCACTTCGGGCAGATAGCGATAGCGCAGATCGCCGTTCTTGAAGAAGCGGGCAATCAGCTCATAGTCGCCGGCGATGCGGAAATCCGTCCGATAAAGACCGTAGCGTTCGAACAGAGCCCGGCGCAGAAACAA
Source organism: Rhodocyclaceae bacterium (assembly GCA_019750575.1). GTDB lineage: Bacteria > Pseudomonadota > Gammaproteobacteria > Burkholderiales > Rhodocyclaceae. The sequence continues at coordinate 24,173 of JAIEOJ010000138.1, read as the reverse complement.
CGTCGGATGCGCCGGCATCCAGCCCCATGCCAGCCGGCCAGGGGAAAAACGGCGCGAGCTGTAGCGGCGGATGGTCACTTCAGGCCGTTGCGGCGCAAAAAACTCTACGTCGCCGTAGAGCGCATCGAGATTTCCCCGCTCGGCAACGGCAGCGACGCGTTCCAGAACGGCCTCGTCAGCATACACGTCGTCGGCGTTCAGGATTCCGATCAGGTCGCCGCTGGCGAGGCGTATGCCCTTGTTCATCGCATCATAAATTCCCATATCAGGCTCCGATATCCATTTGGATAGCTGAGCTTGATGTTCTTTGATTTTAGATACGGTTAAATCCGTTGAGGCTCCGTCCACGACGATATGCTCAACATTGGAATAGGTCTGTTTTACGACGGATGCGATCGTGTCACCAATCGTTTTTTCGGCGTTGTAGCAAACCGTAATAATCGAAATCTTAAGCGGCATTCTTGCGCACCTGCGATACGCGCTTGCGTGATCCCGGTCCGAGAACCAGGCTGTATGCCAGCTGCGATCTCCACATTAAGCGACGATACAGAGAAAACTGCGACCTCTCCGTAGTGGAGCTAGCATTTTGGCCGTGGCGGCGATATAGCGACAGCGGCTCATTGTGGAAGTACGCAGTCCCGTTCCATTCGGCCACTAAACCCAACCACCAGTCATGCATGGGAACGCCCGGGGGGAACGGCACACCGACCTGTACCACCCACTTTTGCATAGCCATGCAGCAGCCGAGGTAGCCGTTTTTAATGAAGTTACGTAACACTCCCGGGGCGGAGTGATTCAGGCGAAAAAAGGAGGGATGCAACTCCCTCAGCGCCCCATCCACGACCCGACAGTCCGTAATCACCAAGTCCGCATCCATGAGTAAGGGCAGGACTCGCTCCACCTTTCCGGGCAACCAAACATCGTCTTGGTCGGATAGGAAAATCACGTCTCCGGAGGCTTTAGTCAAAGCATGTTCGAAATTTCTGATCAGCCCCGCACGCGGACCATCGACCAGCATCACTCGATCATCGCCGATATCCTTGATGATCTGAACAGTCCCATCCGTTGAACCGTCGTCAGAAACAATTACTTCATCTACCAACGGCGAGCATAGGATTGAGCGCAATTGCTCCTGGACGTGAGCTGCGCCATTGAAACTAGCCATGCAGACAGATACCCTCATGATGGCCTCAATATGCGCTTAAGCTTGTTGTATGCCGGATGGATCAAAACTTTTGCCACACCCGAATAGCGCCCCTCGTAACCGCAAAGCATGTCCACGAGCAGACGCTGGAAATAGGTTTGCAATCCTGCTGATACGCCAAAGGGGTCGATCATGGCAACGGGCGAATCTATCGTCTGAAAAGAGACGCGCTCAGTCGCCTGCAAGGTGCGGAAGAATAGGAAGTCGGCTGCGGTTAATCCTTTGACGCGAAGATAACCTCCATGCCAAGCATGGATAGTACGGCTGTACAGCGTAGCTTGATGATTAAACAAACCACGTCGAGCATTAGGCACCCGGGCGTAATACTGCCCATCTCTAGACAGGACAAGCCATCCGCCCCATACGACTTGCTCACCTCCGCTTGGATCAACCACTGCCACCAGCTTTTTCAACGCATCAGGGTCAACAAATACGTCGCCGGCATTCATAAACAGTAGATAATCGCCGCTAGCCATGGCAACAGCTTTGTTCATCGCGTCATAAATGCCTTGGTCCGGTTCAGAGCAGAATCTATTTATCTGCTCCCGATACGGTGCGATAGCAGTCAAAGTTCTATCAGTCGAGGCCCCATCGACCAAAACGAGCTCGATATCTGAATAAGTCTGAGCAAGTATCGAAGACAGGGTTTTCGCAATAGTGCTTTCGGCATTAAAGGTTACCGTTATTATGGAGACCTTCATTGCACTCACCGGCTGAGGAACATCAAGCGCGCCCAATCTTTAACTGAGTCAGGGAGTCGGCAAGAAATCCAACGACGAATAGCAACATACCAAGGATCGGGACGGCGCAATCCCCGGCAAAACGCCGGTTCAAATAGCCGAATATCTCTCAACACATTTTGTAGCGCGTGCTCGTACTTCGAATACACAACCTCCGGCTCTCGGTGCTCAATCGCATATACGGGGGGGAGGCGATCAAACTTACCGTTCGACAGCATGTGAAAGCCATGGAAATGGTAAAAGATAAGTGGCGTTTTATCCACCAGGATTTGACCGCCGGCCCCAGTGGTGAACTGGTATTGCTCGTAATTCCATGGTGCTAAACCGGCGCCTATGTTACTCAGAATGTGACACGAAGAATACTTAGCTGGCCATTCATCTAGGTATTTTTGGTCTCCCATTCGCCCATCTTCGACTCGATCAAAACACCAATCAATACACTGCTCTCTCCATCGCTTTAGGCACGCCAAGCCCTCTTCATCGCGGCGAAAACTTACCCATTCGACACAGAAGCGGCCATTTACCTCCCAATGCTTCAACCTTGGGCCAAAACGGTGTTCAATAATTGCAATCGAAGCGCCCCCAATTTCATCAAAGAGGGGCTGCAATGGTGCGTAGAAATATAGATCGGCATCCAAATAAGTAAGCTGGTCAATATGGGGATAAGCATTCAGCAGATACCGGGGGAAACATGGCGCCAGCGTCCAACAGTATTCAGCCACATTCCGTGTGGGCTTAACCGACAGCAAATCTTCATCCTCAACCTCCTCAAGACGGACGAGCGAGAGGGAGGGCAGACCGACCTTGCTTAAAATATCGTATGTGGCCTCATCCAAACACAATACATATACCCGATGGTTCGGACAGGAAATCGACAAGCTCTCCAACATTGCCAACCCCTTGATCAGATAACCGCTATCGAATAGGGTACAAAAATAGTGGATTTTCACATCAGCACCTTACGGCATACATAAGTTCTACATGCTGAGCCCTCAGGGATGCTTTCATCAAGCGTGTACGTCGCCACCAACCGCAAACCGCTCTGCGTCAATAGACCAATAAACTCCTCCTCATTGAAGTGGATTTCGACCGTTTCCACCCCATAGGCTTTTTTTCGAAAATACTCAGTCGAACGCCCTATCACAACGGGAGTTCTGTGAAATATTGCATACTGGCCGGTAACTCTAGCTGTCTCGGCAATCGCCACAGAGTATTCAGGTATATGCAGCAAACAACATCCTGAAATTACGATGTCAAAGCTTCGATCTGCATATCTCAGCTCAGTTGCGTCCTGAACATCAAATGCGATATCGGGATATTTCTCTTCAGCCATTTCGATAAAGGCCGGCGAGTAGTCGCAGCCACTGTATACGAGCCCCAGATCGGCACTCGCAAGCACTTCGGAGTAATAGCCGCTAGAGCAGCCAATTTCGAGCACGGATGACCCCGCCGGGACTGACAATGCCCTCAATGCCTTCACCAGAACATCAAAGACGGGAGTGGCCACTCCCCGTTTATGGGCCGAAAGCTGACTATCGACTAGAAAACGTTGCCGTTGAGGGATTTCTGGTGATTGCCATGACGTACGTAGTCGTGCCTGCTCACCTACCATATCTTCGTCCTGCAACAGTTCATAGTCACATGATACGTCAGGGTACGGCCCCCTCTTTCCTAATATACGCCTAAGCAATTTCCCAAGGCGGGAGGAAGAGCTAAGCATTCCTCTACAGATGCTTCGCATGTACGCTATAAGGATCACAAACGCTCTGCCACCACGAGTTGATCAAGAAATAAATCCTGATTCTTTGGGAGGGCACGGCCAATCAAAAGCCCAAACGTAGAAATAGGGGCATATAGCACTAACGTCAAAATAATTTGTAGTGGGGCTTTCGGAACCGGAAGAACTTTCACAAGATATGCAATTAGCAATTGGAAGAGGAGTGAGGCGTCATTAAGCATCTTACGTTGTCGCACTACCTTGAAGCCTTGCTGCTCTAAAAGATACTTCAGACCAAAACTGCTATACCTCGCAAAATCAAATGGCTGCTCATGCTCATCCCATACAAAAGGAACGGTGAGTAGAAGCCGTCCGCCCGGCGTCAAGACGCGTCGAATTTCCGAAAGAAAATCAATTGGAGTAAACACATGCTCCAATACTTGGTTGCAAAGCACAGCATCGAAGCTGGCATCCTCAAAGGGGAATATCTTTCCATCGTAATAAGCGTCTGCAACTCCCCTAGCACGGGATTCGGGTGTATCGATCTCTAATCCCACGTAAGACTCGACATCAAACAAGGCTCGGTAAGGCTTATGCCCACACCCAACGTCCAACAACTTTCCGGAGAGTAAGTTGCGCTCGTCGTGTATTGCGCCCCACAAAGCACGCCGGGCAAGGAAGAAAGGATTTACAAAAATCCCCCAACACCCCGGCCTGAACTGTCTATCTAATAACCATTGACGGAATCTTGCCTTCATATTTGCCTTAATCAAGGAAATACTTTCTCACGAGGTGCTTCAGCCTAGCGGTCAGGGAGGTCTGGCGCCCCAAGAAAGCCTGAAAGGCTCTTGCAGCTGAACTACTCTCGCTCAACTCAAGTCGCTCCACATTGACGGGGCTCATCGCGACTCGTTGCTGAAATGCATCTGTGCTGATGCAATGCGTCCCGGAACTGTCATTACCAATGTTGTCGACCAAACTATGTTTCGGATAAAGCGTTAGCATCTCTTCGAGAAAACATGATGCATGCCACCGAATTGCCCAAGAGTCATTACGGCCCTCTATTTGGTCTTTTAGCATCTGCGTGTAGGGATAAGCTCCTTGCAAATCAAACGCCCTTGTGAGGTGAAGGCGCGTCAGCCGATTGAGCAAGGCCTTGCCATTCGGCTCAAAGACTCGCCATGCTCTCTCCCAGGTTGCCCAACCCCAGCAATCAGCTCCCCGTATAAAAAATGTCTCGGGTAAGGGCTCTGAAACAGGATAGGTATATCCGTGAATGCTCGCCACTTCCTTATCTGCGGCGTACATTGACAGTCCATCATTCATGTATCGCAAAAAAAATGGGGAAACTATCAAGTCATCTTCAACCACTATGACTTGTCCATGGGCATTAAGCACCTGCCCTACTCCGGCAACGATAGACTTGGCCAGCCCCCAATTTTCACTGCGGTACACTCGTGTGACTGACTGAAATCCCGTTATTGACTCCACAACCTCTTTCACTTCCGCACACTGAGCGCGCAGAGATTCCCGACGGGGGGCATCACAAAATACATATAAAGGAGTTTCGATAGCCTCGTCGTTTAACAGCAAAGACGCCACGGTACGCCGCAAGTGCTCCGGGCGTGCGTAGGCGAATAAAGCAATTGGAGCATTAGACATCGGGCTCTTCCAGCCAATTTATCGAGGCAAAAAAAGTGGTGTTGTATGCTTTCGCAACAGGGGTATAGCCGACCCCCTCAAGAAACCGGACAATCGGACAGTCTCTCAGCCTCATGATGTCTGTACGTAGGGTCTCCGCCAGAATAAAACGTGGCCGGAATTGGGCCCAATTGTTGGACTCAAGGACTTCGAGATCCTTGCCCTCGACATCTACTGATAAAAAGTCAATCTTTTGACCCGCGGGCAGGCACCTCTCCAACAGACGATCCAGCCGCTCTACTTCGATATCGACTTGATCCAGTATGCGATACGGTGGTTTATTCTTCCGCGCTGCTTCGAGAGGGTCAAACGTATTTAATGCCGGTTCGTTAAAGCGATAATAGCTCAGCGTCCCGGAACTGCTGGCAACTCCACGCTCAATATTGATATCACGAGGCCGGGTTCGCTTAAAGCCTCGCATTGCGCCCGGCATGGCGTCAATATTTATTCCGCGCCAACCTCGCCGATAAAACAAGTAGGTATTGGAAAAACGTATGGGATGATGCGCACCAACATCGACATAAAAGCCTTTAGCCTGCCCTTCGAGCAGTCGGTCTAGAATCAGGTCCTCTCCATCTTGTCCATAGCTACGCTGGGGCAAAATGCTCTGAGTGGCAGCCAATAAACGATTGGATAGCGATTTGAGCTTCATTGCTGCTAGGGCTTTCTATTTTTACGAATCTTAAAGAAGCTGTCCCGCCGTAAGCGACAGTTTTCCGTCGTGCAACTGGTAGATACGATCAACCGCAGTGACCAGCCGAAGGTCATGGGTCACGAAAAGGAGGGAAACACGCCCCCGCATTGAGAGTAGTTCTCGCACAATCGCACCGGCTGTCACTTCATCTAAGGCGCTTGTCACCTCATCCAGAATGAGAAGGTCCGGCTCTCTGTACAGTGCTCGTGCAATACCTACGCGCTGGCGTTGGCCTCCAGACAAACCCTGCCCTCCTTCGCCAAGTCGGGTTTCCAAACCCTCAGGAAGACCATCCACCAACGTAGACAAATTGGCGCGCTCTATTGCGGATCGCAATCGTGCTAAGTCCGGCTTATTTTCAAGGGAAATATTGAATGCCATGCTGTCATCCAGCAGGGCGATTGTCTGTGGAACATACCCAATAGACGCTGGGAAAGTCGCGCTTAAGAAAGGGGAGAAAGCCACGCCTCCTAGCGTAAAGCTGCCAGCAGTTGGTAGTTGAAGGCCGGCCAAGACATCGAGGAGCGTGGACTTGCCGGCACCCGATGGCCCCACAATCGCAACAACCTCCCCCTGTTCAATATGGAGTGAACAACCCTGCAGGACTCGTTTCTCGCCATAGCTGAAAAAAAGGTCTTCGGCCCGATATTCGCCTGGGAAGGTAGCGGCTTGGATTTGGCGTTGCTGAGGGTAGAGCAATAAGTCTCTGCGCATTTTCAATAGCCCCTCGACGAAAGGCAAGGAGTACCGACAGCTACTGTATGCGGCCAATAGCCTATAAAGAGCTGGCGATGCACGCACAGCGATGAGTCCCAATGTCACGATGACAGGTGCCGATTCTTGAAGATCGGCGTCAGTCCATGAAAACCAAATTGCCCCGACCACTACACCGCAAACCAACACAATTTCAATGGCAGCGCGCTGAATAGCGGAGATGGCGGTGTATTCAGCGGTCAATTTTGCGTGTTTATCCGCAAGATCGCGATTGCGCTCACTGAATGGCCCCTCCAATCCCATGATCTTGATATCCCTGATTGCGCTGGCCATGGCGAATACGAAACGATGTCGGGCGAGATCTACCTCTTGAGTATGGCGTCCAATAGCTGCGACACGTTGAGACAAAGGGCGAAATACCCCCGCGCCCACGATGATCGCTATCGCGATCAAACAAATAAAAGCCAATGGGCTCGCAACAAACAATCCCACCATGACGCTGAGCAATAAAACTGCTTCATTAAGCGCAGCAGCTAGCGATTGGAACAAGAGAGCAGCATGCGTAGCATTGGAGTACGACATCCCCGCAATCTTGACTGCACTATGTTCAAGAAAAAGCTGATAACGCGAAGAGAGCGCATCAGTCACCAAACCATCGCTAGTCATACTGCTGATGCGAGCAGCGACATCGGCCTGATAGCGGATTAAACGGGCACTCAGCCAACCCCGAAAGACATAGAGCAATACAATGGATAGACCGATCCACAGCACGGCTTGGCGATGATCAAGCAATACACTAGCTAGCGGAGTATGGCTTACTTTGTGCGCCAAGCGCCGATGGAACTCAAGATCAGTAACAAGTTTGAGGAACGGAAAGATCAACGCCAGGCCGCCGAGTTCGATCAGGGAGACCATCAGCCCGGAAAGCAGCATCCTCAACATGCCGCCAAGCCCAAGCAAACCTTGGAAAAAGGACAGCAGCGGACGCAGACGGCGCCAAAGTACCAGCGGATTCATGAAGGCTTCACCCTGAGGCGCCGCAGCCGCTCAAGCACGGCCAACAAAGCATTTTGCACCGCTGATTTTTTGGCCTCGATGTGGCCGCCGATCAGGGCAACGCCCGCAGCGGCGGTGGTGCTCAAGATGGCCGCGCCTATGGCCGCACCGATAGAAGCACTGCCGGTGGCAATCAACAGCGATTGCGCCAGCAGGATGGCCGGGAAATGGGTCGCGTAAAGACTGTAGGAACAGTTGGCCAGACGCTGCGGGCCCAGCATGCGCATACACAGAATGAACAGCAACCATGAGATGAAGATGACGATCAGCACAACAGCCGTAGCCACGCCGGAAATGCCGGCCAGATTATCGAAATAGGAGCGGCTCACGCCTTTTCCTTCCTCATCAAAAATTCGGCTAGCTCAAAGTCGTAAGCAGTATCCACATCGATAGAACGTTCGCGCGGCATTACGTAGGCCAGCGTGCCCTGGGGCTTGAAGCCATGCTCGCGGCGGAATTCCTCGATACCAATTACATATACCGCACCGTTGAGGCGGTACCAATCGCCGAGGTCCTGGCTGCGCAAGTTGCGAAACTGGGCCGGCGCGAATTCATCCATCGCCAGATCGGCGGGTAACTGCCCCATCCATGCCGGTGGGCACTCCGCTTCGCTGACCGACACCACCGCCGGCGCATTACGCGACTCATACAGCGCCAGCGCTCGACTGATGTCCTCGGCGGTACGCAAGGGGGAAGTCGGCTGCAGCAGAACTAAGGCGCGATATTGTTTCACCTCCTCGCCGAGACACTCCAGTACTTCTTTGACCACATCGGCACTTGACGTCTCGTCGGCGGCCAGCGCCGGATCGCGCAACCAAGGACAATCGGCACCGGCGGCGATGGCTATGCGTTGATATTCAGGGGAGTCGGTAGATACTATGGTGCGCGCCACCTGCGGACAATCCAAGCCGGCAAGCACCGACCAGACGAATAGGGGCTTACCGCAGAGATCGCGGACATTCTTGCCCGGGAATCGCTTACTGCCGGCGCGCGCGGTGACAATAGCCAGATATTTGTCTCTCATAAGCACAGACTCCGGAAGTTACGCAGCATCTGCAAGCCGGCTTCGCCGCTTTTCTCTGGATGGAATTGCGTGCCGAATACATTGTCGGCTTCGATCAAGGCGGCGATCTCACAGCCGCCATAAGCGGCCAGTCCGGCAATGATGGATTGCTTAGGTTTGACTACACCGTAGCTATGCACGAAATAGAAAAGCTCGTTATCCAGGCCCGCAAGCAGCTTGGGGGGCGGAGCGTCGGCGGCGGCCTTCACACGCGACCAGCCGATATGTGGCAGGCGCGCTTCAACCGGCAATCTAACCACTGCATGATCGAGCAGGGCCAGCCCCTCCGCCTGGCCCTGCTCCGTACTCGAACGCATCAGCATCTGGAAACCGAGGCAGATACCCAGCAGCGGTTTGCCGGCGCGCGCCAAGCGCGTCAGCGGCGCGCGCAAACCGCGGGTGTCGAGGCGACGCATGCCCTCGCCGAAAGCTCCCACCCCCGGCAAGACCAAGCCATCGGCCCGTTCTAGTTCGACCGGATCGCACGTCAACACCGCCTGCGCGCCGATAAACTCGAATGCATTTAGTACACTGCGCACATTGCCTATGCCGTAATCGATGACGGCGATCATTTGACGGCCCCTTGGCGATCATACGTGCTCGGCAGCGCCGCCTTAAGCTCGGCCACGGTGGCCTTGTCGTAATGAAGCAGCGAGGCGATGGCCACGCCCTGCAGCTCGGTTCTTTCGTCAAGTTGCTGCAGATGCTGCAACTTGCCGGCGCCACCCGATGCGACGACGGGAATACGCACCGCCGCCTCCACCGCAGCGCACAGCTCGATATCGAAGCCGCGCTGTGTTCCCTCCTGATCCACCGAGGTCACTAGGAGTTCGCCGGCGCCGCGCAGCTCAAGTTCCCTGGCCCATTCGATCACGTCGCGGCCGGTCGGCTCGCGGCCGTTGCTGATATAAGCTTCCCAGACCTCGCCTTTACGCTTGGCTTCGATCGAGGCAACCAGACACTGGCTCCCATACACCGAAGCGATTCTTTCCGCCAGGCTCGGGGCGTTCACCAGCGCGGTATTCACCGCCACTTTGTCCGCGCCCGCCGCCAGCGCCCGCTCCACGTCTTCGATGGAACGAATGCCGCCGCCCATGGTAATGGGCACGAATACCGTCTTGCAGGCTTCGGAAATCATATGGAAAAGATTACTGCGGCCATAGAGGCTGGCCACGGAATCCATCAGCAGAATTTCATCCACCGCCTGCGCGTAATACTTTTGCGCGAGTTCGATGGGATCGCCGATACGGCGCTGCCCCTCAAGGTGTATGCCCTTGATGACGATGCCGTTCTTGATATCCAGCCGGGCGATCAGTCGTTGCATTGATCAGATGTCGTTGAATAGCTTTTGGGTGGAAACCTGCCAGAAGCTTTCCCTGGCCATGGCGTCAAGGAATAGCTGAGCGCTGTTGCCGGCGCCAAAGGCTAGGTCAGGCGCATGGCGCTCCAGGTTTTTCCAGCTCGCATCCATGGCAGCGACAATCTGTCCGTGCTCGCCTTCCACATTGACGATACAAGGCGAGTTGGCGCGGCCGGTCTGGCGGGTGGACACATTGATGGCCGGCACGCCGAATACGGGGCACTCGCGTATGCCGGCGCTGGAGTTGCCCAGCAGATAACGCGCATTGCGCAACATGACCAGGAAGTATTCAACGCGCATCGATGGCAGCAGCTTGATGCGCTTGTTGCCTTCCAGACGCTTCCAGGCATTGAAGATTAGTTCGCAACCCTCATCATTGTTAGGGAAGATCACGACGTGCTCACGCCCGCTTTCTAGCACTGCATCGACTATGGCATTCGCGGAACGTTCGGTATCAACCAAATCAGTAGTGACCGGATGGAAGATGACAACGCCGTAGTCGCTGAAAGGAATGTCGTAATAGCCCCTAACCTCGCTCAAATTCGGCAGGGTGGCTGACATCATCAGGTCGATATCGGGCGATCCGATGATATGAACAGTCTCGGGACGCTCCCCCAATTGCAGCAGGCGACGCGACGCTTCTTCATTGGCGACGAAATGAATATGTGACATCTTGGTCACGGCGTGACGGATAAGCTCATCCACCGTGCCTGAGACTTCGCCACCCTCGACGTGCGCAACCAGGATATTGCGCAAAGCCCCGACAATAGCGCCGGCCAAGGCTTCCACGCGGTCACCGTGCACGACAATGAGGTCGGGCGTGAATTCGGTAAGATAGCGCGACAAGCCTTCGATGGTGGAGGCCAGCACGCGCTCCATGGGTTCGCCTACCACTTGATTGTGGTAAACATAGACGCTGCGTGTACCATCGCGCAGCCGGTGTTCCGGCAAGGCGCGATAAACTTCGTCGAGGGTATAGCCGTAGCGCGACAGCGTGTGCATGCCGGTGATGAAGATGGCGGCCTCGAAGGTTTCAGCCGCATCAACGCTCTGGATCAGTGGCTTCAGTTTTCCGAAATCTGCACGCGTACCGGTCAAGAACAGGATTTTGCGTGTCATTGCAGGTCTTTGCTAGCTAATAAGTTACGGATATTCCGCGACAGGCCGGCCTTATCTGCCGGCAGTTTGCTGTCTGCATAGAGCAGCTCGTGCAAACGTGCCAAGGAACTAAGAACGATATCTCTATCTCCATCTGTATGGATTGGAGCATCCATTGCCTTGCGAATGGCTGGCAATGAATCTAAATGACGTTCTAGCATGGCAGAAACTAAGCGAGCCCCAGGTATCGCATCGCGCCATTTGAGCAAGTCCAAGACATAGCCCAGTTGGGGGATACGGTTTTTTACCTTGGACCAGAGCCGGGACAGGGGAGGTTGAACCCCTAGCTCAAATTGGCCAAAGTTATGCGACACCGTTACAGTACATTCTGAAAAATTGTAAGCCAACCAACGAAACCCATGCACAGCATTCTCAATACGCCAGCCGTCAAAGAGCGCGCGCTCAATATTCGCATAGTACTCAGACTCACTTCTGCCTGTGTATTGAATATCGCGAGGATACGATGGCAAGTTCGAATCATAAGTTACCACTGGAATACCCAGAACAAGAGCCTCCATCGCAGTTACTGACCACCCGGTCAAAACCACATCGGTATCCTCCAACAACTCGTACAAGGAAACGCCCTCACCAGGCCAGTTCACGTGAACATTGTTAGGTACTTTTTCTAAGAGGCCGTCCAGCATGAATGACTGCTCAGAGCGCAAGACCTCTCTTTTATTCGGGAAATCCCGCGGGTGAACGCGGATAACTAAGAAGAGGTCGGGGCGCTTAGCTACCCAAGCTATTGTTCCCTTTACCCATTCAGCTTGTGTGCGAAACACATCACTAAACACCTTCTCATACGGAAAAGCTTCAATGAGTAAAGCGGCATACGCCTCGTCATAGCTAGACAAGGTCATGAGAAGAATTTTTTGTTCGGGGCGAGCATTCCACCGCTGCCGAACCCCGCCACTCCCCGCGTATGGTGCCGAAAAAACTGCAAAATGATGGCCTGATAACAGCTGCTCAAAATGTGCAATAACTTTGGCTGCTGTGACTAATGTAACCGGATGTTCAGCACTTTCGTTCCAATAAGTTAACGCGGGGTTAACCAACTTATGTACCCGCCAATCCCAAACCCGCATAGTTCCTAGCCGATGCGCGAGATTTGTCCCGCTTTCAATAAATAGGACTCGGATGCCGAGGCTAATCGCGTATTGCATACAAGAATTAATATTCGAGTATTGGGGACTGAAGGACACCACCACGTCCGGGCGGTGCTTCTCCAGATGGCGTGAAAATCCATGCAAAGTGCGGAGGGCGTTAGCCAAATAAACTTGATACTCTCTCCACTGGGACTCGCTGAGCTCAGTTGTCATCTTCTTGTGCGCCAGCGTGAACTCATAAAGTGCGAGCCGCCCTACTTTTACCCCCAAGTATTCGGTATCAAGGGATTTTTCCTCCACAGCAACAGCCGCCATTGCTTCCAATATTGCAATAGCCTTTTCATTCAAATAGCTCGCTAGAACCTCAACCGGGAAGCCGTACGTGCTTTGAATAGACTTAATTCCAGTATTGCAACGAGAACAAATGCGCTGAGCTGAGGTCACATCGCAGCCTGGCTCAAGGCGATAGGCCGTCATAGGGGCGCAATAAGTTTGAGCCTTACCGCAACTGACGTAGGAAACGTTATGCCCGCACTCGGCCAAGGCGCGGGCAAGATAGGCCTCCGGTACGGTATGCGGCCATAGCGCCGCATGGGGCGTAAAAAAAAGTAGATCCAAGATTAATCCAGATTTAGGTGCAACCACTTATCGACTTGTGCGAGCGTGGCATGCGCCTGCTGATGCAATGCCGCAACGCATTCGATACAGCGTTGGCGTTGCGCTGACAGATTTTCGAGGTCAGAAAGCACAGCATCGACAAGAATCTTACTGAAACCTGCATCACGCACATCTATTACTCGGTCGGCCATGTTGAGCTCTTCATACAGGCGCTCGACTTGCGGATAGTTGAGCAACCCACGCGATGGAACACCCATGCCTATGGGACAGACATTGGCGTGGAAGCGCATGCCCAATACCAAGTCGAAGCCACGATAGCTTTGCAGGAAACCGGCGAGGCCGGTTTCGCCCGGCTCCAACCGGCCCACGGCCACGCGGCGGCGCAGATAGGGGTCGGGCATCATGGGCAGCATCTGCGCAATCAGGGCGCTGTCGCGCCAGATATGCGGCATCAGATCTATGCGCAATTCAGGCCGCGCATCCATCAGCGCGCGGCAGGCATCGGCGAGCTCGCGCAAAAAACCTTCGCTGTCCAGCCCGCGATCGAAGCGCCGCTCGAGCATATCGCCGGCGATATTGATGCCGATACGTCCACTGTCGGCGTCGGCGAAACGAGCGCCCGCGGGGTCGGCGAAGAATCCGCCGTCCGGCATGGTGGGAATATGCGCCGCGCCTTGCTCGCCCAACACTTCGCGCAAGGCCCGCGTCGATCCATCATTGCGAACACAGGCGAACATATCGCCGCGCTCCAGCACGGTCGCGATAAAAGCGTTGAAGCGCTCCGCCGATTGCGCGCTATAGCCCTGCCCCGTATCCACACCCAGAGCGAAGAACAGGGTCGGCACCTTGAGCCTGGCCAGACGCTCGGGCGTGATGTCGATGGAAGTGCCGGTGGCGGAATGATCCACCCACAATTCAAAATAATTACCGCCGCCGATGATGAGCAGATCGAAGCCGTTGGCGTATTCGACAAAGGCATCATCGAAACTGCGCTGCTTCCAGTAGAACTCGCGGATTTCCAGATCGGTGAATTCCAGCGCGAAATCCAGCCTTTCGGCCAGCATGCGCCGTGCGCCGGCATGGTTGGCCAGATCGCCGATATTGCCGGCGAAGCTGGCCAGATGCAGGGCCCGCAACTTCCGTTGGGAAGCGCTCATTACTCGACGTCGGCCCAGGCCACTTGCGCATTCACCGGCAGGTCGCGAACCACGGCCTTGCCGAACAGGCTTTCATAATCCTTGGCCTTGATCTCGCCGGTCCCCGGACGCTTGACCCAGATATTGTCGGCACTGAACACCTCGCCGGCCTTCAGCGGACGCGTGGTGACGACACAGGCGTAGGCGAAGTCTATGGTCGGCTGCTCTTCGGCGAGAATCTTCTTGGAGCCGCCCAGCGCGGCATGAATCGCGCGGCTGCCCTTGACCATTTCCGAGAGCTGCGCCGGATCGACAGAAATCGGAATATCCGGACCGGGCCAGTCAAAGCTCGAGGTGAAATGTTTTTCGAGGATGGAACCGCCCAGGGGCACCGCGGCGAAACAGGTGTAAGGGCCGAGCGAATGGTCGGAGAGGCCGAGTACGGCGTCGGGGAAAGCTTCAGCCAGTTCGGCAATCGCGCCCAAGCGCACCTTGTCGTAAGGCGTCGGGTACATCGAGGTGCAATGCAGCAGCGCGAAGGGCACGCCGGCTTCACGAAAAATTTCCACGGCCGGACGGATGCTGTCGATGTCGTTCATGCCGGTGGACAGAATCACCGGCTTACCGAAGGACGCGACGTGGCGGATCAGCGGGTAGTTGTTGCACTCGCCAGAACCTATCTTGTACCACTCCACCCCCAAAGCCTCCAGCTCATTGGCGGCGGCGCGCGAGAAGGGTGTGCTCAGATAAATCAAGCCCTGCGATTCGACATAAGCCTTAAGACGGGTTTCCTCATCGCGCGTCAGAGCGCAGCGCTTCATGATGTCCCAGATGGATTCCTTGGCATTGCCTGGAATCACATCATTGGGGATCATCTCGTCTTCGATGACGTGGTACTGGAACTTGACGCACTCGCAGCCAGCGGCCTTGGCGTCGTCGACCATCTGGATGGCCTTGTCGTAATTGCCTTCGTGGTTGATGCCGATTTCGGCGATCACCAGAGGCGGATGAGCGGCGCCTATCTTGCGGCCGAGGATTTCGAATTCGGGCATATTGTTCTCCTTCAGCTGATTTCGTGTCTAAGTTTCCATACGCCATCGACCTTGTGCCACAGGTGCGGCGAGCGATAGCGATCCACAGTCTCATGGAATTCGGCCTCGCTGATGTCGATGTACTCGAGGAATTCTTGGAAGTACTTGGCGGGGAACTCCTGGTCGAATTTCTTCACCAGGTTGACCGCTTCCTCGCGCGTGATCTTGCCGTTGCGGACTTCCTGGGCGGCATCATAGGAAGCGCGGCCCAGACCGAACTTGGCCAGCGTGGTGTAGTAGTGGAAGGGGTCAATGCGGTCGTCGATGCTGCTGTATTTGGAATACGTGCCCTCGGTGCGCTCGGGATTGGCCTGGAAGCCCGTATTCTCGACAGCGTAGTAATAGCACTCCTGCGGATCCCACTTCAGGTAGTAACCAAGGTAGTGCACCTCGATACCAGCCTGCTCCAGCGTTTCGCGGGTCGGGGGAATATAAGGTGCGAAATCCCCCAGCGTGAAGCCGTGCTCGGCGATGATGTCGCGCATGGTCACGCCGCCGAACTTCATGTCCAGGGGGTCGCCGGTCGAATAGAAGGCGGGGTCCATGGTCGGGCGCTGGTTGTCATCCACGTTGTTGCCGTACTCGGCCTGGTTCTCGCCGTACATCACGAGCGGAACCCCAAAACGCGCCGCCATGGCCGGGCCAATGATGCGCTGACCGACAATGAAGGGCTGAAAGGGGTGCAAGAGATTCAGGAAAGCGAGACGCGTTAGCAGGCGGTGCAGTTTGCCGTTCGGCGTGTAGAGAATATTGTCGAGGCCGCCGACATGCATCCAGTTGGAGAAATTCTTCCAGCCGATGTCAGTATAGAGGTGCGGCGCCCAGGTCACGGTCAGTGGGTTCATGCCGTATTCGTATTTCAGGATATGCGCGGTATAGGCGCTGTCCTTGCCGCCGCTACCCGGCACGATCACATCGTAACGGCCATCGGCGCGCTTGAAGCGCGACAGCATTTCGCGTAGACGCTCATCGCGCTGCTTCCAGTCAATATTAGTGTCTTTTTCCGCGGCGAAGGCGCAGGCAGAACACAAACCGTCCTTGAAAGTGATGGTGGATTTTTTGTCTTTCTTGTCGCTGCCGAACTCGACGGTAGAGCTCGGGCGCTGATTGGAGATCACGCAGTTGCTGCAGAACTCGACGTTCGGCGGCAAGCCATAAAAGGTTTCAGTACTCACCATAAACTCCAGTGGAATTGCGTTGATTGCTTAAGCAAAAGGTGCGGCGTTCAAAATCTCGCAAACCTTCTGTATCTCTTTCGTCGTGTGGCCAGCTGAAATCGGCAGGCTCAGCTCGGTGGCATGATGCTCTTCGGCGACAGGCCACTCGCCCGAGAGGATTCCTTGCATCGCCTTCTGCTTGTGCGGCGGAATCGGGTAATGCACTTCGGTCTTGACGCCCTGCGCAAGCAGCCATGCGCGCAATTCATCACGCTTGGAATGTCTTACGCCGAAAATATGGAAGACATCGTACTCATCATCCAAGCGACGCGGCAATTTCAGCCAATCCGGCAAATTGGCGAAGTAGATTTCGGCCAAGGCCCGCTTGTGCTGCGTCATCTGGTCCAGGTAGCGCAGCTTTACTCGTAGCAGTGCCGCCTGTATTTCGTCCAGACGGGAATTAACTCCAATGTATTCGTTAACGTACTTCCGCTTGGAGCCGTAGTTACGTGTATGGCGCAGGCGATCGGCCAATGCATCATCGTTCGTTATCACGGCGCCGGCATCGCCGACTGCGCCGAGATTCTTTGTCGGATAGAAGCTGAAACAGCCAGCATCCCCAAAAGTGCCTGTCATCACACCATTAAGCTTAGCCCCATGAGACTGAGCGCAATCTTCGATAACCCTTAGCCCATGCTCTCGGGCAAAGGCAGCGATCGAATCCATGCGGCAAGCCTTGCCAAACAGATGTGTAACGCAAATCGCCCGGGTGCTATCGGTCAGCGCCGCAGACAAGAGCGTTGGATCAATATTGAAGGTTTCCCGATCCGGCTCCACCAGAACCGGACGATGCCCTGCACGCACAATCGCCAAGATTGTGGCGATATAGGTATTCAATGCGACTAAGATGTCACTACCCTTGGGCAAGTCCAGCGCCTCAATAGAGAGGATCAGCGCATCAAGGCCATTCGCCACACCGATACAGTGTTTCGCACCAACATACTGAGCAAACTCTGCCTCAAAATCGGCAACCTCCTGCCCCAATACATACCACCCTCCACGGATCACACGTTTAGCCGCGCCTTCCAGCTCATCCATGAAGGCAGCATTAGAGTTCGCCAGGCTTTCGTACTCAATCATGAGCAGGACCTTCGTAGGGGGTATCGATATATTCACTGCGATCGTAAGGATGGGAGGACATCACCAAAAGAACAGCTCCCGAGCCGAACGTCATGGTGTGCCAATCCTTAGGCTCGACCAGCAAACACTGTCCGGGACGGGATAGGATGATGGTGTCTTCAGTAATGCCATCATTCATGTACACGGAGACGCTCCCGCTAATGGCAATCAAGGCTTGGCGGGTATGCATATGACGATGCCCGCCTCGAGTTTGCCCATCCGCACCGTAGATCCAGTAAGTGCGAACCACGGAAAACGGCAAAGCGCCCTCGAGGACAGTCAGCGCTCCGCGCGAATCGGAAAAGGTGGGTAGATCAAGAATCGCGAAATGAGTCATTTGTCACGCCCCCCCCCGTTAGCAAGGCATCTTGCCTGCATGTCTTCATAAGCCACGCGCAAACCAGCCTCAAGGGCTACCTGCGGTTTCCACCCCAAGGTATTTAGCCGCTTCGAGTCCATCAGTTTGCGTGGCGCACCATCAGGCTTAGTCGTGTCGAAAGTAATCGTTCCCGCGTAACCGACGGCCTTGGCGACCGTATGGGCCAACTCGGCAATGGTTATATCTTCGCCATAGCCCACGTTGATGTGGCTAAGCTGCGGCGGTACCAGCGCCTGATAATGGGTAGCCTCCAGATTCATTACAAAGACACTAGCGGCTGCCATGTCATCCACATAGAGAAACTCACGTTTTGGCTCGCCCGTGCCCCAGATGGCAACCTCGGGCGCACTGGCCAACTTTGCCTCATGGAACCGCCGTAACAATGCCGGGATGACATGGCTGTTTTCTGGGTGATAGTTGTCGCCAGGACCATAAAGGTTGGTAGGCATCACGCTACGATAGTCTCGGCCATACTGACGGTTGTAGCTTTCGCAAAGCTTGATACCCGCAATTTTCGCGATGGCATAGGGCTCATTGGTCGGCTCCAGGGTGCCGGTCAGCAAAGCATCCTCTGACATGGGTTGCGGTGCCAACTTCGGATAGATGCAGCTCGACCCCAGGAACAACAGCTTCTGTACGCCGTGACGATGCGCCGCATGAATGACGTTTGCCTGAATCATGAGGTTGTTGTAGATGAACTCGGCGGGATAGGTATTATTTGCATGGATACCGCCCACCTTAGCGGCGGCCAGATATACCTGGTCTGGCCGCTCGGCCGCAAAGAACGCTTCAACGGCCGTTTGATTGACCAAATCAAGTTCGAGATGCGTACGGGTAACGATCTGCGAGGCTTCAATGCCCTGTGCGATCAGGCTGCGGACGATGGCACTTCCCACCATGCCGCGATGTCCCGACACGTAAATCTTGGGCTTGCTCATGTTCATTCGTGATAATCGTAAGCGTTGAAGCCGTGTTTCTTGACTAACTCATCGCGCTCGGCGCTCTTGAGATCTTCGCGCACCATCTCGGCAACCAGCTCATGGAAGCTTGTCTTGGGGGACCAGCCGAGCTTTTGCTTTGCCTTGCTCGGATCACCCAGCAACGTTTCGACTTCGGTCGGCCGGAAATAACGCGGATCGACGGCAACAATCACCTTTCCGGACGTGTCGTATCCCTTTTCGTCGACACCACTGCCGCGCCACTCGATCTCGATGCCCAGCTCCTTGGCGGCAGCATCGACAAATTCGCGTACGCTGTACTGAACGCCGGTAGCAATCACAAAGTCCTCGGGTTGGTCCTGTTGCAGGATCAACCACTGCGCCTCAACATAATCCCGCGCATGCCCCCAATCACGCTTGGCGTCCATATTGCCGAGGTAAAGGGCGTCTTGCAGGCCGAGCTTGATGCGTGCCAGAGCGCGGGTGATCTTGCGTGTGACGAAGGTTTCGCCACGAATTGGCGATTCGTGGTTAAACAGAATGCCGTTGCAGGCATACATGCCATAGGCCTCACGGTAGTTCACTGCAATCCAGTAGGCGTAAAGCTTGGCCACGGCATAGGGACTGCGTGGGTAAAAAGGCGTGGTTTCCTTTTGCGGGATCTCCTGTACCAGCCCGTACAGTTCCGAGGTGCTGGCCTGGTAGAAGCGCGTCTTTTTTTCCAGACCAAGGATACGGATGGCTTCAAGGATGCGCAGGGTGCCAATGCCATCGGCGTTGGCCGTGTATTCAGGGGTCTCAAAGCTGACCGCCACATGACTCATGGCGGCAAGGTTGTATATCTCGTCCGGCTGAACCTGCTGGATGATGCGGATCAGATTGGTCGAGTCGGTCAGGTCGCCATGGTGCAGGATGAAATGACGGTTATTGACATGGGGGTCTTCATACAGATGATCGATGCGATCCGTATTGAAGAGCGAGGCACGCCGCTTGATGCCGTGCACCTCATAGCCCTTCTTGAGGAGGAACTCGGCGAGGTAGGCGCCATCCTGTCCGGTCACACCGGTAATCAATGCTCGTTTAGTCAATTCAGACTCCGTAGTAAGTTCGGTACCAATCCACGAACCGGGCAATTCCTTCCGGTACGGAGATTGTTGGCGCAAAGCCCGTCAGCGCAGTCAGTGCCCTGACATCGGCATAGGTGGCCGGCACATCGCCATCCTGCATGGGCAGAAAGTTCTTCTGGGCGGTCACGCCCAGTGCTGTTTCGAAGGCACCGATGAATTCCATCAGTTCGACCGGCTGGCTGTTGCCGATATTGCAGACGCGATACGGCGCCCAGCTGCCGGCAGGGTCGGGCTCAGCCTTGTCGAAGCCGGGGTTGGCGGCCGGAGGCTTATCGAGCACGCGGACCACGCCTTCGACAATATCGTCGATGTAGGTGAAATCACGCTGCATCTTGCCGTGATTGAACACATTGATCGGCTTGCCGGCGAGAATGGCACGAATGAACAGAAAGGGCGCCATGTCGGGGCGACCCCACGGGCCATAGACCGTGAAGAAGCGCAAGCCGGTGGTCGGCATACCGTAGAGGTGGCTGTAGGTGTGCGCCATCAGCTCGTTGGCCTTCTTTGTGGCCGCATACAGGCTCACCGGGTGATCAACGTTGTCGTGTTCGGAAAACGGCATCTTGGTATTGCCGCCGTACACGCTCGAGCTGCTGGCGTAGACGAGATGCTTGACCGCATTGTGGCGGCAGCCTTCCAGCACATTGACGAAGCCGAGCAGGTTGCTGTCGGCGTAGGCATGCGGATTCTTGAGCGAGTAGCGCACGCCGGCCTGGGCGGCCAGGTGCACTACCGTGTCGAACTTTTCGGTTGCGAACAGTTCGGCCATCGCATCACGATCGGCAATATCCAGACGCAAGCCGCGGAAACCGGGCAGGACAGCCAGGCGCATGGCGCGGGCCTCCTTGAGCTCGACCTCGTAATAGTCGTTGAAGTTGTCGATACCGACCACTTCGTCGCCGCGCGCCAGCAATCGTTCGCACACGTGCATGCCGATAAAGCCGGCCGCGCCGGTGACGAGAACTTTCACTTGTTTTCCTGGGTTTTGCGTTGCAAGGCCGCCATTTTCGCATATTTGGCAAAGCTGTTGCCGCAACCGATGAGGATATGCACAAGGCCGGGCAGGCCGTCCAGACAGCCAAGCCGGAAGAAATAGAACTTGAGGAAGCGTATCAGGGGGCTGAGCAGCAGGTGGGCGGCCGAAGCACGTTTTCCGCGGGCAAATGCGGCTTCGGCGGCAATCGTTGTGTAACGGTTCTGCTTGTCGAGATAGCTTTCGATTGTTTCAGCCGAGTCGTGCAGCAAATCGCCCTTGAGGTCGCCAACGGCTGCGGCAGTGAGCACCTTTTCGTGGACACGGTCGTCCGACCAGCGCGCATGGCGGCGGTCGAAGAGACGCAGGCTCCAGTCGGGATAGCCTTCGCCATGGCGCAAATAGCGCCCCATGAAGCGGTTGCAGCGCGGAAAGCGGTAGGCATGATGCCCCGGGGCCTGCAAGGCCTGTTCAATACTGGCCTGCAGTTCGCTGCTGACGCGCTCGTCGGCATCAAGACAAAGTACCCAGTCATGGTGCGCGTGCTCGACGGCAAACTGCTTTTGCGGGCCGAAGCCACGCCAGTCGCAATGAATCACACGTGCGCGATACCGCTGCGCCAGCGCCTGGGTGCCGTCCGAGCTACCCGAGTCGACGACGACGATATCGTCACAGAACTGCACCGACTGCAGGCAGGGTTCAAGCTGGCTGGCGGCATTCAGGGTGATGATGACGGCAGAAATCGGCAGGCGCTCGGACATTGGTGGAGGGCAGGCGGGGCCGTATAATCGGCGAATGGTCGCTATTTTAGGCGCATCGGCGGCTTCGCAGACGCCCCAGCGCATCCTCCTCGTCAAAACCTCGTCCCTGGGCGATGTCGTACACAACCTTCCGATCATCAATGATCTGCGCCGGCACTATCCCGGGGCGCGGATCGACTGGCTGGTCGAGGAAGGCTTTGCCGCCATCCCGACCCTGCATCCCGGAGTGAGCGAGGTGATCCCGTTGGCAATCCGCCGCTGGCGCAAGCACCTGACAGAGGGCGGCACCTGGCGACAGATCGGCGCACTGCGCCGCCACCTGCGATCGGCAAAATATGATGTCGTCCTGGATACGCAAGGGCTCGTCAAGAGCGCGCTTTTTAGTCGTTGGGCCGGCAATACCCGCCATGGCTATGACCGCAGCAGCATACGCGAGCCCTTGGCGGCGTGTGCCTATACGCACACGCATGCAGTCAGCAAGTCGCTGCATGCAGTGGAACGTAATCGCCAACTCGCTGCGGCCACTTTCGGCTATACCCTCGACACGCCCTGCGATTACGGCATACAGGCAGCGCCACTGGTCGCACAGTGGCTGCCCGCAGAGCAGCCTTATGCCGTGCTGCTCACCGCCACCAGCCGCGATGACAAACTGTGGCCCGAAGCGCATTGGCTGGCACTGGGGCAGCAGCTCGCTGCCAAAGGGGTGCGTTGCATCCTGCCCGGCGGCTCGCCGGTGGAGCGTGAGAGAGCGAGTCGCATCGCCGCCGCCATCGGCGGCGTGGCTGCACCGGCGCTGGACATCGCCACGCTGGCACAGTTGATTGCGGGTGCGCGCCTGGTTGTCGGCGTAGACACCGGGCTCACTCACCTGGGCGCCGCACTGGGCAAGCCCACACTGGCCATTTTCTGCGCTACCGATCCAGGCCTAACCGGCGTTTATGCGACGCAACCCGTCGTCAATCTCGGCGGCATTGGACAAGCACCCACACCGGCACAAGTGATGGCACATTGCTCAGCGTGGCTATGAGACTCGCCCTCTACAGCCTCGCCACCGTGCTGATGCTGCCCTGGGCGGTGCTGCACCTGTGGTTGCGCAGCCGCCGCCAGCCCGAATATCTGCAGCAGGTGGCCGAGCGTTTTGCGCGCTATCCGGCCGTGACCGATAGTCGTCCGCTGATCTGGATCCATGCCGTGTCGGTAGGCGAGACACGGGCCGCTGAAACGCTGATCGCGGCACTCCGGCAGCGCTACCCGCAACACCGCATCCTGCTCACGCACATGACGCCGACCGGGCGCGCCACCACGTCAAACACCCTGGCTGAGTGCGAGCGCCGCTACCTCCCCTACGATACCCCGTGGGCTGCGCGCCGCTTCCTGCGGCATTACCGTCCGCAGCTCGGGCTGATCATGGAAACCGAGCTGTGGCCGAACCTGATCCACGCCTGCAAGGAAGACGGCACTCCACTGCTGCTGGTGAATGCGCGTCTGTCGGAACGTTCGGCACGCGGCTATGCACGCTTTGGCGCGCTCACGCGCGCAGCGCTGCAGAGCCTGACGCAGGTATCGGCACAAACGCCCGCCGATGCGCAGCGCCTGCAGGCCCTGGGCGCGCAAAACATCAGCGTCAGCGGCAATCTCAAATTCGACCTGCAGGCGCCGCCCGCACACAGCGAACTCGCTGCGTACTGGCGGAGTGGCATGGGCGGCTGCCCGGTCGTGCTATGCGCCAGCACGCGCGAGGGCGAGGAAGACCTGCTGCTGGCGGCCTGGCAGAAGGCGCGACCGAATGCGCTGCTGGTCATCGTGCCGCGCCATCCGCAGCGCTTCGACGAGATCGCGGCACTGGTCGAAAAACACGGCCTTGCCTGCCTGCGCCGCAGCGCCAACAAGCCGACCGCCGACGCGCCCGTCTGGCTCGGCGACAGCATGGGTGAAATGGCCGCCTACTACGCCTTTGCCGATGTCGCGCTGATCGGCGGCAGCCTGCTCGACTATGGCAGCCAGAACCTGATCGAGGCCTGCGCAACCGGCACACCGGTCCTGCTCGGCCCGTCCACCTTCAATTTCGCCGAGGCCGCCAGCAACGCCCTTGCCTGCGGTGCCGCCATCGCCATCACCGATGCGGACGACTTCGTCGTCAAGGCCACCGGCCTGCTCAAGGACGAGGCGCGCCGAGCCGCCATGAGTGCCGCCGGACGTGAATTCACGCACGCACATCGCGGCGCCACGGCGCGGACGATGCAGTTGATCGAGGCAGTATTGAAAGTAAATACTCTTTCGGCCTGAGCCTCTCGAAGCCCT
>JAIEOJ010000117.1 GCA_019750575.1 Rhodocyclaceae bacterium | reverse complement strand
CGCGAAGCCGGCATCCAGGTCTGATCATGAAACAGTTCCGCTCTCCCCTTGCGTCCGCGCTGCTGAGTGTACTTGCCGCATCCTTGCTTGCTGCGTGCACCAGCATGACGGGCATCATGCCCGAGTCCAAGAAGATCGAGTACAAGTCGGAGGGCAAGAAGATCCGCCCGCTGGAGATCCCGCCCGATCTCGTCGCACCGGAGCGTGGTGGCCGCTATGCCGTGCCCGATACGAGCAAGGGCCCGACCACCTTCTCGGCCTACAGCGGCGAGCGGCAGGGGCAGGCGGCACAGGTGAACAACGAGGTCTTGCCGCCGGTGGGTGATCTGCGCATCGAGCGTTCCGGTACCCAGCGCTGGCTGGTGGTCCCGGGCGCTGCGCCGGAAAAGGTGTGGGACACCGTCAAGGAGTTCTGGCAGGAAAACGGCATGCTGGTCAACGTCGAGATGCCGCAGGCCGGCATCATGGAAACCGACTGGGCGGAAAACCGCGCCAAGCTGCCGCAGGACTTCATCCGCAATATGCTGGGCCGTGCACTGGAGTCCCTGTATTCGACCGCCGAGCGTGACAAGTACAGGACGCGTCTCGAAAAAGGCAGCGACGGCTCAACCGAGATCTATATCAGCCATCGTGGCATGTATGAAGTCTATGTGACCGAAGGCCGCAGCGAGACCCGCTGGCAGCCGCGCGAGCCGGATCCCGAACTTGAGGCCGAGATGCTGCGCCGCCTGATGGTCCGCCTCGGCACGGATGAAACCAAGGCCAAGGCCATGGTGGCCGCCGCAGCACCGAAGATCGAGAAGGCCAGGCTCAACCGCAGCGCTTCGGGCGGTACCACCCTGGAAGTCAGCGAGCCGTTCGATCGTGCCTGGCGTCGCGTCGGTCTGGCGCTGGACCGCGTCGGCTTTACCGTCGAGGATCGCGATCGCTCCCAGGGTGTGTACTACGTGCGCTATGTGGATCCGGATGCCGATGCCAAGGCGAAGAAGGACGACGGCTGGATATCTAGGATGGCGTTCTGGAAGGGCAGCGACAAGGAGCTCAGCAAGAACTCGCAGTTCCGCATTCACATCAAGGGCAGCGGCGACAGCAGTAGCGTCCAGGTGCTGACCAAGGAAGGCGGCGTTGATGCCGGCGATGTGTCCGGCAAGATCCTCGGCCTGCTGCACGAGCAATTGAAGTAAGCGCTGTTTGCGCCCATGAAAAAGCCCGGCCTGTGCCGGGCTTTTTCATTGCGGTATCGCCTCAGGCGTGCTGCACGCCGCTCAGCATCTGGCGCAAGGGATCGCTTTGGATGCGCGGCAACAGTCCGCCGATTTCATCGGCGACCAGTCCGATTTCCTTGCGTATGGTGGCCTCCGTGGTTTCCTCCCATTCATGGTCGAGGTCGAGCAGCTTGTTCGACAGGCTGCCGTCGCTGGCGAGCAGCGGCAGCGCCTTGCTCTGTGCTTTCTTGATGGCCTGTTCGGCGGCCGGTTTGAAGGGGGGTAGGAGTTGCGTGTAGGCCAGGTGGGAACGGCTGCTGCCGTCCTGGCGCGCCACCAGGGTCAGTGTTTCAAGGTGGCCTGCGTTGTTGGCGGCATCGCTGGAAACCACGGCGATTGCGCATTTGGCGCCGAGCCGCTCGATATTGGGGACATGGAAAAACTTCAGGATACCGTGACTCATGACTGTCCTCCTTGGCTGTATTGTGTTTTCATCATGCGCCTTTTTGCGGCAGATGCAAACCCTTTGAGACACGCCGGATCGTCATTCTGTTCTTTGCACAACAGGCGCACGTTTTGATTCACAATCGCTTGGTATTGTCTTCAAGAATTTTCATCCGGTACGTCTCAGCATGCGTTTCGCTTCATTGGGCAGTGGCAGCAAGGGCAACGCCCTGCTGGTCGAGGCAGGCGCCACCCGGGTACTGCTCGATTGCGGTTTCGGCCCGCGCAATCTGGCACAGCGCTGTCAGCGCCTCGGCGTGGAGGCGGACACGCTCGATGCCATCATCATCACCCATGAACACAGCGACCATATCGGCGGTGCCTTTCCCTGCGCCGGACGTTATGGCGTCCCGCTCTACATGACGCGTGGCACGCATGCGGAGGCCTTGCGCGACAAGACGGCGCGCGCCGATGCCGATGTCGATCTGTGCCTGATCGACAGCCATGCCACGTTTTTCATCGGCGATCTGGAGATACAGCCTTTTCCCGTGCCGCATGACGCCCGCGAGCCGGTCCAGTTCGTGTTTTCCGATGGCGCGCATCGTCTGGGCGTCCTCACCGATCTCGGTCACGTGACTGCACATGTGGCGGCGCGTCTGCAAGGCTGCGATGCCCTGGTTCTGGAGTGCAATCACGACGCCGCCATGCTGGCGAATGGCCCCTATCCGCCGATGCTGAAGCAGCGCGTGGGCGGCCGTTTCGGCCATCTGGATAATGCGGCGGCGGCGGATTTGCTGCGGCAGCTGGAATACAGCCGCTTGCAGCATGTACTGGCCGCCCATGTCAGTGAGCACAACAACACGCCCGATCTGGCGCGACAGGCGCTGGCCGGCGCGATGAACTGCACTGCCGAATGGATAGGCGTAGCCGATCAGGAGGCAGGCTTCGCCTGGCGCAGTCTGGTCTAGGGCGTAACGTCAGGCAATAAAAAAGCCAGCCCGCAGGCTGGCTTTTTCGCAATCAGGAAGCCTGATTACTTGGCAGCCGGAGCAGCCTCAGCCGGAGCAGCAGCCGGAGCGGCAGCGTCAGCAGCCGGAGCAGCAGCGTCAGCAGCCGGAGCGGCAGGAGCTTCAGCCGGAGCGGCAGGAGCTTCAGCAGCGGGGGCTTCAGCCGGAGCAGGAGCGGCTTCTTCCTTCTTGGCGCAGCCAACGGCGGCGATTGCGAAGAGAGCGGCGAGGAGGAGCGACTTGTTCATGTGGTTTTCCCTTTATCGATAAAGATGCAAACAAGACCCAAAATTTGTTGGGCGACCAGTTTGGACGCTAGTCTGCCCAAGATTGTAGCACAGCCGGGACGGGCGCCCTAGCGTGACAAGTGTCACGAAATGTAGCCGCTTATCCAGTTTTTGCAGGGCTTTGCAGAGAGCGGTCATCAGGCCGGGTGCAGGAAGCCATCGCAGTACCAGGCGTGCAGCAGGGCCAGCCCATCCGGTCCGAGGGCGCTGGTGTCGGTCAGCTGGCGATGATCTGCAAGGATGCGGAAACTCTCCCTGTCTGCTGTTTCGACCGGGCACTCCTCGCCATTGATGTAGAAGAGGCTGCCGGCGAACAGGAGCTGGGTTTTCGGGTCCAGGCGCACGCCCTTTTTCTTCACCCGGGCGACAAAGCGTGCGTAGCTCAGGGCCGGCGCCGGCGGCTCGAAGTAAATATGCGGCTTGGGCTCGGTCAGATAGCTGCCGAGGAAGTCGCGTACCACACCGCGGTTCCAGTGGATTTCGGCGAGCATGGCGGCGACCTTGTCGATCATGGCATTGCTGATTTCGCCCGGATGCTTCTGCAACTTCAGGTCCGGGTCGGCATAGCGGCCGGGCAGGAAGGTGCGTTCCTGCAGGTAGTCGAGAAAGCCTTCCATGAGCTCCTGTGCCGGTGCGGCGCGAAAACCGATGGACCAGGTCATGCAGTCGCCGACGGCAATGCCGTCATGCGCGTATTGCGGCGGCAGGTAAAGCATGTCGCCCGGCTCCAGTACCCAGTCCTGCTCGGACTTGAAGTGGCTGAGTATCTTCAGCGGCACATCGTCGCGCAGGCGCAGATCCTTCTGCTGACTGATGTGCCAGTGGCGGCGGCCCATGCCTTGCAACAGGAAGACATCGTAACTGTCGAAGTGCGGACCGACACCGGCACCATCGACGGCATAGCTGACCATGAGATCGTCGAGCCGCGCATGCGGGATGAAATCGAACTCGCGCAGCAGCGCATCGCCTTCAGGCAGGATGTGATTCACGCCCTGCACGAGGACCGTCCACAAATCCCGGCGGCGCTTGAAGTCACGGGCCTCGAAGGGACCGCGCCTGACCTCCCACTGGTCCTGGTCGTTGGCGATCAGGCGGGCTTCGGCATCATCGCGGCAGGCGAGTGCCAGGGTGCTGTCACGGTTGAGCCAGTCGCCGAAGCCGGGCACGGCGCCGCGTATCAGCAGCGGCTTCTTGTGCCAGTAGTCGCGGAGGAATTCTTTGGCGGTCATGCCGCCGAGCAGGGTCGGAATCATGGGCAGATTATAATCCCGGGTTTTCTCCCGCCTCTTTTGTCATGCCAGAAGCCGTTCATTCCCCGATTGCCGCGGTCGATTCCCTCGACCATGACGGGCAAGGCGTTGCCCGCGTAGACGGCAAGGCCATTTTCATCGAAGGCGCCCTGCCGGGAGAGCGGGTCGAGTATTCCAGCTACCGCAGGAAGCCGAGTTTTGAAAAGGCGCTGGTCGGCCGCATCCACAAGGCCTCCGGCCTGCGCGTGACGCCGCGCTGCCCGCACTACGCGGCCTGCGGCGGCTGCAGCATGCAGCATCTGGATTCGACCGCGCAGACCTCGATCAAGCAGCGCGTGCTGGAGGATGACTTCTGGCATCTGGCGCGCCTGCGGCCTGAAGTCATCTATCCACCGATCACCGGCCCGGCCTGGGGTTACCGCTATCGCGCCCGTCTGTCGGTACGGCATGTGCAGAAGAAGGGCGGCGTCCTCGTCGGCTTCCGCGAGCGGCGCAGCAGCTATGTGGTGGACATGGGGCAGTGCGAAGTCGTGCCGCCGCACGTATCCGCGCTGATCATGCCGCTGCGCGCCATGATCAGCCGCATGTCCATCCCCGACCGCCTGCCGCAGATCGAAGTGGCCATCGGCGATGTGCAGACCGCGCTGGTCTTCCGTCATATCGAGGCGCTGAACGCCAATGACGAAGCCCTGCTGCGTACGTTTGCGGACGAGCACAAGGTGACGGTCTATCTCCAGCCCAAGGGTCCGGAGACCGTGCACCTGCTCCATCCGGCAGACGCCGAGCCGCTGTACTACACCCTGCCCGAGTTCGGCCTGAAGATGCAGTTCCGGCCCATCGACTTCACCCAGGTCAACCACGGCATCAACCGCATGTTGCTGCGCCGTGCCATGAAGCTGCTCGACCCGCAGCCGGGCGAGCGCATTGCCGACATGTTCTGCGGCATCGGCAACTTCACGCTGCCGATTGCGCGCAGCGGCGCAACCGTGGTCGGCGTGGAGGGTTCGAAGGCGCTGGTGGATCGCGCCCTGTTGAATGCCGAACTGAATGGCCTCGCCGATCGTACCGAGTTCGGTGTCTCCAATCTGTTCGAGGCCACCGAGGAAAGCCTTGCCGCGCTCGGGCATTTTGACCGCATGCTGATCGACCCGCCGCGCGAAGGCGCGGCCGAGCTGTGCAAGGCGCTGGGAGCGGATGCGCCGCGGCGCATCGTGTACGTCTCCTGCAGCCCGGCCACGCTGGCGCGCGATGCTGCCATCCTGGTCCATGAAAAGGGCTATGTGCTCAAGGGCGCGGGGATTGCCAACATGTTCCCGCAGACCTCGCATGTGGAGTCCATCGCGCTGTTCGAGCGCAATTGACCCATCCCCCGCCCCCTTCCCCAAGGGAAGGGATGACTACGGTTCGCAGCTACGCTGCTCCCAAATATTGGGCTGATTCGTAGTGGTGGCTTGTTGGGTTGTTCGCTCCGCGAACGTACCGCTTCGCCTTGTCCCACAGGGGTTCCCTTTGGTCGGTCGGCACGGCGGCGAAGCTATGCAGAAGTTTTTCTTCGTAGCTACGGAGAAATCTCTGAGTAGTTTTTGCGCAGAGCCGTCTCAAGCAAAAACGGCCTGCGCCGGAGGGCGCAAGCCGCTTGAGTGTTGCATCGGAGAGCCCCTGAATTGGGGAGCGGCGTAGCCGCGAACCGAAGTCACCCCCCTTCCTCGGGAAGGGGGCTGGGGGGATGGTTAGTCCCTGTCCCCGGCGAAAGCCATCAGCAGATGCAGCAGGCTGGTGAACAGGTTGTAGATGTTCAGGTACACCGCCAGGGTGGCACTGACATAGCTGGTTTCGCCGCCGTGCACGATACGGTTGATGTCGTACAGGATGAAGCCCGAGAACAGCAGCACCGCCACGCCCGAGATTGCCAGCGACAGGGCCGGAATCTGGAAGAAGATGTTGGCGAGCGAGGCCAGCACGATCAGCACCAGGCCGACCATGAGGAACTTGCCCATGTTGCTGAAGTCACGCTTGGTCGTGGCAGCGATGCCGGCCAGGGTGAAGAAGATGGCACCGGTACCGCCTGCGGCCATGGCGATCAGCATGCCGCCGTTGCGGAACTGCAGGGCGACCGACAGCAGCGGACCCAGCCACAGGCCCATGAAGAAGGTGAGGCCGAGCAGCAGGGCAACGCCGAGGCCGCTGTCGCGGTTCTTCTGGATCGCCCACATCATGCCGAAGGCGACGACCAGGAAGACGATGGCGCTCACACCCATGCCGACCGAGAACAGCAGCGGAGCGAGCAGGGTGGTACCGATCACTGCGCCAATGGCGGTCGGCACCATGGACAGGCCGAGCAGTGCGTAGGTATTGCGCAGTACCCGGTGCGGTTCGGCGGTACGCGCGGTGGCGATGGTGCCGAAGTGGTGGGTATTGGTTTCCATAGCGAAGCAGTCTCCGAGGGTTATTGGTGAAAACGGTTGTAAGACTACGCAAAGGCGGGGAAAGTTTCAACTTTCGGCGAATGATCGTGTGCCGCGCACTACAATCCCTGCTCCTTATTTGGGGACGATAGGCATGAGGGCAAGGGAAGCGGGGCAGGAAATTCGGCTATGGCGCATCCGGCTCGCCTGCCTGGCCTTGTGTGGTCTGTGCCTGCTGCCCTTCCTGATCCCGCTGCGGACCCTGCCGATCAGCAGCTTTTACGCCGAGTGGCTGGCGCTGGCGCTGGGGCTGGCCGCCTTGCCCGGACTGGTCGGCCGCACCGAACTGCTGATTCCGCGCATTGCGGTACTGCCCGCCGGGCTGGCCCTGCTGCTTTTGCTGCAGGCCCTGTGGCTGCCGCCGGCGTTACGCAGCGCCGCCTTGCCCGGCCTGCTCTACCTGTTGTGGGCGCTGTTGCTGATGCTGGTCACGGCCGCCCTGCTGCGCGAGGTGTCACTGCCGCGCCTGGCCGGCTGGCTGGCGCTGGCGCTGGGGCTTGCCGCCCTCATCAATGCATGCAATGTGATCCTGTTCCAGGCTGGCGTACGTACCGGTTTTGCCTGGGGCTTCCTGCATACCGCCCGGGCGGGTAATGTCGGGCAGGCCAACTTGCTTGCCGACCTGCTCTGGCTGGGTGTAGTCAGCATCCTGTTGCGCTGGCATGGCGGTGCGGGGCGCGGCTGGCTGCATGCCCTGTGGCTGCTGCCGGTGCTGCTGGCCTCCGCTCTCATTGGTGCGCGCGCGCCCATGCTGTATGCGCTCTGGATAGCCCTGGCCGCGCTGCTGTTCGGCGATGCGCGCCTGCGTCGTGCCGCCTGTGCTCTTGCCCTGTTCTATTTTGTCGTCGTGCTTCTGGTGCACGGGCTGGCGATTCCGATCACGGGCGGCAGCGACAGCCTGTCGCGCATGCTGCCTGCCGCCGGCGCGGCGGAGGGCGCGGCGCTGCCGAACATCCGCCTTGCGCTGATGGGAGCGGCCGCCGCCATTTTCCTTGCCCAGCCCCTGCAGGGCGCCGGCTGGGGCAGCTTTGCCTGGGAGTCCTACAGTCGTGCCGACGACAGTTACGGCACGCTGGCCGTGGCCGAGCATGCCCACCAGATCTTCTTCCAGCTGGCCGCGGAGCTGGGCCTGATGGCCCCCCTGCTGTTGCTGCTGGCACTGCTGGCCTGGGCGCGGCCCCTCTGGCAGGCGCGCCAGTCGCTGCGCGGGAATCTGCCGGTCTGGTGGGCGGCCAGTGCGGCTGGCGTGGTGCTGCTCCATGCGCAGCTTGAATACCCGCTCTGGTTCTCGCATCTGCTCGGCATACTGGCCATCCTCCTGGTCTGCGCCGATCAGCGCCGCCCGCTCAGCCTCAACTGGCGATGTTCCGCACTGGTGGCGGGGGCGCTGATGCTGACCGGTGCCTACCTGCTGGCCGCCAGCATGCACGATTATCGTCGTCTGGAACACTGGCTCTATGCCGACATGCAGCGCGGCAAGCATGCCGCGCCGGACGGCCACTATCAGGTGCTGGCCGAGCTGAGCGGGGATTCCCTGCTGCAGCCGCAGGCGGTGCGCGCGCTTGCTGCCGTCATCCTGCCGACGCGCGAGCAACTGGAGGGCAAGCGTGAGGTGTGCCGCTTCGCCCTGCGCAGCGAGCCGCAGGTGCCGGCGGTGTTCACCTGTGCACTGCTGGACGCGCTGGCGGGTGAGGCGGCGCAGGCAGAACAGGGCATGCGCCAGGCGCTACGGGTTTTCCCGGACGAGCTCAAGGCTTACCGCGAGCGCATGCAGGGCGCACTGACAGCGGCGCAACTGGCTGAACTGCGGCCTTGGCTGGAAGCGAAGTAGGGCGCCGCAGGCCCTAGCGCAAGCGGCGCTCCACGCTTTGCAGCAGGTCTGGCGGCAGGTTGCCGCTGTCGCGCGCCTTCTCGTAAGCCTGGCGGGCTTCGGCTTCACGCCGGTCGGCGTCGAGCGCGCGGCCCAGGCCGAACCACCAGCGCCCTTCACCGGGACGCAGGGCCAGCGCGGTGCGATAGCAGTTGGCTGCGTCGGCATAGCGTCCGGCGCGCTGCAGCAGGAGCGCGTGCATGACCTGGTAGTCGGCGTTCTGGCGCGCGGCTGCAGCATGCTGGTTGAGGGTTTCCAGCGCCAGCTCGGCTTCGCCGCGATCGTACATCAGGCGTGCTGCCAGCAAGGCCCAGTCGCTGCGCTGGGGCAGAAGGCCGACACCGTCCAGTGCCAGGGTCTCGGCATCGTGCCAGCGTTGCTGCTCGGTGAGTTGGCCGAGCAGGGCCTGGCGCGCGGCGACATGCGCGGGCATCAGGCGCAAGGCGGCGCGCAGTGCCTCGCCGGCTTCGCTCGTGTCGCCACGGCGGATTGCCGCAATGCCGCGCCGGTAGTCGGCCTCGGCCTGCTCGGCGGGCGTGCTGCCTTGCGTCGGCTGTTTGGAAATTTGTGCGGGGGCGTTGCTGCGATTCGCACTGTCGACGGCGCGGCCGGCGGCCGCCGGCGGCGTGAGCGTCGGCGCAGAGGTGGCGGGTGATGCTGCACGTGCAGGCGCGGGGGGAGTGGCGATGGCGGGCGCCGGCGTCGGTGCCTGGGTCGTTGCCGGTGCCGGTACGACAGTGGGTGCGACTGGGCGCGGCGGGCTGCTTGCCGGCCGGGGATCAAGCTGGGTGTCGAGGCGCAGCACGGGTACTTCAGGCTGGGCGGCGGGTGCTGCCGGCACGGCTTCGGCGGTGGCCTCCGCTGCGGTCGGTGCGGGTTCGGCCGGGGGCGGCGCCACGGCGACTGTCGTCGCTGCTGGCAGCGTTTCTGCTGGCGGGGCAGCGTCAGGTTTGAGCAGCAGCCACACCGCACCACCACCGAGGGCGGCGGCTGCCAGCATCAACAGCAGCAGCGGCTGGCGGCGCTGGTTTTGCGGCGGCAGGGCGCGGATATTCTGGGCCAGTCCGCTGCGTTCGCTACTGGCGGCGTTGCGCGAATCGAGGTCGCGCAGCATGTCGTTGATCAGGCTCATGGCAGGTCAGAAGGCAAACTGCCACCAGCGCACCGGTTTGACGCCCTGGGTGTCGGCTGCGGCGCGGCGCACCATGTCGGCGGTGATCTGGTGGCGGCCTGCGCCATAGGCGCAGAGCATCGCCTTGTGGGCGAGGATGTTGATGAGGCGCGGGGTGCCGCCGGAATAGCGGTGAATCAGGCGTGTGGCGGCGGGCAGGAAGATGGACTCGCCGCGATGGCCGGCGACCTGCATGCGATGATCGAGATAGGACTGCAATTCGATCCTGGGCAGGGGCGCGATGTCATGGTGGAAGCCGATGCGCTGCAGCAGCTGGCGCGCCGAGGGTGCGGCGAGCTTTTCATCGAGTTCGGGCTGGCCGAACAGGATGATCTGCAGCAGCTTGCGCTTTTCGGTTTCGAGGTTGGAGAGCAGCCTCAGGCTTTCCAGCGTCAGCGGCGGCATGGTCTGCGCCTCGTCGATGCAGACCAGCGCGTTTTTGCCTTCGCTGGCCAGATCGATCAGGCGACGATTGATGCTCTTGATCAGAAAGGCCGCATCGTTGCCCGGTTCGGCGCCCAGTTCCTCGGCCACGCCGGCGAGCAGCGCGCGCGGTTCGAGCATGGGATTGGGAATGTAGGCGGCGACGGTATCGGCATCGAGGGAGGCGAGAAAGCGCCGGCACAGCAGCGTCTTGCCGGTGCCGACTTCGCCGGTGACCTTGATGAAGCCTTCTCCGGTCCGGTACGCAATCATCAGGGTGTTGAGGGCCGCCTGGTGGCTGCTGCCCGCGTAGATGAACTGCGTATCCGGGGTGATGCTGAACGGCAGCTCGTTGAGACCGAAGTGGGCCAGATACATCAGCGCCCCATTTTCTCGAGGCGGTCGGCGATCTCGTCCAGGTCGCGCGTCTGACGGTCACTGCGGATCAGGGTGGGCTTGAGCAGGATCACCAGCTCGCGCTTCTGTGCGCTGCGGCCGCGCTGGCCGAGCAGGGTGCCGGCATCGCTGCCCAACGAGCCCGGCAGGCCGGAGCGGTCAATGATGCTGGTCTGGCTCATGAGGCCGCCGATGGCCACGATCAGGCCGTCGCGTGCACGCACGATGCTGTCGCTTTCATTGACTGTCGAGGCGGCCAGCGGCAGCTTGAACTGGCCCAGGGTGCCGAGGTCGATGTTCTTTTCCTTTTCCTGCACCGTGCTGACCGAGGGGTGGATGTGCAGCACGATATTGTCTTCCTCGTCGATCTGCGGCGTTACGTCGAGCGAGATGCCCGAGAAGTAGGGCTGCAGGGTGACGCTGGGCGAGAAGGTCGAGTTGCCGGTCACGTTGGTGGTGGTGTTGGTGGTGACGTTGGTGACGTAGAGCTCGTCGGTACCGACCTTGAGCACCGCCTTCTGGTTGTTCAGGGTGGCCACACGCGGACTGGACAGCACCGACACCGAGCCCTGCGTTTCCAGGAAGTTGAGCAGTGCGGCGAAGTTGGCGGTTTGCAGGGCGAGGCCGAAGAAGCCGGCACCGCTGGCTGCCGCGGCCGTGGTGGCCAGCCCACCCGCCACGCCAGGCGTGCCGCTGATGGTGCCGTTGCTGAGGGTCTGGTCGCTAGCGCCGCTTGGTGCCAGCGTGGTGCCCGGCCGCATATTCCCGATTGATCCGCGATTGTTCGCGCCGTTGAAGCTGGCCCAGTTCACCCCCGCCTGGAAGGATTCGTTGAGCGTGACTTCGATGATCTTGGCTTCCAGCATGACCTGACGGTCGGCAATGGCCTGGGTGGCGCGCAGGTAGTTCTCGACCGCGCGGATCTCGGCCGGCATGGCGCGCACCAGCACTACGCCCGAACCCGGCGTGACCACCACGTTGCGGCCGCCTTCGCTGCCGACGATGGCCTGCAGCGCGGTGTTGAGGCCGTCCCAGAAGTCGTTCTTGGAGGTGGTGCGCACGCGCGAGGTGATCGTGCTCTGCTGCATGGCGTTCGGCGTGGTGCCGCCCGGCGTCTGCTGGATCTGGTTGGGGAAGGCGGCGTTGGCGGCGGTATTGCCCGGCATGCCGCCACTGCCCACGGCGCTGGAGGTCACGCGCAGCTCGGTTTCGCCGGTACGCAGCGCGGCCAGGTAGTTGAGCTGGAAGACGCGGGTCTGCAGCGTGTTCGGCTGGATGGAGATGCGGTTGCCCTGGATGCGGTATTCGTAGCCGAACAGCTCGCGGATAGCGTCGAGCGCCTCGCGCACCGTCACATCCTTGAGGTTGATCGTGATGTTGCCGGCAACGTCCGGCGAAATCAGCATGTTGTAGCGCGTGCCGCTGACGATGGCCATGAAGACCTGGGGCGCGGGCGAGTTCACCACGGACAGGTCGAAGCGCGGCTCCTTCACTTCCGGAACCGGATTGATCACTGCCAGCGGCGGCATCAGGGCCTTTTCCGCGGCGGCATCGGCGACGACCTGGTTGCGTGCCTGGCGCAGCTCGGCATCGATCCGCTCGCGGGTTTCATCCTTGCGGAACTGGGCTTGGCTGCAGGCGCCGAGCAGGACGGCCAGGAGCGGCAGGGCGAGGTGGCGTATGGGCATCTTCATGGTTTGCGGGATGCGGATGAATTGGGTTTGGCGAAGGTCTTGCTGGCGGCAGGCGTCAGTTGCAGGGTTTCGCGATTGCCTTGTGCGTCAAGCAGGACCACGCTGTCGGCATGGATGGCGATGAGACGCTGGGTACCATCAACGCCGCCGACCTTGCCGCCCAGCGGCACCAGTTCGCCGTTGATGAGCGCGCGCGGCTTCTGGCCTTCACGGCGCACGATGCTTTGCAGGCCGCCATCGGTCTGGCCCGGGACGTATTCGTTGCTGCCCGGTGGCCGGGTCGGATCGCGCAAGGTTTCGGCCATGGCGCTCCCGCAGAGCAGGGCAGGCAGCACGGCCAGCGCGAGGGCGGAGAGGTTCAGACAGCGAGCCATGGCAAATCCAGACTGAGGGTGTAGAGCGTGAAGGTCAGTTCGCTACGCGGATATTCGACCACCTTGAGGGCGAGTCCGCTCCACAGAGGACGCGGCGAGACCCCCTGTAGTTCCGCCGCATAGGCGAGCAGCTCGTTGTAGCTGCCGGCAACGGTGATTTCGAGGCCGTGACGATAGATGCCGCCCGGCGGGGGCGCCGCTGCGCCTGTGGTCGCGGGTTGCGCCGTGAGGTTGGGCGTAGCCGGGACGGCTGCCGCTTCGGTACGCGGCGGCAGCAGCGGTGTGGCGGCGATGGTCCTCAGACTGACCAGTTGCAGTCCGCGATGGCGGCTCAGCATGTTCTGCAGCAGGCGCGGCATTTGCGCCGGCGCCACCAGCAGGTGGGAATACTGCTGCAACTCGGTGTCCACGCCGGCCAGTTGCTGCTTGGTCTTGTCGATATCGCTGCGCAGCTGGGCATCCGGATCGGCAACCAGTTGGCGCAGCCCCGGCAACTGGTTCTGCAGTTCGCTCAGTTCGCGCTGCTGGCTATCGATCTGCTGGCGCAGGCTGGCGGCCTTCTGCTGGGCCGGCTCGATGAAGAAGTTATAAGCCAGCAGCAGGGTGCCCGCCAGTGCAGAGATTAGGATCAGGCGGCGTTCATTCTGCTTCAACTGGGCGAAGCGCTGCATCATTGCGGGTGCGCTCATGGGCGGCCTCCGGTCTCGATCTGCGCCGAGCTCAGCACGAATTCGTGAAACGCGGGCCCGCTCACCGCCTGCGCCTGCATGGCGGCGGGCTGGGTGGTGGCTGCCGGGTTGTCGCCTTGTGTCGGCGCCGCGCCCGAGTTGATGTTGAGGGCTGCGAAGGTGCGTCCCTGGAAGGCCGGTTCGGCATTCAGGCGGCGCAGGTATTCGGGGATCAGACTGGCTTCGGTGGTGCGGCCGCGGATTTCCAGTGCGCCGCTTTCGGCGTTCAGATTGAAGCCGGTCAGCCACAAGCCGTTCGGAACCTGGCGGGCAAAGCCGCGCAGCCACTCGACCGGGCTGCCATTTTCCGGCGCCAATCCCTTCTTGAGGATGGCCAGCACTTCCACGCGCGATTGCAGGCGCAGGCGTCCTGACTCAAGTTCGGCGCTGAGGTTGGTGTCGGGGCGATAGTGCTCGATCTTCTGCCGCAGTTGCTGGGCTTCATTGCGCGCGGCCTGCAATTGCGGCTGCAACTCGGCCAGTTCTGCCGCCTCGGATGAGGCGCGCCAGTGCGCCCAGCCACCCCAGAGCGCGCACAGCAGCGCCGTTGCGGCGAGGCCCATGCTCAGGTTGCGTGCCGTCCACGGGTCCTGCTGGCGTTGCAGCGCCGGATCGAACAGGTTGAGGCTGGGCTCATCCGCTGTTTCGAGGGCCAGGCCGAGGGCCGGCAGTGCATCCGCCAGCGTCGTGGCGTTGGCCAGCATGGGAGCGGCGTTGATGTCCAGCCCGTCGCTGATGACCAGGCTTTCCACCGGCTGATACAGGTTGTCGCGCAGGTGGCTGACGAAATCATCGGCCCCCGGCATCGGCACCACCAGCAGGCGTTGCAGCCCGAGGTGGCTGAAATGACGGTCGAAATTGTCGAGCGAACGCTGGATGTCGAGGACCGCGCGTTCGTATTGACTCTTGTCGCCCGCCAGTTCGGCGGCACTCACATCGAGGCGGCGCGTGGCGTACAACTTGCCATTGCAGGTCAGCGTCAGCAGGCCGCCGTCCGGGTTGAAGCTGAGCAGGGCGAGGGCGCGATCCGGCGTTTCAAACAGGGCCGCAACATTGCGCTGGGCGATTTCCGGAATGCCGATGGCGATGAGGCTGGCGCGGGCATCCTGGAAACACTCGATCACGGGGCGCAGCACGGCATGGCTGGCGGCGACCGCAAGTACCTGCCCGGCGCGTCCCGGCTGAGCCGGGATACGCAGGGCATCGATACCGGCGGCCGCGACCGGGAAGTCCACCATGTCCTTGATCTGCCAGCGTACCGCCTCGCGCAATTCGGCGGGTGGCACGGACTCCGGCAGGGCGGGCGCCTCGATCGGCAGGAACTGGTACTCGTTCGGCGCAAGCAGCGTCAGGCAGGCGCCGCCGAGCTTACCGCCCTGGCGCAGCCGTGCGAGCGCGGCTGCGAGCCCCCCTTCAAGCGGGTAGGACTCGCAGCGCGTCACGCGCGGCTTGTCGCCATGCCGTCGTTCCACCGCGACCACATCCAGCCGTCCCCTGTGCGAGACGACAGCCAGTTGCGGTCCGCCGGCGACCGTCTTGTTGCCGAACAGCGCCATGCGGATCAGTAGCAGGTGATGCTGGCCGTTGCCGTGGCGTTCGGGGTCACGCTGGTATTGGTCACGGTGCATGAGACGGCCGAACCGCTGGTGCAGCTGGCGGCGCCGGTGACGGTATAGCCCGCCGGGGTACCCGAGGCCAGCATGTCGAACAGTGCCGAGCTGCAGCCCGTGCCCTCGATTGAGGTCGGCGTGGTCGACTTGTTGAGTTGCTTGGCACCATAGTTGATGGCGCTGGCGGATGCCAGGCCACCGGCCACGCCCTGGACGGCGGCGTTTGCGGCATCGGTGCGGAAATCAACGAACTTCGGCAGTGCCGTGGCAGCGAGGATGCCGAGGATGACGATGACGACGATCAGTTCGATCAGGGTGAAACCGTTTTGCTTCTTCATGGTGGTACTCCTTTAAAAATCAACAGCCTTCGGTGGTGACGGAAATGACGGGGGCGATGACGATGCCGCCATTGCTGGTGGCTTCCTGGTAGGTGATGCGGCAGTTCGGCGCGGTGCCGCCGGCGACGTCGAAAATGCGCTGATTGGCCGGCCCGCTGCCGCCGCTGCTGATGATCAGGCCATCGCTGTTGGCGTTGATCTGGGCAGCCGTGTCGATACCGTCGGCGGTGGCCGAGGGGTAGCGGTTGGCAATCCGTACCATGGTGCCTTCCATGTTTACCATGGGCGGGCTGGAGGCGCAGCTGACCACCGTGGCCACGTTGGTCGGACTGGCCAGGTCAAGCAGGCAGCGCGAGTGGCCGAGCGCCGAGGCCGAGCGTATCAGCCCGTAGATGGCCTTGGCCTTGGCGATGCGCGCATCGCGCTGGGCGTCGATGAGGCGCGGCATGGCCGCTGCGGCGAGGATGCCGATGATGATCATGACCACGATCAGCTCGATCAGGGTAAAGCCGCGCTGGTTGCGGTGTCCCAAGTCCGTTCGTCCTGAGCCTGTCGAAGGGCGAAGACAGGAAAACGCACTATCACCGGGCTTCGACAGGCTCAGCCCGAGCGGTGTTGAGTATTTCGTTGCCGTCATTGTGACTCCTGTCATTGCTTTCCGAGGGCGACACGGCCCAGATCCCACATCGGCAGGAAGATGCCGAGCGCGAGGACGAGGACCATCATACCCAGCATCACAATCAAGATGGGCTCGATCTGCTGGGCCAGTGTCTTGAGTTCGTATTCGACCTCGTTCTGATAGAGGTCGGCGATTTCTTCCATCATTTCGTCAAGCGCGCCCGACTCCTCGCCGACGGCGATCATCTGCAGCACGACCGGCGTGAAAGCCTCGGTGGCGATGGCGGCGCGCAGCACCGATTCGCCGCGCTCCACGCCCTCGCGCATGCGGTCCAGCTTTTCGGCAATCCACGCATTGTCCACGGTCATCGCGACATTGGTGAGGGCCTGGATGATGGGCACGCCGGAACGCGCCGCCAGCGCAAAGCTGCGGGCGAAGCGCGCCATGGTGGCCTTCTGCACGATCTTGCCGGCAACCGGCAGACGCAGCTTGAAGCGATCCCAGCGATAGCGGCCGTCCTCGGTGCTGATCCATTTGGCGAAGCCGACACTCGCGCCGATGGCGCCGAGGAGCATGGCCGGCCACCAGCTGAGAAAGAAATTCGAGACGCCGATCAGCATGCGGGTGAGGAAGGGCAGCTCGGCGCCAAAACCCTTGAACACGTCGGCGAAGGCCGGGATCACCCAGATGTTGATGACGACCATCGCCAGCACCATGGCGGCGACCACGAAGGAGGGATAGCGCAGCGCCGACTTGACCTGCTCGCGCATGAAGCGTTCGAAGGCGAGGTGGTCGAACAGGCGCAGGAAGATGGCCTCGAGCTGGCCGGTCATTTCGCCCACGCGCACCATGGACAGGTAGAAGGGCGTGAAGACCTTGGGATGGCGCGCCAGTGAGACGGAGAGTTCGCGGCCCTGGTCCAGGCTTTCGCGCACCGACTGCAGCATGTCCTGCATGGCCGGGTTCTGCGTGGAGTCGCGCAGGCCGTTCAGGGCGCGCATGATGGGGACGCCGGCCTTGAGCAGGGTGTAGATCTGGCGGGTGAACAGCAGGATGTCGATGTGGCCGATGCGCGGGGCGAAGAGCTGCAGCTTGAAGCCGCCGCCGCTGTCGGCCTTTTCCTCGATGGACAGCGGCGTCACGCCGGCGCCGAGCAGGGCGTCGGCAGCGAGATTGGCATTGACGGCCTCGAGCACGCCCTCGACGGGCTGCCCGGCGCTGTTGCGGCCGCGGTAGGCGAAGCTAGGCATGGGCGGCCTCCATCTCAGGCCTCATCCCCGATCTGGCTGGAAATGCGCATGGCTTCCTCGATCGTGGTGCGGCCGTTGATCACCAGGCGCACGGCATCGCGGCGCAGCGTGTTGCCCGCCATCTGCTCGCGTCCGACGCGCACGAAGTGGCCGGGGTCGCCCAGATTCGCCGCTTCGACCAGCGGCGGGGTCATTTCAAGGAACTCGTATACGGCCTGACGGCCCTGATAGCCGGTGTTGGCGCAGTGGGTGCAACCCGCGCCCACGCTGTACTTGTACTGGGCAACCTTGTCGCCCAGCTCATATTTCAGCCATTCGGCCTCATGCGACTCCGGCGCGTGGGGCTGGGCGCAATTGCTGCAGATGGTGCGCACCAGGCGCTGGGCCATCACCATCTTGACCGAGAGTGCCACCATGTAGCGCGGCACGCCCATGTCGAGCAGGCGGATCGGCGTGGTCAGCGCGTCGTTGGTGTGCAGGGTGGACAGCACCAGGTGGCCGGTCATGGACGCGCGCATGGCGATTTCTGCGGTTTCCTGGTCGCGCATTTCACCGATCAGGATGATGTCCGGATCCTGACGCAGGGCGGTGCGCAGCACGCGCGTGAAGCTGAGGTCGATCTTTTCGTGCACCTGCACCTGGTTCAAGCCGGGCAGGCGATATTCGACCGGATCCTCGACGGTGATGATCTTGTTCCGTGGGCTGTTGAGCTCGTTCAGCGCTGCATACAGGGTGGTGGTCTTGCCGGAGCCGGTGGGGCCGGTGACGAGCACGATACCCGAAGGCTGGTGGATGGCGTGGCGGAAGCGCGTCAGCACATGCGGCGGCATCTGCAGGCGGTCGAGATCGAGCAGGGCACTGTTCTGCACCAGCAGGCGCATGACCACGGATTCGCCATACTGGGTCGGCATGGTGGAAAGACGTACATCCACGGCCTGGCCGCGGATCTTCATGTCGAAACGGCCATCCTGGGGCAGGCGCTTTTCCGAAATGTCCAGTGAGGACATCAGCTTGAGGCGCAGCACCACGGCGCTGGAGATCTTGCTGTCGGCCTCGGTCTGGATGTGCAGCACGCCGTCGATGCGGAAGCGGATCGTCAGCGACTTTTCCTGCGGCTCGATGTGGATGTCGGAGGCGCGCAGGCGTATGGCCTCCTCGAACACGGTTTGCAGCAGCTTGACCACCGGCGCATCTTCGGCGCCCGGCGTGAGGCTGAGGCCCGTACCGAACTCGGTCGGCAGGTCGCCCATTTCGGCGGTGAGTTCGCGCGCGAGGCCGGAGATTTCCTCGGTGCGGTGATAGACCCGGTCGAGCAGCGGCATGAGCTGGCTCTCGGTGACCACGGCCAGATCGATATCGCGCTTGACGATGCGCGCGACCTCGTCGTAAACCGCAAGATCGGTGGGGTCGGCAAATCCGATACGCAGGACACCGCCGCGCTCGTCCAGCGGGACGGCGCGATAACGCCGTGCCGCGCCTTCCGGTAGCAGTTTAAGCAATTCCGGCCGGGTCTGGAAATTCTGCAGATCGATGAACTCCGCCTTGAGCTGATGCGCCAGCGCCTTGGCGATGCCAGACTCGGTAACGTAGCCGCTGTCTACGAAGATGCGTCCCAGACGACGTCCGCTACGTTTCTGTTCGGCGAGCGCAAGCTGAAGCTGCTCGTCGCTGAGCAGATTCTGCTGAATCAGAAGGTCTCCAAGGCGAATGCGCTCTGGCGGACGTGGCATAAATCAGTTTCTCCAAATTTCGGGTTGATTCTAGAAATAACTGCAACAATAATCAACAGAAAATTGATTTATCAGGGATAGTTGTAACTTTTCTGCACCCAGGTGGGGATTGTGCGTACTTTGGGTGCATTCTGGTCCCTTGGGCCTGGGGCTGCTCCTATAATGCAGCCAGCATATGTAGCGCACGTTTACGGCGGTTGAAACCAATGACCGGACGGGAAAGGGTGGGGTCAAATGAAAAAAATAGTGCTTTTTTTGCTGGCCCTGATCGCTTTGTGCACCAGCACATGGGTTGTTGC
Source organism: Rhodocyclaceae bacterium (assembly GCA_019750575.1). Taxonomy (GTDB): domain Bacteria; phylum Pseudomonadota; class Gammaproteobacteria; order Burkholderiales; family Rhodocyclaceae. The sequence goes on along the minus strand of JAIEOJ010000117.1, from coordinate 10,677 downwards.
GGCCACCTACACCATGGCGCCGGGCAGTCGACCGACCTGTTCCGGCGGTGCCTGGTCCGTGAGCGGCAGCACCTATACCTGCGGTGGCACCATCAGTCTCAGCAACGGTGACAGCATTGCGCCGGCCAGCGCGGTCATCATCAACGGCAACATCAGCGTCACCAGCGGTTCCTTCAGTCTCACTAACGTCACCCTCAACGGCAACTTTACGGCATCGAACAATCTCACCCTCACGCTCTCCGCGAATAGCACCATCAACGGGAATGTCTCGTCCAACAATGCGGCGGTAAGCATCAGCGGCGGCACGGTGACCGGCAATGTGACCCATGGCGGTGGCAATGGCATCACCCTGCAGAATGTTCAGGTCGGCGGTAATGTCACCAGCAACTGCTGCAGCGTGACCATCACGGGCGGCTCGGTCGCCGGCAATGCCAGCAGCGGCGGTGGTAATGGACTCATCATTCAGGGCGGAGCTGTGATTGGTGGCAATGCCATCAGCGACTGCTGCAGCGTTACTGTAAATGGCAGTACCGTGAATGGCACCGTGACCAGCAACGGCGGCAACGGCCCGACCATTACCAATGGCTCAACCGTTGGTAATGGCGTCACCAGTGACTGTTGTACGCTGACCATCAGCGGCAGTACCGTATCCGGCAGCATCACGACCTCGGGCGGTAATGGCATCCAGATCACCAACTCCACCATTCCGAGTGGCAGCATATCCGCGACCAGTGTCGAGATCAGTATCAGCAACAGTACCATCGGTTCGCCGTCGAGTATCGTGAATGTGACGGGCAACAATGAGGTCACCCTGTCAAACGGCACCAATGTATATGGCAGCGTGACGGCTGGCAGCTGGGCCAGTGCCTTGACTATCGACTCGACCAGCACGGTGTACGGGACATGCACGTCGAACAGCAATTCCAATACCAATCCGCCGGCCTACCCGCGTTGTAACGGCGGGCCAAGCGGGGGCACCCCAGCCGGTTTCAATGCTTTTGAAACCAGTACCGGGGTGAATGCGATTACCGGGGTAATCCAGACCAAGATCGCCGGCTCGGGGTTCACTCTCGCCATCGTCGCCATCAACAATGGCGCACGCATGACGACCTTCACCGGTACGGTCAGGGCCGAACTGCTTGCGAACAACGGTACGCCGGGCAGCGGCTACGGCAGCAATAATTGCCCGACCTCGGCGACTGTGCTGCAGAGCATTGTTACACCTGCCTTCAGCACCGGTCGCACCAACAGCGCCAGCTTCGCTGCAGTGGCTGATGCCTATCGCGATGTACGCGTGCGCATCAGCTTCCCGGCGGTTGGCGCGGCCACGGTGGTGGTGTGCTCGACGGACAGTTTTGCCATCCGGCCCTCCGTGCTGATTCCGCTGGCCCAGGATGCGGACTGGACTTCGCCCGGTACGACACGCACCCTGAATGCCCTGACCGCGATGGCCACGCCCTATCACAAGGCGGGTCAGCCTTTCCGCCTTGCCGTCACAGCCAACAATGCAGCCTCTCCGGCGGCGGTGACTGCCAACTATCAGGCCACCTCGCTTACTGCGAGCAGTGTGACAGCCCTGGCCCCGGCCACCCTAGCGGGCACGTTTGTGCCCGGTACCTTCAGCGGAAGCGGTACGATCGTCTCGACAACAGCGACTTACAATGAGGTCGGTGCCTTCTCTACGGTACTCAGCGACATTTCCTATGCGCAGATCGATAGTGCCGATACCAGCGCAGACTGCAACGGGTTCTGGATATGTTCGTCTACCTACAGTGTCGGGCGTTTCGTTCCGGATCGTTTCGCGGTGACTGTGCCGGTCCTGACCCCTACTTGTGCCGCTGCGGGCAAGACGGCCTTTACTTACGGCGGGGCACCGATGGCTTTGTCCTTGACACTGACGGCCCAGAATGCCAATGGCGCTACCACACGCAACTATGCCGGTACCCTGGCCAAGCTGGATCCTGCGGTGGCCGGAATCTGGAGTCAGTCGGTCACCGCCAGTGGCCCCTCCATGGCAATCGGCGCGGCCGATGTACCCGTCAGCGGCATCACCCGGCTCGGTCACGACCGTCTCAGCGTGACTGCGCCGAGCGCGACCTGGCTGCTCGGGGTGGCCAATGTGACTGCCACGGTGACCTTTGTGCGCGCAGCCGCGCCGGAAGCTCCCTACAACGTATTGCGTATCGGCGTCGCACCCAAGGATAGTGAGGGGGTGACCATCAGCAGCCTGGCGCCGAATCTGGACGCCGAGCTCCCGGTCGGCAACGAGCGCGTCCTTGTCGGTACTACGGCCATGCGCTTTGGCCGTCTGCGCCTGTCGAATGCCTTTGGCTCCGAAAGGCAGCCTCTGTCCATGCAGGTGCGCGCCGAGTACTACAGCGGCAATACCTGGATTGCCAACAGCGATGACAGCTGCACCACCCTGCAGTCGGCCAACTTCCACAAGGTCTCGGTACCGGCCAGTCTCGCGCCCCTGGTCTCGCTCAGCAATGTGGCGATCAGCAATGGTGTCGGTGTCCTGACACTGGGCGCGCCCGGCGTCGGCAATACCGGCTATGTCGATATCGCCGCCAACCTCGGCACTAGCGGCAATGACCAGTCCTGCCTGAGTACCCACGGCGGCACGCCCGGCAATCGTATCTGGCTGCGTTCGCAATACGGCAACTGCGCCGCCACCTATGATCGCGATCCGTCGGCACGCGCCAACTTCGGCATCTACTCGAATGGCGGACGCGTCGTCCATGTGCGCGAGCTTTTCTAAGCCATGAAAAAAGCACAGGGCTTTACGCTGGTCGAACTGGTTGTCATCGTGGTGATCCTCGGGATACTCGCGGTGGTTGTCTTGCCGCGCTTCAGCAACGGCGAATACCGTGAGCAGGAGTTCAGGGACAAGGTCGTGAGTGCGCTGCGTTATGCGCAGAAAAGCGCGGTCAGTCACCGGCGCATGGTGTGCGTGAGCTTCACCACCACCAGTGTCACCCTGGCCATGGATACGGCCAATGGTGGCGTCGCCTGTGCCACGCCCTTGCTGATCCCCGGCACCACGTCCGCCGTGCTCAACAGCCCGGACGCAGGCAAGGCCTATTTCACCTCCAGCGATCTGAGCGCACTGAATTTCGCCGCGGATGGCAGCAGCGGAGGCCGGGTGCTGGTCGTTGGCAGCCTGCCGCAGATCACCGTCGTGGGGGCAACCGGCCATGTCAATTAGGCGAGCCCAGTCCGGTTTTACTTTGATCGAACTGATCGTGGCCATCGTCATCATCAGTATCGGTGTGGTCGGCGTGCTTGCCGCCTACATCAGCAGCGTCAAGGGCAGTGCCGATGCCGTGGTCGGCAAGCAGCTGGTATCGATTGCCGAGGAAATGATGGAGGAGGTGCTGCTCAAACCGCATGCCGTGAACGGCGGTGCGCCCGCCAATGCCCTGACCGCGTGCGGCCCGGGGGCAAGCCGTGCCGCCTTCGATGACATACGCGACTACAACGGCTATCAGACCACCGGCATCTGCGATATCGACGGCGGCGCTGTGAGCGGTCTGTCCGGCTATGGCGTGGCGGTGCAGGTGCAGACGGTCAATCTGGGCGGCATTGCGAACACCTTGCGCGTCACGGTGACGGCCAGCCGTGGCACGCAGAATCTGGTGCTGGACGGCTTCAGGACGGCTTACTGATGAAGCGAACAAAGTACGGATTTACCCTGCTCGAGCTGCTGGTGGTGGTTGCCATCACCGGCATACTGGCGGCCGTTCTGGTCGTGTTTCTGCGCCCGGCCATCGACAGTTATATCGCTACCCAGCGCCGCGCCAGTCTGACCGATATGGCGGATACAGCCCTGCGCCGCATGCGCCAGGATATCCGCAGCGCGGTGCCGAATTCGCTGCGTACCCAGGGCGCGAGCTGCTTCCAGCTGGTGCCGACCAAGGGCGGGGGGCGCTATCGCATGGCGCGCGACATCAATTTCGGTACGGCCACGGGCAGCTCGCCGCTTGACCCTTCGCAGCCGACGCCGGGCGGCTTCAGCATGCCTTTCGATGTGTTCAACCTGATGCGCACCGAGAACAGACCGGTTCTGAACGACTGGGTGGTGATCAGCAACCAGAATACCGACGATGTCTACAACGGCGTCAATCGTGCGCGCGTTGTGGGTGTGCAGACACCCGCACCGGCACCCGGCGGGGTGGCTGTCGGCCAGCACCGCGTCTATATCGTGCCGCAGGCTTTTCCGAGCGGCTACGATGCGGGGCGTTTCGTAGTCGTGCCGAACGCGACCCAGACCCTGATCTACAACTGCGTCGGCAACACTCTGTACCGGACTGCCGCACCTTTCTCCGCGACGCTGACTGCAACTGCCTGTACCAGCGCGGGCACCGATATCGTGGCCACCAATGTGTCCTCATGTACCTTCGTCTATAACCCCAGCCAAGGGGCCACCCCGCAGAGCGGATTCATGCAGATGCAGCTCACATTGACGGATCATGATGAGTCGATCACCCTGATGCACGGGGTTCATGTGGAGAACGTTCCATGAGACAAACGACCCGCCTGCAGTCCGGTTTCGGGGTGATCGCCGCGATCGTGGTGCTGGTCATCCTGTCCGTGCTGGCCGCGGCCATTGTGGCCCTGAGCACGACGCAAAGCGCTGTACTGGCGCAGGGCGTGCTTTCGGCGCGGGCGACGCAGACCGCCCATGCCGGTACGGAATGGGGCTTGTTCCAGGCCTTCGGCAATACCAGTGCCTGGGGTGGCGCCTCATGCAACAACGGCACCGAGGCGGCCCCCGTGAGTGCCACCGTCGACACGTCCGCCATCAACGGCTTCCAGGCCACCGTGACCTGCTGGTCACGGGTCTTCAATGAAGGCGAAACCTCTCCCGGCGTGCCCAGAACGGTACGCGTCTATCAGCTCACGGCGGTAGCCTGTCCCGCCGCGCCCTGTCCGCAAACGGGTGCAGCCACGGCGGCCGCCACCTATGTGGAGCGCCGTCGCGAGGCGGTCGGTATCTGAGGGGCGAGCGGCACAGCCCACAATGAAAAACAGCCCTGTAAAAGGGCTGTTTTTGCGTCGGGCTGGCGAGTTCAGCGCTGGCTGCGGCGCATCCCGGCAAAGCCCAGCAGGGCCAGTGCGAGCAGGGCCAGGGACTCGGGTTCCGGCACCGCCTGCGCGTCGCGGTTGATGTCGATGGATAGCACGCTGCTGCCGAGGTCGTAGGACAATCCGGCCCAGTTGATCCAGATGTGGTTGGCATCGAAGCTCAGGCGCGAAGTATCAAAGCCCGCAAGATTGCTCAGGGGATTGATCGTGACCGAGATGAAGTCGTCGATGGTGTTGAAGGCATCGTAGATGACGAAGCCATTGAAGGCGGAGTAGTGGAAGTTGCCCGCGGTCGGCATGAAGAACTCCAGCGGCGGCAGGAAGCTCACCAGCAGGTTCTTGTCCGAGAGGTCCAGCTGGGCAACATCGTCGACGACATTGCCGACCTCAACGTTTTCCCCGACCAGATAGTTACCGTTCGCAGCGTAGGCATACGGGCTGCTCTGGGTCGGATAATAGTACTGGAAGCCCACGACTTTTCCGTCCAGCAGCGTTGCCTGCGCCGACCCGGCGGCAAAGCCCAGCATGAGCGTCAGGCAGGCGAAAAGGTTCTTGGTCTTCATGGTGTGTTCCCGAGGCGATGGTCGCGGCCAAAAGTGCAACTGAAATCAGGTAATGTGAAACCCTGTTCAGTAGTCAGCAATATCTATTCCACGTGTTTTTATTCAATGACTTACGTTTTTATCCGGCACGGATTTTGACATACTGTAAAGTCTGCCGACTTATTTATAGTGATGAAAATACGCAGGCACCGGGGGCCAGCGCTCAGTGGGTGCAAGAGCCGTTGCCCGCGCCTGCCGTGAATGACGGCCTTGCCGGGTGGCTGCTGCTTGTGTGCGTATAATGCGAGCCCTTGCACAGCGGCTATCGCGCTTGCGCTGGTGTTAAGTAGTGCTATGGCTGCGCAGCAGGTTAAGCGCAGCGGGCCGGAGCTAAAACCGGCTGCCGGTTTTCTGTGTTGAGTAGTGCCACGGAGGTGTGGCAGAGTGGTCGATTGCACCGGTCTTGAAAACCGGCAAAGGGCAACCTTTCGTGAGTTCGAATCTCACCGCCTCCGCCAAAACAAACAACCGCCCCTGAGGCGGTTTTTTGTTTTCAGGCTTGGGCGCGTCCGGAATTCGGCAGGTGGTCGGCGGCAACCCGGCTCTGGCGCTTGGGGTCGGCGAAATCGTAGGTGTTTTTGGCGTGCATCTTGGCGTGATACATCGCCGTGTCGGCCTGTTTGAGCAGGGTCTGGGCGTCGACGTCTGCGGTATTCAGGGCGATGCCGATCGAGGAGCCGATCTGCGTTGTCCAGCCCGGCCCGTTGATCGGCAGGCTGATGGCGTCGATGATGCGCTGGGCCACGCCGGCTACATCGTCCGGATCGCCTGCATGGTCGAGCAGCAGGACGAATTCATCACCGCCCAGCCGGGCGACGGTGTCGCCGGGCCGAACCAGCATTTCCAGGCGCGCGGCGACCTCCTGCAGGACCAGGTCGCCCGCATCGTGACCGAGGCTGTCGTTGACTGCCTTGAATCCGTCGAGGTCGAGAAAGAGTAGCGCGATGCGGCGTGGATCGCGCCGTGCCATGGCGAGCAGTTGCTGCAGGCGCTCCAGCAGCAGACGCCGATTCGGCAGCGAGGTCAGGCTGTCGTGCAAGGCCTGCTGACGCAGACGCTCGGTACGCTGCTGGCGCTCCGTGATGTCTCTGAGAACGATCACCAGGCGGTCGCCGGCGGGCTCTTCGCCTGCCACAAACGAGATGGCCTGCTGCGTCAGGATGTGCGCGCCAGCCGTGGTGTCTATCCAGATTTCCCCTTCCCAGCCATGTCGTGTGCTCAGCGCGCTCGACATGGCGAGGGAGAAGGTGGTGTCGTAGTGGCCGGACCACAGGCTGTGCGCAGGCCGTCCCACGATGGCGGCGGCGGTGTGCCCGGTAAGTCGGGTGAAAGCGGGATTGACCGACAGTATGTTGCTGTTGCCATCGGTCACCATGATGGCATCAAGCGCGCTTTCAAAGACGGTGGCACTCAGGCGCAGGGCCGCATCTGCCTCGCGCTGGCGACGCAGGCTTTCGGTCAGCTCAAGGGCCGACCGTTCAGCCCGCTTCTTGGCTTCCAGCAGCTCGGCCTCGAAGCGGACCCGATCGCTGGAAACAAAGAATGCCCAGTAGAACGATTCCTCATTGTCTGCCTCGACGCGCTGGCAGTTGGCAAATACCGGGACTTGATCGCCATTCGCATTCAGCAGTTGCAGGCGCAATTCGCTCACCTTGCCGTCGCGCAGCAGTGTCGGCCAGACATGCGTCTGCAGGAAGATGCGGCCGGATGGCGGCAACAGGGCATCGAGTTCACCGCCGATCCAGCGGGTCTTTTTGCCGCCGGCGAGTTCGAGCATGCGCGTATTCAGCGCCAGGGTGTGTCCGTCGCGGCTTGTAACCACGACGGGGCAGGGGAGATGGTTGAGCCGGGCCATGGGTTGGGTGTCAGGCTGCCTGCAAATAGGCGCGCATGGCATCGATCACCCGTTGCGGATTGCTCAGGTGCGCGCAATGGCCTTTGACATCGAGGACTTGCAGGGTACTGCCGGCAAGGTGCATGTGCATGTAGGTGCCTACCGAGAGCGGTGCCAGCGTGTCGTGACGATGCTGCAGGATCAGCGCGGGTGTGCGCACCAGCGGCAGGTCGTTGCGGTTGTCGGAGAAGAAGGTGGCCTGGGCGAAAACACGCGCCATGACCGGGTCCGTGGAGCAGAAACTGTCGGACAAGTCGCCGCTGACCCGTGGCCCGCCGTCCTCGCCAGCCACGACGGGCGCCAGATAACTGGCCCAGCCCATGTAGTTCTGGTCCATCAGATTCAGCAGGCCTTCCAGGTCTTCCCGTTCAAAACCGCCCTGATAGTCGGGCGGGGCGTTCAGGAAGCAGGGGTTGGGGCCGACCAGAACCAGTTTGTCGAAGAGCGCGGGGCGCTGTATGGCCGCCAGCAGCCCGATACTGCAACTGACCGAGTGCGCCACCAGGGTGACGCCACTGTGCAAGTCCAGGGCATCGCACACTTCCAGCAAGTCCTGCGCATAGCCGGAGAGGCTGCTGTAGCGTTGGGCGTCGAACGCAGCGGGATCTGAGCCCCCGCTGCCGACGTAATCGAAGAGGACCTGGCGGTGGGTGGCAGCAAAGGCGGGTGTGATCTGGTTCCACATGGACTTGTTGCAACCGAAGCCGTGGGCATACAGCAGCACGGCCGGCCCGTCCCCGATGACACTGACATTATTGCGACTGAGTATGTTCATGCGCCCTGTGTCGATTTCGCGAGGCTCTATCGTAGCCTGCCCGCGCGCTCTTGGGGCACCATTGAGGTGCATTGTGTCGCTCACCCCTGTGCGCGTGCATTAGAGTTGCTGCAGGCTCCTGCTTATGTCACGCTGGATGAACTTTGCCACAAGCGAGGCCCTCTGGTAGGGAACAAGTGCCGGGTGGCGGTCCGTCGACGTGCGCATCGTTATCGAATGGAGCAAGTGCCCCTCCGCCTCCGCCAAAACAAACAAACGCCCATGAGGCGGTTTTTTTTAATCGCTCCCGCGACAGGTAGAAACTTCGCGAGTTATGCCATTTGCGGGGGAGCGATCGTAAGTCACGCAAGGTGGTTAGGCATGGCCGAGTGGCCGATCGTTTGAGCTGCGCTCTGCTTGAGTGAGCTTTTCGGATGCCCAAGCCAGTGAAAGCGCTTGCCCATGAAGGTAGTCTGATAAGCTGAAACGATTACCGGCCTCGAGTAGCCAGATAAAAGTATGAGTACCCCTGAACACAAGCTCTTTTATACGGCGATCATGCATTCATGGAATGCTGTCGTCATAACAAGTGCCGACCCGGCAACGGGTTATGCAGTTCAGATCGCCAACCCTGCTTTTTGCAAGCAGACCGGATATGCCATGGAGGAACTCCAGGGGCGCTCACTGCGTATGCTGCAGGGGCCTGATACAGATCCCGCGGTGATCGAGCGTCTGAGAACGTCTCTGCAGGAAGCAAGCTATTTCGAGGGAACGACTTTCAATTATCGTAAGGACGGTTCCATCTATCTCGTGCGCTGGAATATATCGCCAGTCCGTGATGAGAGCGGCACGCTGACGCATTTTGTCTCAGTCCAGCAGGATATTTCGGCCCAGCATCAGTCCGAACTTAAAAACATGCTTCTGGGGCGGGCATTGGATGCCAGTAGTGATCCGATACTCCTCACTGATATTCAGGCCAAGATCATTTTTGTCAATCATGCATTTACCAAAATCACCGGTTATTCGGCTGAAGAGTTGATTGGCAAGACGCCCGCCTTGCTTCACTCCGGCAAACATGAGCCTGGATTCTATGCCGCCTTGCACAAGGCTCTGGACAATGGCCATGCCTTCCGGGCAACTTTCATCAATCGTCGCCACGATGGCTCTCTCTATCATGCGGAGCAGAGCATTTCCCCTATCCTTGATGAACAAGGCCGAGTCACACACTATGTCAGTGTCAGCAAGGACATCACCGAGCGTGTTCGACGCGAAGAGCTCCTGCAGGATGCCGCCTCGCACGACAAGCTCACGCGTCTGTATAACCGTCATCATGGTGAGAAGGCCCTGGAAGATGCAATGGCGAGATCAAGCGCTGAGGGCAAACCGCTTTCGCTGATTATTTGTGACATCGATCACTTCAAGAAAATCAACGATAGTTTCGGCCATCCTGGTGGTGATCGTGTTCTGAAGGAAACCGCAGCCATCGTTGCGCATACGGTTCGCGCGAGCGATGTCGTCGTCCGCTGGGGTGGTGAAGAGTTTTTGATTGTGCTCGAGGATTGCGCCGAAGGCCCTGCCGTTGAGCTGGCCGAGAGAGTGCGGCAGCGTGTCGAGACCTTTCTGCATGCCGATATTGGCGCGGTTACGCTATCGCTTGGTTTGGCTACGCGACTCCCGGAGGAGTCTTCCGATCAATTGATTGCGCGTGCTGATAGTGCGCTCTATCAAGCCAAGGCGTCAGGACGCAACCGCCTGGTCACGGCACAAGGCGCCTGACGACAAGGCGCGTGACCATTACCAAGCCCCGATTTCAGGGCGCATCAGGCGGGTCATGTACCGGGCGTATGCGTGCAGCCTCAGAGGCTGGATGACAGTTTGTCCGGCTTGATTGCGGTGGGTCCGTACGCTCCAACCCAACAGGCCAGGCATACAGCCAGGCTTCAGCGGCCGAAGAGTTTCTGCCAGAAGCTCTTCCTGGGGGGCTTGTTCTGCGTACGCTTCTGCCGCATGGACACCGAGTTGGGGTCGAGCGCGAGTGCCTTGGCTAGGGGCTGGCCCGGCAGGCCAACGGCCTTGGTGTCGTTGTTGAGGGTCGGATTGCTCCACGCATTGGCCGTGTTCTTGGCGGCTTCCTCGGCGTTGTTGCGCATGCTCTGGAAAACCTGGCGATAGGGCATGCCGGTGGTCTGGGCGGCGATAATGGCGCGCTTGGCGATGCTGATTTCCAGCAGGAACAGCAACTCCTGAGCAACATCCCAGGGTAGGCCCTGGCGGGCGCCATCGCGCGAGTCCATCATCAGCGAGGCGATGAAAGGTTCGAACTCGGGGGTGGCCCAGCG
>JAIEOJ010000223.1 GCA_019750575.1 Rhodocyclaceae bacterium | reverse complement strand
TCGGGGTTGCCGATGCCGAGCAGGTTGGGCTTGGGGCCGATGAAGCTGGTCAGCGACATGACGATTTCCTCGCGGATCGGATCGATCGGCGGGTTGGTCACTTGCGCGAACAGCTGCTTGAAGTAGTTGTAGAAGGGCTTGTTCTTGTTCGACAGGATCGGCAGGGCGATATCGGTACCCATGGAGCCGGTCGCTTCTTCGCCGTTCTTGACCATGGGCTCGAGCAGGAACTTGACGTCTTCCTGCGTGTAGCCGAAGGCCTGCTGCGTATCCAGCAGCGACTCCCTGAGCTTGTCGCTGCTCTTCGGGGCCTGCAGGTCGGACAGGAAAACGCGGCTTTCCTCGATGTACTTGCCGTACGGTTCGGCCGTGGCGATCTGGGTCTTGAGCTCGCCGTCGTCGATGATGCGGCCCTGTTCCAGATCGATGAGGAACATCTTTCCCGGCTGCAGGCGCCACTTCTTGGCGATCTGCTCTTCGGGGAAGGTGAGCACGCCCATTTCCGAGGCCATCAGGACGATGTCGTCCTTGGTGATCAGATAGCGCGCGGGGCGCAGGCCGTTGCGGTCCAGCGTGGCGCCGATCTGGCGGCCGTCGGTGAAGGCCACGGCAGCGGGGCCGTCCCACGGTTCCATGATGGCGGCGTGGAATTCGTAGAAGGCGCGACGCTTGGCGTCCATCATGTCGTTGCTGGCCCAGGCTTCCGGGATCAGCATCATCATGGCATGGGCGAGCGGGTAGCCGCCCATCACCAGCAGTTCGAGCGCATTGTCGAAAGAGGCGGAGTCGGACTGGCCTTCGTCGATCAGCGGCCAGATCTTGTTCAGGTCGTCGCCGAGAATGTTGGAGGCCATGGCCTTCTGGCGGGCCGCCATCCAGTTCGTGTTGCCGCGCACGGTGTTGATTTCACCGTTGTGGGCAATCATGCGGAAGGGGTGAGCCAGATCCCAGGTCGGGAAGGTGTTGGTCGAGAAGCGCTGGTGCACCAGGGCCAGCGCGGAAACGACGCGCTTGTCCTGCAGGTCGGTGTAGTAGGTGCCGACCTGGTCGGCCAGCAGCATGCCCTTGTACACGATGGTGCGCGAGGACATCGACAGCACGTAGAACTGGCCGCCGTCATCGAGCTTGCGATGGGCGACTTCGTGCTCAATGCGCTTCCTGATGACGAACAGCTTGCGCTCGAAGGCGTCCTGATCGGCGGCCTTGCTGCCAATGAAGACCTGGCGGGCGAAGGGCTCTTCGGCAATCGCCATCTGGGCAAGGCCCTGATTGTTCTTCGGCACGTCGCGCCAGCCGAGGAAGGCCTGGCCTTCTTCGTGAATGATGCGGGCGACGATGGATTCGCAAGCCTGGCGGCCGTTGGCCGATTGCGGCAGGAAGATGTTGGCACAGGCGTATTCGCCGGCCTTGGGCAGCTTGATGCCGAGCTTGGCGGCTTCTTCGCGCAGGAAGGCATCGGGCAGCTGGATCAGCATGCCGGCGCCGTCGCCGAGCAGCGGGTCGTAGCCGGTCGCGCCGCGGTGGGTCAGATTCTTGAGAATCTGCAAGCCCTGCTCGACGATCGAGTGGCTCTTCTTGTTCTTGATATGGGCGACGAAACCGACGCCGCAGGCATCGTGTTCATTGGCGGGGTCATAGAGACCCTGGTGCTGCGGAAGGGACATCCTGTTTTTCCTCAACAAAAACAATCAGCCACGCAAAAGGCCGAACGCCGCCTACATGGCTAACGCTCGGCCAACTTGTGGTCAAACCCGCGGGAAGGGGAGGAAAAATATACGCCTATTCGCTAGCCGGCTCAAGAAATATTGCGCCTCAGGCTGCATTATTTCCAATTATGGCGGCAAGCCAGACAAGATCGCACCACATTAGTGCGAAATCACAACATTACGCACCATAATAGTGCGTCACTGCCTATATTTCCCCGACGGCAAACAGGCGGCGGTGTTCCTTCATGGCATAGCGATCCGTCATGCCGGCAATGTAGTCGGCCACGGCGCGTGCCTTGTCCTCGCTGGCGTAGGCCTGGTATTGCGGCGGCAGCAGGCGCGGCTCTTCCATGAAGGCCGAGAACAGCTCGCGGATGATGCGGCGCGCCTTGTTGGTCATGCGCAGGACCTGGTAATGACGGTACAGCGCCTCGCGCAGGAAGCCCTTGAGCAAGCGGTTTTCCTCCTGCATCGGCGTACTGAAGGTGATCAGTACCGGCGCATTGCGCACATCCTCTATCGACTGCAGCCGCGCATCGGCAATCGCCTGGCTGCTCTGCGTCAGCAGATCGGTCACCTGGGTATCGATCATGTGACGTATCGTTTCATGGATCAGGCGGCGGCCGGCGATGTCCGGATACTCCTTGCGCACGGCCGCGGCATGACGGGCGAACAGGCTGACCTCCTCGAGCTGCTCCAGCGTGATCAGGCCGGAGCGCAGGCCATCGTCGATGTCATGGTTGTTGTAGGCGATCTCGTCGGCGAGATTGCATATCTGCGCCTCCAGCGATGGACGCTGACCGTTGAGAAAACGCTCGCCCAGATCGCCGAGCAGGCGCGCATTCTTGGCCGAGCAGTGCTTGAGGATGCCTTCGCGCGTCTCGTACATCAGGTTGAGCCCGTCGAAGGCGCCGTAGCGCTCCTCCAGCATGTCCACGGTGCGCAGCGACTGGAGGTTGTGCTCGAAGCCGCCATGCGGCTGCATGCACTCGTTGAGGGCATCCTGACCGGCATGACCGAAGGGCGTATGGCCGAGATCATGCGCCAGCGAGACGGCCTCGGTCAGGTCGTCATTGAGATTCAGGGTGCGCGCAATCGCCCGCCCGATCTGTGCAACCTCGATGCTGTGCGTCAGGCGGGTACGAAACAGGTCACCTTCGTGATTGACGAAGACCTGGGTCTTGTACTCGAGGCGGCGAAAGGCGGTCGAATGGATGATGCGGTCGCGGTCGCGCTGGAACTGGCTGCGGGACTTCGGCCTGGGCTCGTCGAAGCGGCGGCCGCGCGAGTTGTCATCGCGAACGGCATAACTGGCCAGTCCGGGGACAGGGCTAGACATGACAGCAGGCCTCGATGGCGGCGCGAATCTGCTCCGGCGGCGCATCGCCATAGGTGACGGCCTCGCCGAGATGCTTGAGCAAGACGAGGCGCAGCTTGCCCGCGATCACCTTCTTGTCGTGCCCCATCAAATCGATGTAACGATCGACGCCGAGCGGCGCGCCGACCACCGGCAAACCGGCCGCCGCCAGCAGCTTGCGCGCGCGCTCGAACTCAGCATCCGTCAGCCAGCCGAGACGGCGCGAAAGCTCGGCCGCCATGACCGTGCCGGCACCAACCGCCTCGCCGTGCAGCCATTCGCCATAACCGAGACCGGTTTCGATCGCATGGCCGAAGGTGTGGCCAAGGTTGAGTAGCGCCCGGCCGCCTTCCTTGGCCGTTTCGAATTCGTCGGCGGCAACCACTTCGGCCTTGTTCTGGCAGGAGCGCTCGATGGCATAGGTCAGGGCTGCCGCGTCACGGGCGCGCAGGGCGGGCATATTCGCCTCCAGCCAATCCAGGAAAGGCAGGTCGCGGATCAGGCCGTATTTGATCACCTCGGCCAGGCCGGCCGACAGTTCGCGCTCGGGCAGGGTCTTCAGGGTATCCGTGTCGGCGAGCACGAGTTGCGGCTGCAGAAAGGCGCCGATCATGTTCTTGCCGCGCGGATGATTGATGCCGGTCTTGCCGCCCACCGAGGAATCGACCTGCGAGAGCAGCGTGGTCGGGACCTGGATGAAGGGCACGCCGCGCTGATAGCTCGCTGCGGCAAAACCGGTCAGGTCGCCAATGACGCCGCCGCCCAGCGCGATCAGCGTGGTGGTGCGGTCGCAGCGATTGGCGAGCAGGGCATCGAAAATCTGGTTGAGCGAATCCCAGTTCTTGTATTCCTCGCCGTCCGGCAACACGATCTCGGTGACCTTGACACCAGCGGCGCGCAAGGGGGCGGCCAGCGCTTCGAGATAGAGCGGTGCAACCGTCACATTGCTGACAATGGCTACCGCCGGAGTCTTGAGGTGAGGCAGGATCAGTTCTGCCTTGGCCAGAAGCCCGGGGCCGATATGGATGGGATAGCTGCGCTCGCCGAGCGCGACATTCAGGGTGCGCATTTGCTGTTCAGTTCCTCTTCTATGCGGCGCGCCAATGCGGCCACGCTGCAATTCCCGCTGTCCATGGTGATGTCCGCAATCTCCCGGTACAGGGGGTCGCGCTGCACATACAGTTCCTCGATGCGCTGGAGCGGATTCTCCACCTGAAGGAGCGGGCGGTTGCGATCATGGCGCGTGCGCTCGTAGAGCGTCTGCGGCGGCACACGCAGATAAATGACGACACCCGTATCACTCAGGCACCTGCGATTGGCTTCCCGCAGGACCGCCCCGCCGCCTGTCGCCAGGACCAGTCCGTCCTGCTGCGCGAGATTGACGATGGTCTGCGCCTCGCGTTCACGGAAGCCTGCCTCCCCTTCGATTTCGAATATGGTCGGAATGCGCACACCGGTCTGTGCCTCGATCTCGTGATCGACGTCCACAAAGCGACGTTGCAGGCGCTTGGCCAGCTGACGTCCGATCGAGGTTTTTCCGGCCCCCATCATGCCGACGAGGTAAAGGTTCTGGCTGCGAGATTTCACCGCCCAATTGTATCAGCAGGCACAGAAAGACAAAGCCCGCGGCCTCGTGAGAGACCGCGGGCCGAGCAGTTCAGTCCGCTTCAGCGGAGCGCCAGGGCGTCGTTGACGATGCGCGGAGTAATGAAGACCAGCAGCTCGGTCTTACCGCGCTGCGTGCGCGTCGTCTTGAACAGGAAGCCGACATACGGCAGGTCGCCGAGGAAAGGCACACGCTCCTGCGCATCCGAATCGGTTTCGCGGTAGAAGCCGCCGATGACCACCGTGCCGCCGTTGTCGACCATGACAGTGGTGTTCACCGTATTGCGATCCAGCGTATTGGCGCCGAGTGCGCCCAGCTGCAAGGTGCTCTTGGCAATCTTGAGATCCAGCTCGACACGACTGTCCGGGCTGATCGAAGGCGTCACTTCCAGCGTCAGCGGCGCATTGTAGGTCGTGTAGATGGGCAGACCCGTCTGTGCATTGACGCCCGTCACCGCCGTCGTCTGCTGCAGGTTCTCGATCTTGGCCGCCTTGCGATTCTGGGTCACGACCCGCGGCGAGGAAACCGTCTTGCCGCGATTATCGACCTCGGCAGCCGCAAGCTCCATACGCAGCAATTTGCCTGCCGC
This sequence comes from Rhodocyclaceae bacterium, assembly GCA_019750575.1. Taxonomy (GTDB): domain Bacteria; phylum Pseudomonadota; class Gammaproteobacteria; order Burkholderiales; family Rhodocyclaceae. Next base: position 24,406 of record JAIEOJ010000223.1, on the reverse strand, counting down.
ACTGTTGAACAGCATCATGTTCATACGGGTCGAGCCCGTCAGGTTGTAGCCAGCACCGAAGGCCACCCCGTCTGAACGGAAAATCGCTTCGTTCAGCAGGCTGTCCTCGCTCGGGAAATCGACGCGACCAACGCCGAAGCCGAAGCGGGTGTTGTTGGCGATGCCGTAGCTCTTGGCGTCAAACAGGTTCAGGCGCACACCGAGATCGCGGGTGAAAGCGGTACTGACTTCCACGATGCGGGCTTCGACCAGGACCTGCTTGGGCGGCACATCGACCTCGCGGATGAGATCGCGGATCTGGTCAACCACCTGCTGCACGTCGCGCACGAACAGCTTGTTGGTCGAAGCATGGTAGGACAACACGCCGCGGGACGACATGATGCCCTTCAGCTTCATGTTGGTGCTGGTGCTGGCCTGGCCGCCCGCACCCGGCGTGGCAGAGGTAATCGGTACCAGCGAATTGGTGGACGAGTCGTTCTGCGCCACGCGGATCAGCTTCTCGACGTCCTCGCCCGACACGTAATTCAACTGGAAGGTTTCCGTCACCAGCGGTGCGGTTTCGTTGGCGCGGGCCAGCTCATCGGCCATATCGGCGTCACGGCGCTGCAGCACGTCGCGGGCACCGAAGATGACGAGATCGGGACGCAGACGCATGCCTGCGCCGGTTTGTGCCAGCACCAGATCAATCGCCTGTTCGTAGGGCATGTTGTCCAGCGTTACCGTCACCTTGCGGCCGTTCAGCGAGGGGTCGACGATCACATTGCGGCCGGAGATTTCCGCCAGGGTGCGCAGCACCATGGTCAGATCGGCGTCAAAGAAGTTGATGGAAACCTTCTTGCCCTCCTGGCCATGCGGCACCAGACGATTGGTTTCTGCCGCCGTCAGCGGGATGATCTCGATCTTGAGCTGGTTGTTGACCATCTGGGCCTGATGGCGCCACGGGCCCTTGGCCATGATTTCAATGCGCGCCTGGCTGCCCTTGCTGGTGGTGATGACCTGGGTAACCGGGGTGGCGAAGTCATTGACGTCACGACGACTCAGCAGACGCTCCGGGATCATGGTGTCCTGCATGTCCACCACCACACCGGTGCTGCTGCGGCGCACATCCAGGGGAACCGATCCGTCGCTGAGGTCGAGGAGAATCTGGGCCTGGCCCTGCTCGCCACGGCGGAAAACCACATCACGCACCGAATTCAGTTCCTCGGTGCGCTCGACCTTGGCTGGCAGGCGTGCGCCGGAGGTATTCGGCGCAGCGCCGGCCGGCATCTTCTGGCTGAATGGCGCCAGCTTGATGACGAGGGAATTGCCTTTGAGCTCGGTGTCATAACCCGTCGCCGCCACCATGGCCATCACGAGCCGGGTCTGCTGATCGGTTTGCACAAACTGCATATTGCGCAGACCGCCCGCATTCACAGGATAGGATGCCTTGCCCGACTGGTTGGCGACCCCCGGGAAGTCGAACACGATACGCGCCGGCTCCTTGGTGGTCCATGCTGTCGGCACCGCAGGCAATGCGCGCGCAAAGTCGATTTCAACGTAGACCTGGTCACCGATCTGCTGGGTTCGGACCTCGCGGATCGAATTGGACGCGCCCTGCATATCGGCAGCAAGCACCGGAGTGGCCATGCAAGTGGCCGCCATCAACAGGCCGGCGAAACGGATGATGAATTGCTTCATTTTTTAGCTCCTTCGTCCTGCTGCAGGTACAGGATCTTCTCTCGTTGGACCCAGAGATCATTGGCGTCTTTGACCGTCTCGGAAATACGCATCTGCGCCTTGCTGATTTCGACAATCTTTCCGTAGTTGGGACCGATATAGTTACCCACGGTCACATGCTTGGGCTTTTCCGGCGTCTGAATCACCGCGTAGGTCTTGCCCTGAAAGGCGACAATGCCGATCAGGCGCATCGACTCCAGCGGAAATCCTTCCAGGTATTCAGGGGCCCGGCCTGCAGCCGGATTACTCTTGTCGCTGAGGGAATTACCTTCCCGCGTCTTGATCTTCTCGTTGGAGAAGGGCGATTCGATACTCTTGGCGGAGTAACTGACAATCGGCGGCGTCACCATCGGGGGAGGCGTCTGCACGCTCCCCTTGATGCCCTTGGCCTCTTCGTCCATCCAGGCCCGGATATCACCATGCTCCTCGTTGCCGCAGGCGGCGAGGAGCAGACAGATCAACAAGGAACAGGCGCTTCTCAGCATCACTTGCGCGCCCCCTTCTTCTGTTGCGCTATTTCCTGGTCATCCAGGTAGCGGAAGGTCTTGGCGATCGTATTCAACGTCAGCGTCGCATCGCGCGTGACCGTGATATCGAGGTCGTTCAGGGTCACGATACGTGACAGGCGGGCCACATCACCGGCAAAGGCACCCAGCTCATGGTAGGTGCCGGAAAGGCGGATCTTGATCGGCAGTTCGGCATAGAAGTCCTTGCGGACCTCGGCCATGGGCTGGAACAGGTCGAACTGCAGGCCCTGGCCGACGCCGGCCTGGTTGATGTCAACCAGCAACTTCTCGACCTCGGACGCGTTCGGCAATTGCTTGAGCAATGCGCCAAAGGTGCGATTGATTTCCTCCAGCTGCTTGCGATGTGCATCCAGATTGACCGCCTGCCGCTTCTTGTTGAGCCACTCTTCACGCAGGCTGGCTTCCTGCTCGCGTGCCGCATCCAGCTCGTCCAGCTGCGGCTTCCAGCCGAACCAGCCGGCCGCGGCAATCAGAACCACGAAAACCAGCGCAAGAATGACGACCTTGGGAGCGAGGGGCCACAAGCCGGGATCATTGAGGTCCAGCGTACGGAAATCATCCGCCAGCTGCTGAAAATCGAATTTCGGCTTTGCGGTCTCGGAAGCTGTATTCGGTTTCACCGTGGATTCCTCTTGGGGCCGAGGGCGTCAGCCTTGACTTCGCGCTTGATGGTCACAAACATGTTGAACGCGCTGAGGCGGCGTCCGCCGACCACTTCCGCCTGAATCTGTACCAGCTCCGGCCTTTCAAAGATCGGCGACTCTTCCAGGCTGCGCATCAGGGCTGAAACACGGGCGTTCGCCTGGGCATAGCCCACGATGTTGATGCGCTGACCGGCTTGCGTAAGCTTGCGCAGGTAGATTCCTTCAGGCACCCGCTCGGCAAACTCGTTGAAGACATGCACGGTCTCGGCGCGGTTGGCCTCAAGCAGTTCGATCACGCGCTTGCGGGCCAGCAGGGCTTCGGTCTGCTGCCTCAGCGACTTGATCTCGGCGATCTGCCGGTCAAGAATGACGATCTCGGAACGCAAAAAGTCATTGGCGTCGTTCTGCCTATCGATCCGTTCGGCGATCACGGTAAAGCCGATACCCCACACCACCACGGCAGCAAGGAATACCGCCCCCAGCAGTGCATAGAACTGCGAACGCCGGCTCTTGCGTTTTTCCTCGCGGTGCGGGAGGAGATTTATCCGGATCATTGATCGAATCTCCGCAGGGCCAGGCCGCACGCCACCATCAGGGCCGGGGCATCCGCGAGCAGGCGCTTCGGCTTGATCTTGGCGGAAGTCGCCATGCCGGCGAAGGGATTGGCACGCAGCGTCTCGATCTGGGTGCGCGTGGAAACCGCCGCTTCAACCCCTTCGATCAGCGCACCACCACCCGCCAGCAGGATGTAGTTCACCTGGGTATGCGGGGTCGAGGTATAGAAGAACTGCAGCGCACGCGATACTTCCAGGGCCAGCGCCTCAAGGAAGGGTTGCAGCAACTCGGCATCATAGTTGTCGGGCGGCGAGTCGTCGCGCTTGAGAGCCTCGGCTTCTTCGGCGCTCATGCCATAGACACGCATGATGTCGCGGGTCAGCTGGCCGCCGCCAAACGCCTGCTCGCGGGTATACAGCACCTCGCCGTTGCGGGTAAAGGTGAAGCGGGCCGTGTTGGCACCGATATCGGCAAGGGCGATGATGGCATCGCGCCCGCTGTTCGGCAGTTGCTGGACGGCCTCGGCCATCGCGCTCTGGGTGGCAAAGGACTCCACATCCATGACGACAGGACGCAAATCGGCCGCCTCGGCACAGGCCACGCGGTCCTCGATTTTTTCCTTGCGCGAGGCGGCGATCATGACCTCCACGTCATCCGGACTGTTCGGCATCGGGCCGATGACCTGAAAGTCGAGGTTCACTTCCTCGAGTGCAAACGGGATGTACTGGTTGGCCTCGGATTCGACCTGGATTTCCATTTCCTGCTCGCGCAGGTGGGCCGGCAGGATGATCTTCTTGGTGATCACGGCCGCAGACGGCAGTGCCATGGCCACATAGCGGGTCGTCGTACCCAGACGCTTCCAGGCACGGCGCACCGTCTCGGCAACCCCTTCCAAGTTGACGATATTGCCATCCGTAACCGCTTCCCTGGGCAGGGGCTCGATTGCATAGCGCTCAACCCGGTACTTGCCCTTGCCGTCGTCAACCAGCTCGACCATCTTGACTGAAGTCGAGCTGATATCCATTCCCAGCAAGGGCCGCGCCTTCGGATTGAAGATCGAAAAATCAATCTGCAATGGAAATCCCTTTAAAAATTAGCAAATTACAATGCTATGTGATACTTTACTTGAGATACTAACAACAACTATTCAGAGTGTAAAAGAAAGAAACACTAGACAGCTTAAGGTGTTGGATTCCTACAACGAAGCGGCGCCCATAAGCAGGCCTGTATAATCGCCCCGTGCCTTCCATAAAACTCCCGCCCCTGCCCAAGCTTCCGCCGCTGCCACCCGCTGCCCGCTGGATTCTCTACCCGCTGATGGCCCTCATCGGCGGCGGCCTCATCATCACGGCCATGGTCGCCATCGTGACCATCGTGCTGTACCCCCAGCTGCCTTCACTGGAAGCCCTGACCGACTATCGGCCCAAGGTGCCGTTGCGTGTATACACCGCCGACGGCTACCTGATTGGGGAGTTCGGCGAGGAACGGCGGAACCCGGTGCATATCCAGGACGTCCCGCCGCTCATGAAGCATGCCATTCTGGCGGCCGAAGACGAACGTTTCTTCACCCACCCCGGGGTGGACATGCTGGGCGTGTTGCGCGCGGCCTATTCCAATGTCGTCAGCGGCGGCAAGGCGCAGGGCGCGTCCACCATCACCATGCAGGTGGCGCGCAACTTCTTCCTGACCCGTGAAAAGACCCTGACGCGCAAGCTCTACGAGGTGCTGCTGGCCTTCAAGATCGAGGCCAGCCTGTCCAAGAACGAGATTCTCCAGCTCTACATCAACCAGATCTACCTGGGCCAGCGCGCCTACGGCTTTGCATCGGCCGCGCAGATCTATTTCGGCAAGACGCTGGGGCAGCTGACACCGGCCGAAGCCGCCATGCTCGCCGGCCTGCCCAAGGCGCCCTCGTCCTACAACCCGGTCGCCAATCCCAAGCGCGCACAACTGCGCCAGTTCTACGTGCTGCGCCGCATGTTCGAACTCGGCTACATCGACGCCGCCCAGTACGAAAGCGCCAAGCAGCAGCACCTCTCGGTCAAGCGCAACGTCAATGACTTCGGCACCCGCGCCGACTATGTCGCCGAGATGGCGCGCCAGATCGCCGTCGAGCGCTATTCCGAAGAAGCCTACAACCAGGGACTGCGCGTCGTCACCACCATCATCAAGACCGAGCAGGACGCCGCCAACGCCAGCCTGCGCAAGGCCGTGCTCGATTACGACCGCCGCCACGGTTATCGCGGCGCAGAGAAGTTCATCGACCCCAAGGAGTTTGCGCGCAATACCGAAGAGGAATACGAGGATGCGCTCTCGGAGATCACCGAGGTCGATGACCTGCCCCCGGCGCTGGTGCTCGAAGCCAGCCCCACCCTGATCAAGGCCTACCGCCGCGGTGGCGAGATGGTGACGCTGAGCGGGGATGCCCTCAAGTTCGCAGCCCGCATGCTGGACGACAAGGCGCCTGCCAACAAGCGTCTGCGCCGCGGCGCCATCATACGTCTGAGCGTCGGCCCCAATGACAAGCAGCCGTGGCTGGTCGGCCAGCAACCGGAGGTAGAGGCCGCCTTTGTCGCCGCCAGCCCCATCGACGGCGCGGTGCGCGCCCTGGTCGGCGGCTTCGACTTCAATCGCAACAAGTTCAACCATGTGACCCAGGCCTGGCGCCAGCCCGGTTCCAGCTTCAAGCCCTTCATCTACTCGGCGGCGCTGGAAAAGGGTTACAACGCCGCCTCGGTGATCGTCGACGAGCCCATCGTCATTTCCGCCGAGGAAACCGGCTCACAGGCGTGGGAACCGAAGAACTACGACGGCAAGTACGAAGGGCCGATGACCTTGCGCACCGCGCTGGCCAAGTCGCGCAACATGGTCTCGATCCGTCTGCTCAAGAATATCGGCACCTCCTACGCGCAGGACTACATTACGCGCTTCGGCTTCGACGCCGAAAAGCACCCGCCCTACCTGACCATGGCCCTCGGTGCCGGCTCCGTCACGCCCTGGCAGCAATTGGCCGCGTATTCGATTTTCGCCAACGGCGGCTACCGCGTGCAGCCCTTCATCGTGCGCCAGATCCAGGATGCCGACGGCAAGATACTCGCCGAGTTCAAGCCCACCATCGCAGGCGAAGAACGCGTGATCGAGGCGCGCAATGCCTACATCATGGACAGCATGCTGCATGACGTGGTCCGCCGCGGCACCGCCACGCGCGCCTACGCCACGCTCAAGCGCGGTGACCTGGCCGGCAAGACGGGCACGACCAATGACTACATCGATGCCTGGTTCTGCGGCTACCATCCCACCGTCGTCGGCATCGCCTGGATAGGCTTCGATCAGCCCAAGCGCATGGGCAGCGGCGAAACCGGCGGCACGGCGGCACTGCCGATGTGGATAGGCTATATGGAGCGCGCCCTCAAGGGCGTGCCCGAATCCTATATGGACGTGCCGGAAGGGCTGACCGCAGTGACCACCGAGGCCCCGGGCGGCAAGGTCCAGAAAGAGCTGATCTACAAGGAGCAGCTGCCCTCGGACGAATGGACGGACCCGGCTGATCCCCTGCCCACCACCGGCCCGCCCCCCGCGCCGGCACCGGTCAGCGACGCCAAGAGCAGACCGGTCGTGCGCTGAGGACCGGCCTCAGGCGAGGCTGACGTCTTCGCCTGACTGCTCGCTGAGACAGCGGGAAATTGCCGTCATCAAGGCTTCACTGTCACGGGTGCCGAGCCAGCTGCCATTCTCATGGCGGAAATGAAAACCGCCGGAACGCGCCGCCACCCAGATCTCGCGCGCAGCGGTGTGGCGGTTGATGATGATCTTGCTGTTATCGGCGCAGCTGATCTCGAGCACGCCGCCATCCTTGAGTTCAAAGTCGATGTCGGCCTCGCAGCCTTCCAGCGCCTGCTCTATCCGGGCCAGCATCGTGTCGGCCAGTGTATTGAATTCACGCTCTTCCATTCGGGTCCCCGTTCCTGCTGTGATACCATGCCGCGGCACAGTCTCCGCGGCATTGCCGCTGTCATTACTCCACCAATCCATGCGTCTGCCAACCACCCTGATCCTGCTTTGCACGCTGACCGCCTGTGGTACTCGCGGGCCGCTTGAACTGCCGCCCGGACCGCCGCCCACGCCCGTTTTCGGGGGGGGGCAGCACACCGGCACCGGTCAAGCAGACGCTGCCCGATAATAGCAATATTACCGTCCCGCAATGAGCTTCTTTACCCGCCGCAAGGGCGTGCTGCATGTCGAAGACCTGCCGCTGTCCGATATCGCAGAGCGCTTCGGCACGCCGACCTACGTTTACTCGCGCGCCGCCCTCACCGCCGCCTTCAATGCCTACAAGGATGCGCTCGCCGGCCGTGATGCGCTGGTTTGCTACGCGGTCAAGGCCAACTCCAATCTCGCCATCCTGAATGTCTTCGCCCGCCTCGGCGCCGGCTTCGACATCGTCTCGGGCGGCGAGCTGGCGCGCGTCATCGCCGCCGGCGGCGACCCTGCCAAGGTGGTGTTTTCCGGCGTCGGTAAGTCGGCCACGGAAATGCGTGCGGCCCTCGAAGCCGGCATCCTCTGCTTCAACGTCGAATCGGCGGCGGAACTCGATCAGTTGAATTCGGTTGCGGCCGACCTGGGTAAGAAGGCGCCGGTGTCACTGCGCGTCAATCCCAACGTCGACCCCAAGACCCACCCCTACATTTCCACCGGCCTCAAGAGCAACAAGTTCGGCGTCGCCTTCGAGGATGCGCGCGCCCTCTATCGCCGCGCCGCCAGCCTGCCCAACATCGCGATCCACGGCCTCGACTGCCATATCGGTTCGCAACTGCTCGATCCGGCGCCGGCCGCCGAAGCTGCGGAAAAGATCCTCGGCCTTGCCGACGAACTCGCCGCCGACGGCATCCACCTGAGTCACCTCGATTTCGGCGGCGGCATGGGCATACAGTACAGCGATGAAGTCGTGCCGAGCGCGAGCGAATACCTGGCCGCCATCCTCAAGCTCACCGCCGGACGCAAGGAAAAACTGCTGTTCGAGCCGGGCCGCTCCCTGGTCGGCAACGCCGGCATCCTGCTGACCCGGGTGGAAGTGCTCAAGCCCGGCAGCGAAAAGAACTTCGCCATCATCGACGCCGCCATGAACGATCTGATGCGCCCGGCCCTCTACGATGCCTACCACGCCATCGTGCCGGTCGTGGAGCGCAACAGCGCCAGCCAGTGCTGGGAAGTGGTCGGCCCCGTCTGCGAGTCCGGCGACTTCCTCGGTCACGCGCGCGAGCTGGCGATCGACAGCGGCGACCTGCTCGCCATCCTGTCTGCCGGCGCCTACGGCATGACCATGAGTTCCAACTACAACACGCGTCCGCGCGCCGCGGAAATTCTGGTCGACGGCACGCAGATGCATGTCGCCCGTCAGCGCGAGGAAATCAGCCAGCTGTTCGCGCTGGAAGCGATCCTTCCCGGCTGAGCCCGATCGCTGCAAAAACAACGGCCCGCACCTGCAAAGATGCGGGCCGTTTTCAATTCCGGTGACGACTTAATGATGGTGGTGACCGTGATGTCCGTGACCGTCAGCACCCTTGCCGGCGAGATCGCGCACTTCGGCCTTGACCTTGACGGTCTCGACCTTCTTGTCGGCATTCTCGACCTTGAGTTCGAGATCAACCGTGCTACCCGCCTTGAGCTCCTTGCTCAGGCCCATCAGCATGATGTGATAGTCGCCGGTGAGTGCAACCGCCTTGCCGGCCGGCAAGGCGACCTTGGGCACGGCGCGCATCTTCATCACGTCGCCCTCGTGCTTCATCTCGTGGATCTCCAGCGACTTTGCCGCCGTGCTGCTGCCGCCGATCAGGGTCGCGCCCTTGGCGCTGGTCAGGGTCATGAAGATGCCGCCGGCCTTCTGGCCCGGCACCGTGGCCCGCGCCCAGGCATCCTTGACTTCGATATCCGCGGCCAAGACCGACAGGGAAGCCAGCATGCAGCCGGCAGCGAGCAATGCGATACGTTTCTTCATGATCCAACCTTTCAGGCAAAGACGATGGCGAGCGCCAGGGGAACAAACAGCAGGGAAAGCAGATTGCCGGTCAGCACGATGGCCGCCACTTTGTCGGGCTCCTGACCATAGCGTTCGGCAAAGATGTAGTTAAGCACGGCTGGCGGCAGCGCGCCAAAAACCAGCAGCTGCGCAGACTGCATCTTGTCCAGATCAAGCAGCATGGCCATCAGCCAGGCGATCAGCATGCCGAACACGGGAGAGGCAATGCCGCCGAGCAGACCTGCATGCAGCGCCTGCATGCGTACCGCCGTCATGCGCACGCCCAGCGAAAACAGCATCAACGGCACGCAGATATCAGCCAGCATGCGGATCGAGGTAGCGAGCGGCGCCCAGAGCGTGACGCCGCTGTAGCCGACGATGATGCCGGCAATACCGGCGAACATGACCGGCACCTTCCACAGGGTCGCCAGCCGGACGCGATGATCGAGCAGCCAGGCACCGAAGGAAAAATGCAGGAAGTTCTCGACCAGAAAGAGCACGATGGCAGCGGGCATGGCCGCCTCGCCGAAGGCCAGCAGCGCCAGCGGCAGCCCCATGTTGCCGGAGTTCTTGAACATCACCGGCGGCACCAGTGTCTTCGGCTGCTGGCCGAGCAGGCGTGCCAGCGGCCAGGCGAGCAGACCGGCACCGAGCACCACGCAAACGCCGCCGATCGCCAGTGACAGATGCTCCTCGATCGGCACATGCCGGACCGCCAGCGTCGAGAAAATCAGCAGCGGCGTGAACAGGTCCATGTTGAGCACATTGGCCGTGCTCATGTCGGGCTGACGCAGGCGGCCGTAGACCCAGCCTATCCCCGCAATCGCGAAGACAGGAAAGACCACCGAAAGGATGTGCAGGAGCACGACTTAAAGAACGTAGCGCGAGAGATCCTCGTCACCCGCCAGCTTGCCCAGCCGCTCATCAACGTAGGCGGCATCGATTGCCACCTCGAGCGGGCCGTGGCTGCCGGCATCGAAGGACACCGCCTCGAGCAGCTTTTCCATCACGGTGTACAAACGACGCGCGCCGATGTTTTCCGTCTTCTCGTTCACCTGCCAGGCAATCTCGGCGAGGCGACGAATGCCGTCCGGCTTGAAATCCAGCGTGACCGCATCGGTGCCGAGCAGCGCCTGGTACTGGCGCGTCAGACAGGCATCGGTGCTGGTCAGGATGCATTCGAAATCCTCGACCGAAAGCGAATCCAGTTCAACGCGAATCGGAAAGCGCCCCTGCAACTCCGGAATCAGGTCCGAAGGCTTGGACAGGTGGAAGGCGCCGCTGGCGATGAAGAGAATGTGATCGGTCTTGATCATGCCGTACTTCGTCGACACGGTCGTGCCCTCGACCAGGGGCAGCAGATCACGCTGCACACCCTGACGCGAAACGTCGGTGCCGTGGGCATCGGAGCGCGTCGCGATCTTGTCGATCTCGTCGAGAAAGACAATGCCGTTCTGTTCGACATTCTGCAGCGCCTGCTGCTTGATTTCTTCCTCATTGACCAGACGCGCCGCCTCTTCATCGGCCAGCACCTTGAGCGCTTCCTTGATGCGCAGCTTGCGCGACTTCTTGTTGCCGGTACCGAGGTTCTGGAACATGCCCTGGATCTGCTGGGTCAGGTCTTCCATGCCCGGCGGCGCAAAGATTTCCATGCTGGCCGCGGGCAGGGACACCTCGATCTCGACCTCCTTGTCGTCGAGCTCGCCCTCACGCAGTTTCTTGCGGAATTTCTGGCGCGTGCCGTTGTCTTCGGTCGGCTGCGCCTCGGCAAAGCCGACCGGGCGCGCCGGCGGCAGCAGGATGTCGAGGATGCGATCCTCGGCCGCATCCAGCGCCAGGCTGCGCACGCGCTTCATCGCCGCTTCGCGCGTTTCCTTGAGCGCGGTTTCCATCAGGTCGCGGATGATGGTGTCCACATCGCGGCCGACATAGCCGACCTCGGTGAACTTGGTCGCCTCGATCTTGATGAAGGGGGCATTCGCCAGCCGGGCGAGGCGGCGGGCGATCTCGGTCTTGCCCACGCCGGTCGGTCCGATCATCAGGATGTTCTTGGGCGTGATCTCGTTGCGCAGCGGCTCGGCCACCTGCGAACGACGCCAGCGGTTGCGCAGGGCGATGGCGACCGAGCGCTTGGCATTGGCCTGTCCGACGATGTTCTTGTCGAGTTCCGAAACGATTTCGGACGGGGTCATTTGAGTCATGTCAGGGGCTAGGGGCTAGCAGGATTGAACGAAGCACTAATCCAGTGTTTCGATGGTGTGGTTCTGGTTGGTGTAGATGCAGAGATCGCCGGCGATCACCAGCGACTGCTTGACCACATCAGCTGGGCTGAGCTCGGTGTGCTCGATCAGTGCACGCGCCGCAGACTGCGCATAGGCGCCGCCACTGCCGATGGCGACGATGCCGTACTCGGGTTCGAGCACGTCGCCGTTGCCGGTGATGATCAATGAGTGTTCGCGATCGGCCACCGCCAGCATGGCTTCGAGGCGACGCAGCATGCGGTCGGTGCGCCAGTCCTTGGCGAGCTCGACAGCGGAGCGCAGCAGATTACCCTGATGCTTTTCCAGCTTGGACTCAAAGCGCTCGAACAGCGTGAAAGCGTCGGCCGTGCCGCCGGCAAAACCGGCCAGGATCTTTTCCTGATACAGCTTGCGCACCTTGCGCGCGCTGGCCTTGACGATGATATTGCCGAGCGTGACCTGGCCATCGCCGCCGATCGCGACGCGATTGCCGCGCCGCACCGAGAGGATGGTGGTGCCGTGATACTGCTCCATGAGGATTCCTTGTTTGCCCGATGATTGGCGGAAGTATGACCGCCGGGCCAAGGAGGGGTTCAGCGGCGGCGGGTTTCTATGGTGGCTATTTTATCAAGCCCGCTTGCCGACAAGAGCGTGGCCACCAGCAGGTTGGCACCGCGGATGCGGATATGCATGCCCTGCTCCTGCATGGGGCTCAGCGTATCGAGCAGGATCTTGGCGCTCACCTCGTCGATGCGCGCCAGATGATCGGTCTCGATGGTGATGGCATCCTTGCCCCTGGCGGCTGCGGCCAGCGTGGCGATGGTGTTCATGCCGGCCAGCAGTTCGCCTTCCAGCACGAAAGGATCCTGATTCCTGGCCGCCGGTTTGGCCGCGACCGCCTTGGCGGGCGCCGGGTTTTCCCAGGACGGCGGCGACACCTCGAAGGTCACGGCGTAGCCGACCGCAGTGTCCTCGAAGGCCGCCTGATTGCCGGCGCGCTGGTACAGCTCGAGCAGCAGCAGCCAGGTTTCCTCGCGCTCGCGCTTCATCATCTCGACCTTGTTGGCGAGCATGGCGGCAAACTCGTCGGCACCGGTCAGCAGGCACTCGCGCCCCAGCTTCTTGATGGCGCGCAGAGATTCCAGCAGCAGACGACAACCGTCGTTGCCGGCATCGGTGACCTTGAGCAGCCCCAGACGCACGGTCGGATTGCTGCCGGCAATCTCGACCAGCTTCTTTAGCGCACCTTCGCTGCTGGCGCTGAGGATGCCGGACAGCGCGACATAGGCGCCGCCGCTGGTCTCGAGGCTGCCATCGGCTTCACCGGAAGCATCCAGCCAGGCCGGCGCGGACTTCTCGAAGCGCTTGGCGTAGGCGTCGGCGAGATTCTCGAAAGCCTGACGACGATTCAGTATTTGCAGCAGATCGAAGAGCATGCCCCAGCCCTGCTCAGTGGACTTGCCCAGCGTACCGGCACGCAGCTGGGCTTCGAGGGCACTGCTGGCCTCGGCGGTCTTGCCAGCCGCATGCTGGCGGGCGATCTCGAGCAGTACCGAGGAATGCGAAGACGGCTTGGGCGCAACGACCTTGGCAGGCTCGGCCGGCGCAGATTCCAGCTTTGCGGGTTCCGGCTTGACGGGCTCGGACGGTAGGGCTGCGGCGACCGGGGCCGCCTCGACGGAAACAGCCGAAAAATCGACCAGCTCCAGCGGCGCCTTGAAAGATTCGAACGCACTCTCCGCCTTGGCCGGCGCCGAGCTGACCAGCTCCAGGGCGGGCGCAGCCTCGCTCACGGGTTCGGGCGCCGGCGTATCATCCACGCAAATCTTGGTGAAATCGAGGCTGAAGGGATCGTCTTCATCCGTACCGGGCTTGGCCGGAGCGGAGCTCTCCTTGGCAGGAGAAGGCTTGCGCGACGATTCTGAAACGGAAGGGGTCACGATATATGCCAGGCAGATAAATTGACGATATACGCGGAAATTGCCGCTTTATTTACCGCCTATTATTAGCACATTGGCAACATTTTCCGCAAATCAAAACGTTAGCGCGCTTGCACTTCGCATTTCCTGACTTTTACGTCAGCTTCACAAGCCCTTGTCGGCACAAAGAAAAAGGCAGAAATGCAGCGCCTTTGTGCATTGGTAAAAAAGACACAAGGCCCGAGCAAGCGGCCTGAAGCCCGGGCGGGACAGGCAGAGGCGTCATCCCCCTTGCCCACCCCTGCCCGGCTTCAGCCTTGCCGGATCAGAAACCGACACGCACCCCCAGCATGGCACTGCGCCCACCCATGGGCGCAATGTTCTTGAGTACCGAGGTATGCAGGCGGATCTCCTCATCGAGCAGATTATTGAGCCTGAGGAAGGCCTCCATGTTCGGGACCTGACTGCGGATTCGGTAGCTGAACAGAGCATTTACGAGGGTGTAGGCGTCAGTTGGCAGCTCGTTATTCGCAACACGATCCTGCTTGCCGGCATAGGTCACGTCCAGGCGGGCGGTAAGATCGGCAAGGCGATAGTCGAAGCCGATGCCCAGACGATAGGGGGCAATGCGCGGCAGTGGCTCGCCCGTCTCGGTATTGCTGGCACGCACCGTATCCACCTTGAGGCGCAGGTCGAGATCACCGTAGCCTTCGTAGACATGGAACTTGCTCTCGGCCTCGATCCCGGCAAAGCGCGCGGGAACCGCCTGGATGGTGGCCTCGGGCAAATCGCCGGCCGGATCAATCAGGCCGGTGTCATCGCGGTTGTTGCCGGTACCGTAGAGTGCAATGTAGTTCTTGAAGCGCGTATAGAAGGCACCGATGCGTGCCGAATTCATGCCGCGCTTCCAGCGCAGTTGCATATCCAGACCATTCGACTTCTCGACCTTGAGGTTGGCATTGCCCACCTCGTACTGGCCGGTGGCGGGATGCGCCCCGTTCGCGTAAAGCTCGTTGTAGCTCGGCGCGCGCTCGGTATGCGAGAGATTGGTCGCCAGCGACCAGGCATCACTGAACTTGTAGAGGGCACCGGCGGCGGCACTCTTGGGTGTGAAGTTGCGGCCCTGGGCGCTGGCGAAGCGCGGGCTGCCGGTATTCGGGTCCAGCGAACCGCCGCCCGCCGAATCAACATTCGCACTTTCGATACGGCCGCCGAAACTGAATTTCCACTTCTCCCAGGGCAGCTCTTCATAGAGGTAGGCAGCACTGGAGTTGGTCTTGATGCTCGGCAGCAGCGCTTCCTCGCCCTGGGCGCTGAAATCGGCGTTGCGGAACTGCAGACCGAAGACGCCGCTCATGGCGCCCAGCTTCGCATGCGCGGCTTCAATGCCGGCCTCGTTGCCGCGCGTACGGAAAATGGTGCCGATCTCGCTGCCTTCGAGCTCGCGATGTTCGTAGTCGGTATGCGCGTAGCGGATCTTGATCTTGTCGATGAAGCTGCCGATGTCACGCAGCTCACCGGCCAGCTCGGTGCGCTGCGACTTCATGTGGATACGCACCGCCTCTTCGGCCACGACGCCGTAATCGGAGAAGTAGCTTGAATGGGAGAGGCCGATCTGGCCGCGATCAAAATGCAGTGCGGCACCCACGGCAGCACCATCGGTATTGCTGCTGCTGTTGGGCAGACGGCCACGCGCTTCGGTTTCGCCGGCAGCCAGCGGCGAATCGCTGCGCCGTCTTGCCGAACGCGCGTAGTCGGGAATCTTGAGGTCGTCGGTACGGCGCTGGAAGGCATCCACGTGAAAGCTCAGCACACCGTTGCCGCCTTCGATCACGGCGGCACTGCTGCGCTCGCCGGCCGCACCACCGGCACGCGCCTCGGCGCGACCGCTGACACCCTTGATGGCTTCCTGCGGAATCCGGTTGTCAATGGCATTGACCACGCCACCGACTGCACTGCCGCCGTAGAGCAGCGCCGCCGGGCCGCGCACCACTTCGATCTGCTCGATCACGAGCGGATCGATGGCTACGCCGTGATCGGGACTCAGCGCCGACACATCGAGAACGCCGACACCGTTCTGCAGGAGCTTGACGCGATCGGCATCGAGACCGCGGATGATCGGACGCGATGCATTCGGCCCGAAACTGGAGGAGCTCACGCCGGGCGTACCTTCCAGGGCTTCGCCCAGGGTACTGGCGCTGCGATCGGAAAGCTCCCTGCGATTGACCACGCTCACCGGCGCGACCATGTCAAAGAGGCCACTGCCCAGGGGATTGGCGGTGACCACGACGGGTGCCAGCTCGGTATGGGCAGTCTGGGCAAGCACGGAGGATGAGGAAACGGCAGCCAGCACTACGGCGATGGGCTTGACGGCGAACAGGCCGCGCGAACGACGCGCAGCAATCTTGCGATGCGACATGGGTAACTCCTGAAACGCGAATGGAATGCGGCCGTTGCGCTCAGGCGCTACGGCATTCTTTACGACGGGCGTTTCAGGCGGAGGGCGGGGACTGCTGACGGGCCTGCGGTGCCGGCAAGGCAGCACGACCCGAGCAGGTATAACTCGGCGGCAGGTAAGTCGCAGCAATGGCGACGGGCGTAGTGGCCTTGCCTGTCAGACCGGCGCCCAGATCATGTCCGGCAAGACACAACTCGCAGACATGAGGAGGCAGGCCCCGGCCTTCTTCCAGCGTGTGCTCGACCGCATGCGCCGCGGCAAATGCTTGCGCGCAGAGCAGGAGGACAGACAGCAGGAAATGGCTGAGGTATTTTTTCACGACGGGTTTCAGTCTACCTGAACCAGCAGGCCCTTGAGATATTCGCCTTCCGGAAAGGCGAGGTCAACCGGATGATCGGCCGCGCCCTGCAGACGCTGCACGATGCGTGCGCTCATGTTCGTCACCAGCCCGGCATCGCGGGCGGCGCCGGCGACGATGGACTGGAACAGCTCAAGGCCGATACCGCCGGAGCACGAGTAGGTCATCATCAGGCCGCCCGGATTGAGCAACTTGAAGCCGTGCAGATTGATGTCCTTGTAGGCGCGTGCGGCGCGCTCGGCATGCGCGGACGAGGGTGCAAACTTGGGCGGATCAAGAATGATCAGGTCGAACTTCTCGCCGGCCTTGTGCAGATTGCGCAGCGCCTGGAAGACGTCGTCCTCGCGCCACTCGCACTTGCTGGCGCTCAAGTGCGGATTCAGCTCAAGATTCTGCTGTGCGGTTGCCAGCGCCGGGCCCGAGCTGTCGATGGAAATCACTTCCGTTGCCCCGCCCGCCATTGCCTGCAGCGAGAAGCCGCCGCTGTAGCAGAAGCAGTTGAGCACGCGGCGGCCGGCAGCGAGTTCGCGCGTCATGCGGCGGTTGTCGCGCTGGTCCAGATAGAAGCCGGTCTTGTGACCACCCGCATAGTTCACGGCCATCTTGACGCCGTGCTCATCGATGATGGGGTCGGTCGCGGGCGCATCGCCGTAGACCCAGCCGGTGGTCGGCTCGAGCCCTTCGAGCTTGCGCACTTCGGAATCGGAGCGTTCATAGACGCGGGCGCAGCCCGTCGCCTTGACGATGGCATCGACAATCGCGTTGCGCCACTTGTCGGCGCCGGCGCTGGTGAGCTGGATCACCACCATGTCGCCGTACTGGTCGGCGATCACGCCGGGCAAGCCATCGGATTCGGCGTGCAGGATGCGCAGACCGCTCTGGCCGCGCAGTTCCGGCAGCGCCTGACGGCGCGCCACGGCCGCGGCAACGCGACGCTTGAAGAAGGCGTTGTCTATGGTTTCGTTGGCATCGAAGGTCCACACCCGGGCGCGGATCTGCGATTCGGGGCTCCACGCCGCCTTGGCGATCAGGCGCTCGCCGTCCATGACATCCACGGTATCGCCCGAACGGGCGCGGCCGTCGAGCTGGGCGACGGAGCCGGCAAACAACCAGGGATGACGGCGGAACAGCGAGCGTTCCTTGCCGGGCTTGAGCAGAAGTTTTGCGGACATGGGTGGTCAGAAACCTGAGAAATGAAGATGGATCGGAGGCCTTCCCCCGTGTAGGCGACCCGCGCAAGGGTCGCTAAAACTGTGGCGCATTGTAGATGAGCGCCCTTTCCGCGTCCAGAATTTTGTGCAACAATGTTGCATATGGATATCCAGCAAATGCTCAAGGAACGCCGCCTGCGTGCCACGCCTGCCCGCGTGGCCACGCTGGACGTGCTGCTTTCCGCCGGCCGCGCGCTGACTCACCATGAGGTGGAAGAGTCGCTGGCGGCGGCGGGCAATCGCCTGGATCGCGTCACGCTCTACCGCACCCTGGATTTCCTGGTCGAGGAGGATCTGGCTCACCGCCTCTCCGGCGAAGACCGTACCTGGCGCTTCTCGGCCCAGGACAAGCGCAGCGGCCACGCCCACCCGCACTTCTGCTGCAGCGGCTGCGGCGCAACGCTGTGTCTGGGTGACCTGAATCCTGCCATGGTGGTCGGACTGCCCGAGGGCTACAGCTTCCAGCAGGCCGAGCTGACCATTCGCGGCCTGTGCCCGGCCTGCAATCACGCCTGAGCTTTTTATTGCCCACAAATGCAACTTGATTGCACAAGATGACTGAGATCGACAAGCGCATTCCCATTACCCTGCTCACCGGATTCCTCGGCGCCGGCAAGACCACGCTGCTGAATACGCTGCTGTGGCAAAAGGCCTTCGAGGATGCCGCCGTGTTCATCAATGAATTCGGGGATGTCGGCGTCGATCATCTGCTGGTCGAAAAGATCGACGAGGAAGTCCTGCTGCTCGATTCCGGCTGCATCTGCTGCAGCATGCGTGGCGACCTGCCCAAGGCCTTGCGCGACCTTTTCAATCGCGCCCAGCGCAAGCAGATCGCGGTACCCAAACGCGTCATCATCGAAACCACGGGCATCGCCGACCCGGCACCGGTGATCTACACCTTGCTCAGCGATCACTACATCGCCGAGCGCTTTCGCCTCGACGGCGTTGTCACGGTCATCGCCGCCACGCATGGCGTCGACCAGATCGAAAGCAATACCGAAGCCTTGAAGCAGGTCGTGATGGCCGACCGCATCATCATCAGCAAATGCGATCTGGCCGATGCGCAGCAAGTCGAGCAACTGTCCATCCGCCTCACCTCGCTGAATCCGACGGCGCCGCAATTGCAATCGAGCAAGGGCAGCATCGCGGCCGCCGAGATTGTCGACATCGGCGTCTACGACGCCACCAGCAAGGCGCCCGATGTCGCTGCCTGGCTGGCTGAAGCCAAAGTCAGTGAGCAGGCTTCCTTGCGTCGTCTCAGCTATGGCAGGCACGCCCCTGCCGCCCCGGTACACAACAGCGAGGTGGACAGCTTCGTCATCACCTTCGATGCGCCGCTCGCCTGGGGCGGCGTCAGCACCACGCTGGACACCCTGCTGCAAGGCCACGGCGAACAGATCCTGCGCATCAAGGGCCTAGTCAATATCCAGGGCGAGCCCGGGCCGCGCATCGTCCAGTGCGTGCAGCACACGCGCTACCCCAGCGTACGCCTGCCCGCGTGGCCGGACGATCCCGCCTATGCCGATCGCAAGAGCCGGCTCGTCTTCATCACGCGCAATCTGAGTGAAGCGCGCCTGCGCGAAAGCATGGCGCACATCAAGCAACTCATCCAGAAATACGGAGCCTCTCCCGATGCAAACGCAAACTGAATTCCCGGCAGCACGCCTGCCGGTCACCGTTCTGTCCGGCTTTCTCGGCGCCGGCAAGACCACGCTGCTCAATCACATCCTCAACAATCGCGAGGGTCGCAAGGTCGCCGTCATCGTCAATGACATGTCGGAAGTGAATATCGACGCAGCACTGGTGCGCAATGGCGGCGCCGAGCTGTCGCGCACCGACGAGAAGCTGGTCGAGATGAGCAATGGCTGCATCTGCTGCACCCTGCGCGAAGATCTGCTGGTCGAAGTGAGTCGTCTTGCCCGGGAAGGACGTTTCGACTATCTGGTCATCGAGTCCACCGGAATTTCGGAGCCACTGCCGGTGGCCGAGACCTTTACCTTCGAGGACGAGGAGGGCAAAAGCCTTGCGCAGATCGCCCGCCTCGACACCATGGTCACCGTGGTCGATGCCTTCAACTTCCTGCGCGACTACGGCTCCCAGGACAGCCTGGAAGCACGCGGCGAATCCATGGGCGAAGAGGACACACGCACCGTTGTCGATCTGCTGATCGAACAGATCGAGTTCTGCGATGTCATCGTGGTAAACAAGATCGACCTCGTCAGCCTATCGGAGCGCAAACGTCTTGCCGCCATCCTCAACACCCTGAATCCGCGCGCCCGTATCCAGTATTCAAAGTTTGGTGCCGTGCCGTTGGGCAGCGTGCTCGACACCGGTCTCTTTGACTTCGAACAGGCAGAGCAGGCACCGGGCTGGCTCAAAGAACTGCGCGGCGAGCATGTGCCGGAGACGGAAGAGTACGGCATCAGCAGCTTCGCCTATCGTGCACGCCGGCCCTTCCATCCACAACGTTTCTGGGCCATGGTCAATTCCGAATGGCCGGGCGTGGTGCGTTCCAAGGGCTATTTCTGGCTCGCCACCCGCCCCGAATTTGCCGCGAGCTGGTCGCAGGCCGGTGGCGCCTGTCGTCACGGCATGGGCGGCTTGTGGTGGGCGGCCGTGCCCGATGAAGACTGGCCGACAGATCCGGAGAGCCTCGCCATCATCGAGAAGAACTGGGACGACAAGTTCGGCGACTGCCGTCAGGAGCTCGTCGTCATCGGCATGCAGATGGACGAAGCCGCGCTGCGTGCGCGTTTCGACGCCTGCCTGCTGACGGATGAGGAAATGGCGCTGGGGCCGAATGGCTGGGAGAGCTTCTACGACCCCTTCCCCGCATGGGGCAATATCGTCGACGAAGCTTGAGCAAGCGCCCCTAATCCTCGCCCAGCCCCATCATCCAGGCAATCGCCTCGCTGAGGCAGAGATTCAGGGTCTGGTGCCCGAGGCGCCCGCCCATGCGGGCCAGCATGGCGGCGGCGGCATTCACGTCGTTGTCATCGTAGTGCTCGACCAGCTCCAGCAACTGACCGAGCTGGCCGCCACGACTTTCCAGCGCTTCGCGTACTTCGGGCGACACCGTGATCTGTTCGAGGATTTCGCCCATGGGCATTTCCAGCGCCGCCGGCATCACCGACATGAGGCCGACGATGAAGGCCGGATCAGCCATCTGCGGGCGGGCAGGATAGCAACGCTGCACCAGCAGTTCGAGAAAATGTC
Organism: Rhodocyclaceae bacterium; assembly: GCA_019750575.1. Classification (GTDB taxonomy): domain Bacteria; phylum Pseudomonadota; class Gammaproteobacteria; order Burkholderiales; family Rhodocyclaceae. The sequence continues at coordinate 3,546 of JAIEOJ010000223.1, read as the reverse complement.
CGCGTAGCGCGGCCAGCTGCATCAGCGGATTGCTGCGTATGCCGCGTCCGTCGGGATGGGCAAACAGCAGCAGCTGCAGCCAGCGCCGCAGCTGGTTGTGCCCGAGCAGGGCGATGGCATGCCGCACCGAAGTGGTCTTGGCAGCCACACCGATCACACCCACGGAATTGGACAGGCGCAGCAGGTTCGCGACCAGGCCGGGTTCGCCCTTCATCACCGCTTCGAGCTTGGCGATGTCGGCATCCTGGTTGATCAGGTTGATCAGGCGCAGCAGCGTCTGTGTCGCCACGCTGAGCTTGCGGCCCGAGACCAGCACCGGGTGCGCGAAGTAGTAGCCCTGATAGCCATTGAAACCGAGACGTTCCGCCAGCGCCTGCGTCTCCGGCGATTCCACGTTGTCGGCAATCAGCTTGAGCGGCAGGGTGCGCAGATGATTGACGGTGGCCACCAGATGCGCCTCGTCATGCCCCTTGATATCGACCTTGGCATAACTGGCGAGGCTCAGCAGGGGGCCGGCACTGACGCCCTCGCAGCCCTCGACCGCGAGGGTGTAGCCGGCACTGCGCAATTCGCGGCAGCGTTCGATAGCGGCCGCCGACACGTCGGGCTTGACCACCAGCACCACCTGATCGACAGGCAGCACCTGCACCATGTCGTTGCAGATGAACTCTTCGTCTACCGGAATGAAGGCGAGCTGCTTGCCGAGCGCCTTGGACAAGCCCAGCTCGGCAAAAGCGCCGCAGACCATCTCGGCCGTGGCCACGGCGGCCGGGGTGGCCTGCCCCTGCTCGGAGGCGACGGTACGAAAATGGAATTCGTAACCCAGCGTCGCATGGTGACGGTCGAGTATCGGCTGTCTTCCGAGAAACAGGCTAGCGGACTGCGACGCGCCATTCATGAGCTTCCCCTGCCTTGCAATTCAGATTCGGTATTTCCGGAATATGCTTTTCTTGTGCTTGCATTCTATGGGAAATCCATGACCTGCGTGACCCGATGGCCAAACCAGCACTATGCGCTCTTCCCAAGCGTCGGTAAAATGCGTGGGGTTTCCATAAGGATGTCACATGAGCGCTTCTTCACTTAGTCATTTGCTGGAAAACAACAAAGCTTGGGCTGAAAGCCGCATTGCCGAGGACCCCGGTTATTTCAGCCGCCTCGCCAATCAGCAGAATCCGGAGTATTTCTGGATCGGCTGCTCCGACAGCCGCGTGCCGGCCAACCAGATCACCGGCCTCGATCCGGGCGAGGTCTTCGTCCATCGCAACGTCGCCAATGTGGTCGTACCCAGCGACCTCAACTGCTTGGCCGTCATGCAGTTCGCCGTGGACGTGCTCAAGGTCAAGCACATCATCGTCGTCGGCCACTACAACTGCGGTGGCGTGCGTGCCGCGCTGGAGAACCAGCGCCACGGTCTGGTCGACAACTGGCTGCGTCACATCAAGGACGTGCGCGACCATCATCTCGGCATCATCGAGAAAGCCGCGCCGGAAGAGCGTGTGGACAAGCTGTGCGAACTCAATGTGGTCGAGCAGGTGGTCAATGTGTGTCAGACCACCGTGGTGCTCGACGCCTGGCAGCGCGGCCAGAACCTGACCGTGCATGGCTGGGTCTACGGCCTCAAGGACGGCCGCGCCCGAGACCTCGGCATGCGTGCATCGTCGGAAGCCGAGTCGGTGGAGATCTACCGCGAGGTCATCCAGAAGCTGCGCAGCGCCTGAGCCGCCAGCCATCAACAAAAAGGGCAACCCGCGGGTTGCCCTTTTTGTTGATGTGACAGACATGCCGTTCGGACTGAGCCTGTCGAAGGCGGATGGCCGTTGGGTTCACAAGGCTGTTGTGCGGCTTCGACAAGCTCAGCCCGAACGCTGATTGGGCCGCGGCATCAGCGTCGCCGACCGCGGCCGTATCGACTCAGACCAGCACGCGCTCGATGCCGCCATTGTTGGCAGCGGCAACGTAATCCTTCATCCAGTCTTCGCCGAGTATGGCCTTGGCCATCTCGACCACGATGTAGTCTGCGCTGGTGTCGGCATCATTGTTGTAGCGTGACAGACCCTGCAGGCAGGACGGGCAGGAGGTGAGGATCTTCACATCACCGTCAAAGCCATCTGCGCGCAATGCCGCAGCACCCTTCTCGATCTCGCCCTGCTTGCGGAAACGCACCTGGGTCGAGATATCGGGGCGCGTCGCCGCCAGCGTGCCGGACTCGCCGCAGCAGCGGTCGGTCAGCGCTACCGGCTGGCCCATCAGGGTGTTCACCGTCTTGAGCGGATTGTGCGTCTTCATCGGCGTGTGACAGGGGTCGTGGTACATGTAGCGCGTACCGCTGACGCCGTCCAGCTTGAGGCCTTTCTCGAGCAGATACTCGTGGATGTCGAGCAGGCGGCAGCCGGGGAATATCTTCTCGAACTCGTATTTCTGCAGCTGATCCATGCAGGTACCGCAGGACACGATCACCGTCTTGATGTCGAGGTAGTTGAGCGTGTTGGCGACACGGTGGAAGAGCACGCGGTTGTCGGTGGTGATCTTCTGTCCCGTGACTTCATCGCCGGCCGAGGTCTGCGGATAGCCGCAGCACAGATAGCCAGGCGGCAGCACGGTCTGCGCGCCGACGTGATAGAGCATGGCCTGCGTGGCCAGACCCACCTGCGAGAACAGGCGCTCGGAACCGCAGCCCGGGAAATAGAACACCGCATCGCCGTTGTAGTCGGCGGCGTTCACCTTCTGCGGATCGCGGATCACCGGCACGATCTTGTCGTCCTCGATGTCCAGCAAGGCACGCGACGTGCGCTTGGGCAGATTGCCGGGCATGGGCTTGTTGATGAAGTGAATCACCTGCGCCTTGATTGCCGGCTTGCCCAGCGTCGCCGGCGGATGCTCGGTCTGCGGACGGATCAGGCCGAGGGCCTTGCCGACGCGGTGGCCGAGGCGCTGCGCCTTGTAACCCCACTCGATCATGCCGGTACGGATCAGCTTGATGGTGGCCGGGTCCTTGGCATTCAGGAAGGCCATGGCCGCGGCGGTGCCCGGGTTGAACTTCTTCTTGCCCTGCTCGCGCAGCAGATTACGCATGGCGATGGACACATCGCCGAAGTCGATGTCAACCGGGCACGGCGTCACGCACTTGTGGCAAACCGTGCAGTGGTCGGCTACATCGGAGAACTCGTCGAAGTGCTTGAGCGAGATGCCGCGCCGGGTCTGCTCTTCGTAGAGGAAAGCTTCGGTCAGCAGCGACGTCGCGAGGATCTTGTTGCGCGGCGAGTAAAGCAGGTTGGCACGCGGCACATGCGTAGAGCAAACAGGCTTGCACTTGCCGCAGCGCAGGCAGTCCTTGATCGCCGCGTTGATCTTGCCGATGGACGACTGCTCCATGATCAGCGACTCGGTGCCGAGCAGCGAGAAGGACGGCGTGTAGGCGCGCGACAGGTCGGCGCCCGGCATCAGCTTGCCTTGATTGAAGCGGCCCTGCGGATCGACCTTGGCCTTGTAGGCCCAGAACGGCGCGATCTCTTCCTCGTCGAGGAACTCGAGCTTGGTCAGGCCGAC
>JAIEOJ010000234.1 GCA_019750575.1 Rhodocyclaceae bacterium | reverse complement strand
TTATCCGTAGGCTGAAAAAACACGCAACCCGAGCTACAGCTCGGCGGGATCAGACGGTTTGTGAAACATTCGGGCTATGTGGCGCAGGAGCACCACTACGGGGCCGACGTTTGGGTAACGCGCAAGGGAGCGATTCGCGCTCGCCAGGGTGATCTCGGTATCATTCCCGGCAGCATGGGCGCTAGGAGCTACATTGTGCGGGGCTTGGGTAATCCGGATAGCTTCACTTCGAGCGCACACGGCGCAGGACGGCGCATGAGCCGGACGGCGGCGGAAAAGCAGTTCACCGAGTCCGACATGGTGCAGCAGACCGCAGGCGTGATTTGTAGAAAAGACAAGGGCGTGATCGATGAAATTCCTGGTGCCTACAAGGACATCGATGCCGTGATGGAAAATCAGAAAGATCTGACCGAGACGCTGCACACCCTGAAACAGGTGGTGTGCGTGAAAGGGTAGCCATGACAATTTCCGCCGTTTTGCGTGCAACGTTATTCGCTGCCGAAAAACACAAAAATCAGCGTCGCAAGGATGCCGAAGCATCGCCTTACATCAATCACCCAATTTCGCTGGCAAATGTGCTCGCCAATGAGGGCGGTGTGGTCGATCCGGACGTGCTGTGTGCAGCGCTTTTGCATGACACGATCGAGGATACGGAAACCACAGCCGATGAACTGCGGACGACCTTTGGCACGGTGGTGACGGGCATTGTGCTGGAGGTAACCGACGACAAGTCTTTGCCCAAGGCGGAACGGAAGCGCCTGCAGGTTGAGCATGCCGTCCATGCCACGCCGCAAGCCAAGCTCGTGAAACTGGCAGACAAAATTTGCAATCTGCGCGACATCCTTTCGTCGCCGCCGTCTGATTGGCCGGTTGAGCGTAAGCAGGAATATTTTGACTGGGCGGCCAAGGTGGTCGCGGGCGTTCGTGACGTGCATCCGGGACTGGCATCGGTGTTCGACCAACTGTACGCTCGTCGACCAGAGTGATCTGTGCCATGTCAGCAATATCGACCACCAAGCGTTAATCCATGATGAATACTGAATTTGCCAAAGATGAGGAGATCGCCATGACGTAGTTACCAACAACTGGAGCTATGTCATGTCACGTACGTTTCGCCGCAAGCGGGAATGTCACGAGTATTACTGGGTGCTGCACGACTGGGATACTCGGCTTCCCTATGGGCACTGGGTTCAACTTGATCCGCGATCCAAGGCTGGTCGCAAGGCTATTGCACGTTTTCATTCTGACAACGAGGTCACGATGAGTACTACTGCACCTCGGTGGTATCGCAAGGTCTCGGATCATAAGATTCGCACAGGAAATGACCGCATGATGCGGCGTTGGCTTGCCGATCCGGAATATGACCCCGTGTTCCGCGCCTGGCACAACCATGAAGCAAATTGGAGTTGGTGGTGAGTGCTGATTGCGTCCTGATGTTTCGTTTTACGAGTTTCTTCATACGACCGGCCGGCCCCATACCGGGTGCCGGCCGTAATCAGGAGAAACTCGATGAAAGACATGAAACGGGCTCTGCGTCGGCATCATGTTGTACGACTGAAAGCTGCGCGCAGATTTCACTGGGGACGCGATATCCAGCACGACGTCAAATTGCTTGGCAAGGCGGTTGATACTCCGTGTCCTTGTAGTTGCTGGATGTGCGGCAATCCTCGCCGATATTTCCAGGAAATCAGTCGGCAGGAGTTGATTGCTATTGATCGAGAGACTTGGTGGCGACAATCTTCTCGAACTGTTCGAGTACATCAGGCTGATGCTGCCGGAGATACCGGGCTACCATCTTGTTGGCCAGCAGCTTCTCCAGATACCGTTGTGCCAACACGAGATTGAGGACATCCTGCCCGTAACTTTGCTCCACCAGTTTGTATTGCCCCTGTACGTTGGCCATTTCGCGCTCCATGCGTGCAAGTTGCTCGGGGGTGACGCCGGTCTGCTTGCGTGGATTGGTGCCTTCGACCAGCATGTCCGGCGGCGTCAGCGCCAGCAGTGCGTTGGCGTAGTCGGATGTGAACTTGTTGCAGTCGATCATCAACTCCACGCATTGCACCTGTCGCATCGGCTTCATGCGTTTCAGGACGGCGGTGACATTGGTCGAGAACTGCCGTTCCTTGAGCATTTCGATCGCCTCGTCGCAGACGCCATCCAACATGGTCGCCTTTTTGTGGATCAGGCTGACGTCGACACCCAGCGTGTTGGCGACCTTCTCGCGGGAAACGCCACGGTCGATGGCGCGTCGGATCATCCGGTGTTCCTGAATGGTCGAAACTCGATTGATCCGCGTGTTGTAGGTATAGCCTTCGTCGTCCTTGGCGATCAGGCAATTGGCCTCGGCGTAGCCCAGCTCGCGCATGGCGACGATCCGGACATGGCCATCGAGCAGCAGGTAGGTGCCGGCGGCTGCATCGGCGGCAATCACGGAGAGTGGCTCGATGACTCCAACCTCGCGGATCGAGGCCAGGATCTGTTGGTACTTTCTGGACTGCAACAGGCCGATGGCGATCTTGCGGGAGGGTAGCAAATTGTCCAGCGGCACCCTGATCGTGTTCGGGTCAAAACCGAGTGCAACCTTGCTCACGGGGCAACCCCGCCCGGCCAGACCCGCTCAGATAGGTATTTCGGCAGGGTCTCCAGCTTCTCGGCGCGCAGCAGGTTGACGAAATTCTCGTCTGCCAGCAATTCCCGTAGGGCGCCGGAGACGAACATCAGGCAGTGCTGGGTGTATTCCGCCTTCCTGACCAGTTGCCGCTGCCGCTCGACCTCACGCTCGTAGGTGCGCACCAGTGCGTCTGCGGAAACCTCGGCGCGCTTCCTTGGCCCCTGCTTGTTGGCGGACCGGCCGAGGGTACGGCGCTTTTCCAGGATCCGCCTGACATCCATCAGCGGCTTGCCGCGCAGCTTGCCGGACTCGTAGGCATCCTGCAGGGCGGCCTGTACCGACTTATCGTCATTGCCGGCGCCGTGGATGGTCAAGGCCACGTTGAGCGGAATTTGGCCACGCTCGACGCCAACGACCAGTCGTTCCTCACCTTCCTCCAGCAAGGTCAGCATGCCTTGGACGTAGTGTGGGGTCATACCGATCTTGGTGGCGATCTCCTTGGGTGAATGTCCCTTGGCCCGTAGGGCGGTGATGCTGGCGAGGTTTTCCAGCGGCTTTTCCTGCCGGCGCGCAATGTTCTCGACTAGGCTCATCAGGAATGCGTCCTCGTCGCTGATCTCGACCACGATGGCCGGGATTTCCTTCTCGCCGAGGTTGCGAAATGCCGTCAGCCGGCCCTCGCCGAATACCAGCACATACCGCTGCTCGCCGGCGTCCGTGGTGCGTGGCGTCACCTTGATCGGTTTCTTGAGGCCGATATCCTTGATGTTGCCGACGATGACCTTGAATGCCTTGGTGTTGCGGTCGCGCGGATTGAGCACGTCGATCTTGTCGATCGGGATCATGCGGATTTCTTCGCGAGCCTGTTTGGGGTTCATGCTGCCCTCCGTATGCGGGTGCGTCCAGCCATCCCATAGAGGTAGTCGAGCGTCTCGAACCGATAGCTGTCGAACTCGATGGCGTTCTGCTCGGCGAGCTGGATCTTGGGCTGGCCAAAGTCCAGACGGGGCAACAGGTAATAGTCCATCGGCCCCTGGTTGTCAGGATCAAGGCGAATGGCCACGGTGATGTCCGGCTGCAGCGAGGTATCGAAACGGATCTTCCAGCGATGGCTACCGGTTTCGTAGGTATGGCAACGCGCCAGCACCAGCGAGACGGTAAATTCGTCATTGATGCACAGCAGGTCGGTAGCGGAATCGCGGAACACGCTGCCGCCGATGCGGCCGATCTCGATTTCCGCCTGGGCTACCACTTGCGGATGCAGTTGGCGCAGGAGCCGATTGACTTCCAGGTAGCGGTAATCGCGATCCGGGGTATAGCCGACCATCTTGTAGGCACGGATCAGACTGTCGAACCGGTGCGCATACACGGCCGCCGACGGCATGCTCTCGGTTTCGTTGATGATCAGACCAGAGAGATAGCCGTGCTTCTGATACAGATCGCGTAGTCGTTCGATCAATTCCTCGTCGGTATAGCGCCGGGCGCGCTCACGCATGATGCCCTGTACCGTATAGAACATCTCGGGCGGAACGATGGGATCGAAGGCGCCATCCTTGCGAATCCATAATTCCGGGGGATTTACGGTGCGCTCTTTCTTGAGTTTGAAGGAGGTCCGGTTGTAGATGTTGTTGCCGATGTATTTCTCGTTGGTCAGGACTTCCTGCACCGTCGAGCGCGTCCAAGGCCGATCGAGGTCGGTACGGACCTTCATGCCATTGAGTCGGCCGGCGATGGCGGATTCCGAGAGCGATTCGGTGATGAACCACTGGTAAATGAGATTGACGATGCGTTGCTCGTCCTCCGGGCCGGGGACAAGAATCACACGGTCGGTTTGCAGGCTCTTGTGCTCGCCGCGGTCGAGATCGGCTTTCGGGTTGCCAGTTTGGTCAATCAGTTTGCGGCGCAGGCCGTATCCGGCCGGCCCACCCTGCCGGTAACCGAGTTCGATCAGCCGGCACTGGCCAGCGAACACTTTGGCCGAAAGCTCCCGGCTGTATTCGCCAGCCATGGCGCGCTTGACGCCCTTGACGATGGTCGAGACTGGCGAGCCATCATTGTCGAACTGCTCGGCGACATACTTGACCAGGATGCCTTTGCGGCGGCAGAGATGCTCGTAGTAGGCAGCTTCGTCAGGGTCCTGGAAACGCCCCCAGCGGCTGACGTCATAGACCAAGATGATCTGGAAATTGATGTCGCCGGACTGGACATCCTTGATCAGACGTTGGAGTGCATCGCGGCCATCGATGTTGAGACCGCTGCGCCCTTCGTCGGCATAGGTGCGAACGATCTCGATGCCGTGCCGCTCGGCATATTCCCGGATCTTGTCGGCCTGGTTCTGGGTCGAGTACTGCTGGTGGTCGGTGGACATGCGCACGTATTCGGCGGCGCTGAGGAATGTTCCCTGTACCGGTGGCTTGTCGATGGTGTGGTTGCGGTCCATGCCGAGATGCCCTTGTTCATCAATTCGAGGTCGACTCCCGGCAGCCGGCATGACGTGTCATGTCGCCTGGCAACCCTCGCCAGATCTGAATTTGCGCCATCGAAGCAGGTGTGTCGGGAGCATTTCGCGCGGACGTTATCAGCGCGAAAGCCCCCGGTCTATAACGGTCTCATTTGCAATCACAAGTGAGAACGCGTGAATTACCCAGAAGTACAAGCAATGGTGGTGATCTCGACGATCCACGCGTTACCGTTTGCAACTCCTTCGGAATCGATGCGAATAAGTTGGTAACGACCTGAAGGAAATGTGATTCCGGGCGGGACTGGGCTCTGTGTCGCTACGGACAACTTTCGTGACTTGGCATTCCGCTGTTTTTGCAGCTGCCGGTTACGATCGGCATAATCGGGATGGTTCTCGCGATATCTGTCCCAGTAGCCAGCATTTTTTGCTGCCCATGCACTGCTGTACTCTGCATCTACCTTTCGGTACTTTGCATCGAGTTGGCGTTTTCTCTTCTGCCATTGACGGTGGCGTTCCCGCTGACACTCGGGTGCCGAACAGAAGGATTGATTCCGGACTTGAGGGCGGGGCGTAAATTCCCTGCCGCAGGCTACACATAGTTTCTTGGCCATGTTGTGCTCCAGGTTGAAAGGAGCGAGAAACCTACGTGGCCGGTTTGGAGAGACAGTTTCCGTGGATTATTAGGGGGCCGACTAGTGGCTGGCTGTCAATCGAGACGTGAATTTCAGCGTGAAAATTCAACGTGGCGCCAAAACGGAGACAAACCGTTGGGGACGATTGGGGACAAACGGAGACAATTCGGAGACACTAAAAAACAAAAAAGCCGACTTTCGTCGGCTGTTTTGCTTCTGCCAAGACCCGCCACCTCGTGGATGATTTTGCCAAATCACCTTAAAAATCAAGGTGTTTGGCGGAGAGGGAGGGATTCGAACCCTCGTTAGGTTATTCACCTAAACACGCTTTCCAGGCGTGCGACTTAAACCGCTCATCCACCTCTCCGGAAGAGGCGAGATTCTAGCAGAAATCCGGCCGTGGCTGCGATCGGATGTGGATTTCCCGATTCGTCGCGGCTGTATTCGTGCGGAATGGGCGAAGTGGCAGGGCGCTGTCGTGTCTGCCGCACTTTTTCGATTGCTTGATTCAGGTCAATGCTGCCATTCCGGGGAGGTTTATAACTTCACTTGGGCAAACGGCGGAGAAAGCCATCATGGGACGGGACGAGTTTCTGCGGCGCGAGTGGGTGGAGATCGTACTGGTGCTGGACGACGGCACCTTGATCGATTCCGAATACGACCTGCATGTGTTTGACGGCCGGCGTCCGCTGGCGTCCGGCTTCTATCTGGCGGTGCATGCGCATGACGGCCGGGATTTCGGCCAGGCCGAGCTGGTGGGGCCTTTCCTGCTGCGTGGCATGGCCGAGATGCTGTATGACAGCGCTCGTCATCTCGGCGCGGCGGGCGATATCGATGAGCTGAACCGCATGCATCCGGTGCCTTCGGTGCTGCCGGCGCTGCGGCATCAGGCCGCTGCTGCACAACCCGCCTACGCCTGAGCCGGGCACGTTTTCCTGAATCAATCAGGGAGCGGCCGCGGGGCCGCTCCGCGAGTTCAGGCTTCGACGTGTCGCAATGACAGGTCGATGGCTCTTACGTCCTTGGTCAGGCTGCCGATGGAAATGCGGTCCACACCGGTTTCGGCAATGCCGCGCACACTTTCCAGCGTGACGCCGCCGCTGGCTTCGAGCTTGGCGCGGCCCTTGTTGATCTGCACCGCCTCGCGCATCTGATCGAGGCTCATGTTGTCGAGCAGGATCAGGGTGGCGCCGCAGGCCAGCGCTTCTTCGAGTTCGGCGAGGGTTTCGACCTCGACCTGGATGAAGACATTGCCATGCGCCAGGGCTTTCGCCTGGGTATAGGCCTGGGTGATGCCGCCGGCGGCGATGATGTGGTTTTCCTTGATCAGGATGCCGTCGTAGAGGCCGATGCGATGGTTGTAGCCGCCGCCGCAATGCACGGCGTACTTCTGCGCGATGCGCAGGCCGGGCAGGGTCTTGCGGGTGTCCACGATGTGCGCCTGCGTGTGCGAGACGAGTCCGGCGAAAAGCTTGGTGGTAGTGGCGGTGCCCGAGAGCAGTTGCAGGAAGTTCAGCGCCGAACGCTCGGCGGTCAGCAGGGCGCGCGTGTCGGCCTGGATTTCGCACAGGGTCTGGCCGGCGGTGATCAGGTCGCCGTCCTGTGCCGACCAGGTGATGCTGGAGGCCGGATCTAGGCGGCGGAAGCAGGCGTCGAACCAGGCGGTGCCGCAGAGCACGGCATCCTCGCGCGTGATGACGATGCCGCGTGCCTGGCGGGACGGGGTGAGCAGGGCGGTGAGGTCGCCGCTGCCGATATCCTCGGCGAGTGCGGTGAGCACATTGCGTTCGACTTCAGCCCCGAGTTGTACCTTGAAATCCATGATAAGTTGCCGCGATGAGAATGACGGGGAATTCTACTCTGTCCATCAAAAAGAATATCCGGGGGGGAGTCACTCAATGACAAGTGCATTGCAGGCAGGACTGGGCGTCCTGATCGTGATGCTGGTGCTGGCGGCGCTGGTGTATTTCTACGTCAGGGACATCACGCAGAAGCAGCATGCCATTTTGCGCAACTATCCCATCATCGGACATCTGCGCTATTTCTTCGAGCAGCTCGGTGAATACTTTCGCCAGTACTTCTTCCTGGGTGACCGCGACGAGATGCCCTTCAACCGGGCCACGCGCGGCTGGGTCTATCGCATGGCCAAGAACGAGGGCGGCATGCTGGGCTTCGGCTCGACCTACAACATCCACGAACCGGGCGCGATCCTCTTCGTCAATGCGCCGTTTGCGGTGCTCGAGGAAGACAAGCTGCCGACCCCGCCGCTGGTCATCGGTGCCGGCTATTGCGAAAAACCCTTCACGGCGCGCTCCATCGTCAATATCAGCGGCATGAGTTTCGGCGCCATTTCCAAACCGGCGGTGCTGGCGTTGTCGAGAGGCGCGGCCGAGGCCGGCTGCTGGATGGACACGGGTGAAGGCGGCCTGAGCCCGTTTCATCTGGAGGGCGGCTGCGACATCATCATGCAGATCGGCACCGCCAAGTACGGCGTGCGGGACGAGCATGGCAGGCTGTCGCACGAGCGTCTGCGCATCCTCGCCGCGCACGAGAATGTGCGCGCCTTCGAGATCAAGCTGTCGCAGGGCGCCAAGCCCGGCAAGGGCGGCGTGCTGCCGGCCGGCAAGGTGACGCCGGAGATCGCCGCGATTCGCGGCATTCCGGTAGGCGTGGATTCGATCTCGCCGAACCGGCATCCCGAGGCCGGCAATGTCGATGAGCTGCTGGACATGATTGCCGCGGTGCGCAACACCACGGGCAAGCCGGTCGGCATCAAGACGGCCATCGGCGGCTGGGAGTTCATGCACCAGTTGTGCGAAGGCATCAAGCAGCGGGGTATTGCATCGGCGCCTGACTTCATTGCCGTCGATGGCGGTGAGGGCGGCTCCGGCGCGGCGCCGCAGGCGCTGGCCGATCACATGTCGCTGTCGATCGACGAGGCCCTGCCGCGTGTGGTCGATGCACTGATCGAGGCCGGCCTGCGCGAACGCGTCAAGGTGATTGCCGCCGGCAAGCTGGTGACCTCGGCGCGCGCGGCCTGGGCCCTGGCCTGCGGGGCCGACTTCATCAACAGCGCACGCGGCTTCATGTTCTCGCTGGGGTGCATACAGGCGCTGCGCTGCCATACCAACAGCTGCCCGACCGGCATCACTACGCATAATCCCAAGCTGCAGCGTGGCCTGGTGGTAGAGGAGAAATACCTGCGTGTGGCCAACTATGCGCGCAACATGAATCGCGAGATCGACATGATCGCTCACTCGTGCGGACTGCGCCACGCGCGCGAGTTCACGCGCGCCCATGTGCGCATGGTGCAGGCCGACGGGCGCAGCATTGCCCTGAACATGCTCTATCCGCCGGGCGGCAACGGCGAGAGGGTGCATTGAGCTGCTCTGTATTGTGCGGCTTCGACGAGCTCAGCCCGAACGGACTGTAGAGCACAAAACTGATGCTTAAACCACCGTTCGGGCTGAGCTGTGACCAAAGGAAATCCCCTGGCGGGATCGAAGCCGCCAGCGGATTCGGCACTCAAGGCGCTTTGGGAGACTGAAATTTTTCCTTGATGACCACGCCCAGTCCGGCGGCGACGATCAGGGCGATGCCTAGCCAGGTCGGTCCGTCCGGCACATGCCGGAACACGACGAGGTCGAGCAGGCCGGCCCAGATCAGCTGGGCGTAGAGGAAGGGAGCCAGGGTCGAGGCCGGTGTGATGCGGAAGGCGCGGATCAGCAGGTAATGGCCGCTGCCGCCGAGCACACCCAGCATGCAGATCAGCAGCGTATCGAAGGCATCGGGATGGATTTCGCTCCAGGTCCAGGGCAGTGCCAGACTGCTCATCAGAGTGCCGACGAGGGCTGTGTAGAAGAGCATGGTGACCGAGCTCTCGAATGGCGCGAGCATGCGCGTCAGCAACTGATAGGCGGTGTAGCAGAGCGCGGCGATGCCGGCGAAGACGACACCGAGCAGCGGCACTTCGCCGCCGGGACGGGCGATCAGCACGACGCCGGCTAGCCCGACCGCAAGCGCGACGGCCTGGATGAGGCCGACTTTTTCCTTGAGCACCGGGCCGGCGAGCAGGCCGACCAGCAGTGGTGCAAGAAAGGCGATGGTGGTGGCCACCGTCAGCGAAAGCAGTCTGAAGCCGAGCATGGTGAAACCGGTGACGCCGAGCAGCATCAGTGCGCGTACCACCTGCAGGCCGGGTTGCGGCGAATACCAGAGACGGCGGCCGTGGGAGGGAAACAGGAAGACCAGCATCAGCAGGCAGTGCACGAGATAACGCGCCCAGACCAGCATGGGCACCGGATATTTCGCGGTCAGCCATTTGGCCGTGGCGTCCATGGAGGCGAACAGCAGGACCGCACACAGCATCAGGAAGATGCCGCGCATGACGTTTTGCGGTGCGGATACAGCAGCCTTCAACTCAGCCCCGCTATTGGGCATCGGCAATCCAGTCGTTCCACGCATCGCGTGCCGGTGCGATGAGATCGCTGGCAGTGATGCCGACCGGGCCGGTGCCGGTCTCGACCAGCAGGTCGGCGGCGCAGCCGTGCAGATGGACGGCGGCAAGCAGGGCGGTGGCGGCATCGTTGCCCTGCGCCAGCAGCGCGGTGACGAAGCCGAGCAGTACATCGCCGCTGCCGGCGGTGGCCAGTCCACCGTTGCCGCTGCCATTCACATACCAGCGGCCGTCCGGCAAGGCGACCACGCTGCCGCTGCCCTTGAGCACGACGGCAGCATTGAATTTGCGCGCCAGCCGGCAGGCGCTGGCGATGCGATCCGCCTGCACGGCCGCGGTGTCGCAATCGAGCAGTCGTGCCGCCTCGGTCGGATGCGGGGTCAGCAATACCGGGGCCGCGCGGCGCGCGATATGGCCGACCAGGACCGGGTGCGCGGCAATCAGATTGAGCGCGTCGGCGTCGATGGCGAGCGGCTTGTCCGCCTGCACCGCGAGCCGGAGTGCCGTCAGCGCGCCTTCGCCCTGACCGAGGCCGGGGCCGATGCCGATGGCCGTGGCCTGTGTCATGGCATCGGCGACTTCACGCAGCATGAGTTCGGGCTGGGCATAGTCGACGGCGAGGTTTTGCAGCATGCCGAGATAGACGCGGCCAGCCCCCAGGTGCAGGGCAGCGCGTCCGGCCAGCAGCGCAGCGCCGGCCATGCCGGGCGCGCCACCGACGATGGCGGCGCTGCCGTGCGTGCCCTTGTGGCTGTCGTGCCGGCGTGCTTGCAGCGCCGACTCGAAATCGGCGCTGGAAATCAGGCGGCCTTCGCCGGCGGCAAAGGTGCCGGCATCGATATCCAGCGGCGCGAACTCAATGACGCCGGCATGGTCGCGGCCGGCCTGGGTGTAAAGGCCGGGTTTGGCGGCAATGAAGGTGATCGTGTGGCTGGCGCGCACGCAGCAGCCCATGACGGCACCGCTGTCGGCGTTGAGGCCGCTGGGCAGGTCCAGCGCCAGCACCGGGCAGGCCAGCGCATTCAGCAGCGCGACCCAGTCGGCAAAGGGCGGCTCGATGGCACGTGTCAGGCCGATGCCGAACAGGCCATCGATGGCGAGCGCGTAATGCCCGGCCTCGGGCAGGCGATCTTCGATCTGGCCGCCCATGGCCAGCCAGTCGGCGCGTGCGTTTTCAGCGTCGGCGGGCAGCGCTTGCGCCGCCGCCGGGCTGGCGACGCGCACGCTGTGGCCGCGCGCCTTGAGATGGCGCGCGCAGACATAGGCATCGCCCCCATTGTTGCCGCCGCCGGCGATCACCAGGATCGCGCCGCACCGGTCCTGCATCAGGGCATCGGCAAGGTCGGCCGCCGCCTTGCCGGCGCGTTCCATCAGGGGCGTGTGCGGCAGGTGGGCGGCTTCCAGCTGGCGGATGGCGGCGGTGCGCATCAGGATCATGGGTTCTTACTCCGTCAGCGTGAGCAGCAGGGGCACGGTCAGGGCCGCGACCACGGTGGTCAGAACAAGTGCAGAAGCAACAGGGCCTTCGATACTCTTGAACTGGCGCGACATCAGGTAAACATTGATGCCGGTCGATATGGAGGCGAGCAGCACCACGGTGCGCGTTTCCAGCGCGGGCAGGCCGATCAGCACGGCAATGCCCCACACCACCAGCGGCTGGACCACCAGCTTGACCACGGTGATGCCGACGCTGATCTGCCAGCCCTGGCGGATGCCGTATTCGGCCAGCCCCATGCCCAGTGCAATCAGGGCCATGGGCATGGTGGCGGCGGAGATCAGGTTGAGCGGTTCCTTGACCAGATAGGGCAGAGGCAGGCCGGTCATGCCGAAGGCGACGCCGAGCAGGATGGCCGACACCAGCGGATTCTTGAGCACATTCAGCGTGGTCTTGCCGAAGCCCTTGGCCGAGAAGGCGCCGTGGCGTGCCCACTCGACCGAGATGGTGACCATGGTCCACAGCGTGAGGGCGTTGAAGGCGATCACCAGCGCCGCCGCCGGCAGGGAGGCGTCGCCGAGGGTGAGCTTGGCGAGCGGGATACCGAGCAGCACATTGTTGGAGAAGATGCCGCCGAGGGCGAACACGGACTGGCCGACGCCGTCGAGGCCGAAGCATTTCCAGGCAATCAGGCGGCCGATCACGAAAGTCAGCATGCAGCCGCCAAAGAAGGCGATCAGCAGGCGCGCATCGACCGGCGGCAATTTGGAGAAGTCGCTCATCAGGTTGAAGAGCAGGGCCGGCATGGCCACGGTGAACACGAAGCGCGTCAGGGCGTCGGCCACCTCGCTCGGCCACTTGCCGAAGCGCATCAGGACATAGCCGACCAGCACCAGCAGGAAGAGTGGGGTGGCGAGGGCGGCGTGGTGGGTGAAGGTGGCGAACAAGTCGGCTCGGTTCGGGGGGCAGGTGCGACATGATACTCGCCGAAGACTGACTGAGTCTTTACAAGGTGGCTGCGCGGTACGGCGAACAGCCGTCCAATTTGCCGCCTAATGGCCCGGTGATTTCCCGCTTATTCGGCGCTGCAGGCCCGCCCGAGGCACGTTACACTGCGCCTCATGCTCACGTACCTGATCCGGCGCTTTCTGTACGCGATTCCGATACTGATCGGGGTGAACCTGATCACCTTCGCGCTCTTCTTCATCGTCAATACACCGGACGACATGGCGCGCATGCAGTTGGGCGCGAAACGCGTGACGCCGGAGGCCATCGAAAAGTGGAAGGCCGAGCGCGGCTACGACAAGCCCCTGCTGTGGAATGCCGCCGCCGCGGGCACGGCCAAGGCCACCGATACCATCTTCTTCGACAAGTCCCTGTCCATGTTCGCCTTCGAGTTCGGGCGCTCCGAGGACGGCCGCGACATCATGACCGAGATCAGGACGCGCATGGGCCCGTCGCTGGCGATCGCGATTCCGGTCTTCATCCTCGGCCTGTGGGCGGCGATCACCTTTGCCCTGCTGCTGGTCTTCTTCCGCGGCACCTATCTGGACCTCGGCGGCGTGGTGCTGTGCGTGGCGATGATGTCCATCTCCAGCCTGTTCTACATCATCGGCGGACAGTGGCTGATCAGCAAGGTGTGGAACCTGGTGCCGATCTCCGGCCTCGGTGCAGGGCTGGATGCGACACGCTTCCTGATCCTGCCCGTCATCATCAGCGTGATCGGCGGGCTGGGCGGCGCGGCGCGCTGGTACCGCACCATCTTCATCGAGGAAAGCAACCGCGACTACGTACGCACGGCGCGCGCCAAGGGCCTGTCCGAACTCGCGGTGCTGTTCCGTCATGTGCTCAAGAACGCCATGATCCCCATCCTGACCGGCGTGGTGGTGGTGATTCCCTCGCTCTTTCTCGGCAGCCTGCTGATCGAATCCTTCTTTTCGATTCCCGGTCTCGGCAGCTACACCATCGACGCGATCAATGCGCAGGACTTCGCCGTGGTGCGCGCCATGGTCTTCATCGGTTCGGTGCTCTACATCGTCGGCCTGTGGTTGACCGATATCTCCTACACCCTCGTCGATCCGCGGATCCGACTCAACTGAGGGCTGAAACGAGATGATGCCCGTCCTGCTCTGGTCCGACGCATTGTTCTTCCTGCTGCTGGCGATCTGCCTCGGGGGCATCGTGTGGGCGCGCCGCAGCCCGCAGCTGGCCGCCTCCTGGCGGATGGTGGGCGGAAGTCGCGCCGGAGTGGCGGCGGCGACCGTGCTGCTGTTCTTTGTGGCGATCGCGCTGCTCGACTCCATGCACTATCGCGAACGCCTGCCGCAGCAGCCGGGTGAATCGGTGCAGTACAGCGTGGAAGTGCTATCGGCCCTGGATGCGCTGATGAAGACGCAGCGCACGCAGACCGAGAAGACCTATTCCGCGCCGCTGGCCACGCATCTGTACGCCAAGGAGAGCCGTGCCGACGGACAGGGGCGCGACTTCCCGCGCCTGAAATTTGGCGGCAAGCACCTTGAGGATGCCGAAGACCGCGGTGCCGATGTCGTTCAGCACGCCCTGATCGGTCTCGCCGCGGGCCTTGCACTGTGGGCCGGTCTCTACGCCGTGATTCGCCGCTGGCTGCGTCCGCGCGCGCAGTGGTTTGCCTGGGATGCGCTGCTGTGGGCCATGGCGGCAATGCTGCTGACGGGCGGCGTGCTGATTGCGCTGATGCCCCACTACCACGTGCTGGGTACCGACAAGGTCGGGCAGGACGTGCTCTACCTCACCCTCAAGAGCATACGCACGGCGCTGCTGATCGGCACGCTGACCACCCTGTCCATGCTGCCGGCAGCCCTGTTCCTCGGCATCCTCGCCGGCTACAAGGGCGGCTGGGTGGATGACCTGATCCAGTATCTGTATACCGTGCTCAACTCGATTCCCGGCGTGCTGCTGATTGCGGCCTCCATCCTGATGATGCAGGTCGTCATCGACACCCATCCGGAATGGTTCAGTACCGCCGCCGAACGTGCCGATGCGCGCCTGCTTTCGCTCTGTATCATCATGGGCGTGACCAGCTGGACCGGGCTATGCCGCCTCTTGCGCGCCGAAACGCTGAAGCTGCGCGAGCTCGAGTTCGTGCAGGCGGCGCAGGCGTTCGGCGTGTCCTCCTGGGCCATCATGGCGCGCCACATCCTGCCCAATGTCATGCACATCGTCATGATCTCGGTGGTCATGGACTTCTCCGGCCTGGTGCTGGCCGAGGCGGTGCTTTCCTATGTCGGCATCGGCGTCGATCCGACCACTATCAGCTTCGGCACCATGATCAACATGGCGCGCATGGAGCTGGCGCGCGAGCCCATGGTGTGGTGGTCGCTGATTGCGGCCTTCTGCTTCATGTTCGTGCTGGTGCTGGCCGCCAACCTGTTTGCCGATGCGGTGCGCGACGCCTTTGATCCGCGCGGAAGGACTTCGTGATGACGGGCAGCGCAGCCAGTCCCTTGCTCAAGGTAAACGGCCTGACCGTGCAGATCGGCAACGGCCGTCCGGTGGATCAGGTGTCTTTCGAGATCAGGCCGGGCGAAACCCTGGCCCTGCTCGGCGAGTCCGGTTGCGGCAAGTCGATGACGGCGCTGGCGGTGATGCGGCTGCTGCCTCCTGCGGCGCGCCTGAGCGGCGGAACGGTTGACTATCTGTCCGCGGGCAATGCACGGCCATTGCTCTCGCTGACCGAGGCCGAGATGCGCAGCGTGCGCGGCGGCGGCATCGGCATGATCTTCCAGGAACCCTCGACCAGCCTCAATCCGGTCATGAGCATAGGCCGGCAGATCGAGGAAGTCCTGCTGCTGCATCGCGGCCTGCAGGGCGATGCGGCGCGCCGCCGGGCGCGCGAGTTGCTCGAGTCCGTCGGCCTGCCCGAGGCGGAGCGCCGCCTCGATGAATATCCCTTCCAGCTTTCCGGCGGCATGAAGCAGCGCGCCATGATCGCCATGGCGCTGGCCGGCGATCCCGAACTGCTGATTGCCGACGAGCCGACCACGGCGCTGGACGTGACGATACAAGCCCAGGTGCTGGAGCTTCTGAAAACCCTGCAGCGCGAGCGCAATATGGGCATGCTGCTGATCACGCATGATCTCGGCGTGGTCGAGCGCATGGCCGATCATGTCGGCGTCATGTATGCCGGTCAGCTCATTGAGGTGGCGCCGCGCGAGCAGTTCTTCGCCAATCCGGCGCATCCGTATTCACGCAAGCTGTTCGCCGCCTTGCCTGAGCGCGCGCGTCACGGCCAGCGTCTGAGTACCATACCCGGCCGCGTACCGCCGCTGGATACGCAGCACGTCGGCTGCCGTTTCGCGCCGCGGTGCAGTGTCGCCTTCCCCGACTGCAGTACGCTCGAACCGGGCTGGCATGCGCAGGCCGGCGGGCAAGAGGTGCGCTGCCATCTGTTCGATCCGGCGCGTCCCTGCATGCCGACGCTGAACACTCCGCTGCCGACAGAGCCGCAGCAGACTGCGCCAGCGGTAGCGGCCTCGCCCCTGCTGCAGGTGCAGGACCTCAAGGTGCATTTCCCCATCCGCAAGGGTCTGCTGCAGCGTACCGTGGGGCATGTATCGGCCGTTGATGGCGTGTCCTTCGAACTGCAGGCCGGTCGTACCCTGGCCCTGGTCGGCGAGTCGGGTTGCGGCAAGACCACGGTGGGCAAGGCCATCCTGCAACTGATCGCACCGACGGCCGGCAGCGTCAGGCTGGGTGGTGTCGAGCTGACCGCGCTTTCCGGCGCCGCACTGCAACCCTTGCGCGCCCAGGCGCAGATGGTCTTTCAGGATCCCTTCGCCTCGCTAAATCCGCGCCTGCGCATCGGCACCATCATCGCCGAGGGCATGCACGCCCTCGGTCAGCGCGCGCATGTTGCCGAGCGCATTGCGGAACTGCTGGAGCAGGTCGGTTTGCGCGCCGACATGGCGACGCGCTATCCGCACGAATTCTCGGGCGGCCAGCGCCAGCGCATTGCCATTGCGCGCGCGCTGGCGGTGAATCCGAAACTCATCATCTGCGATGAGCCGACCAGCGCGCTGGATGTTTCGGTGCAGGCGCAGATCATCAACCTGCTGCTGGAGCTGCAGGACAAGCTGGGTCTCGCCTATCTCTTCATCACCCACAACATGGCGGTCGTCGACTACATCGCCGACGATGTCGCGGTGATGTACAAGGGCCGGATCGTGGAGATCGGCAGCGCCGACGCCGTGCTCGGCAAGCCGCAGCACGACTACACGCAGAGCCTGCTGTCCGCGGCGTTTACCCGCATGCGCGGCGCCGCCTGATCATTTCTTTTTGGTTTGCGGGGTCTTCGCTGCCGGCTTGGCGTGTTTGGCCGCCGGCGCTGCCTTGGCCTTGGTGCTGGTCTTTGCCCCCTTGCTGACCGTCTTGGTCGGGGGCTTGCTCGCCGTTTTCCCCTTCGCTGCCGGCTTGGCCGCAGTCGGGCAGGGCACCGTGACCGTCTTGCCCTTTTTCCTGGCCGTGCAGGTCTTGGCCTTGTCGCTGGGCGGGTTCGGCAGCTTGGCGTCGAGAGCAGCGAACTGGGCAGGCTGGGGCGCATCCTTGCCCGGTACCAGCAGTGTCATGCCGGGGCCGACCTTGGTGCGGGCGCTGATACCGTTCAGTTGCTTGAGGTAGGCGGTGCTGATGTCGTAGCGTGAGGCGACGGCGTCGAGCTTGTCGCTTTTTTTCAGGGTGTAGGTTTTCCAGGCGGAGAGCGGCTTGTCCTGCTGCTCGTGGGCGTCGAGATTGTCGAGGAAGGTCTGTACCTTCTCGGCAGGCAGCACGATGGGGGACTTGCTGGCGCCCGGCATGACCGGCCGCTGGTAGGCGGGGTTGAGCGCAATGAATTCGTCCAGCGGAGTTTCGGCCAGTTTGGCGGCCAGCGCGATGTCCATGTCGCCCGGCTTGTCCACGGTGCCGAAGTAGGGCCGGTTGGGCATGGGGTCGAGCTTGAGGCCGTATACCTCGGGCTGGGCGATGATGTTCTTGATCGCCTGCAGCTTGGGTACGTAGTAGCGCGTTTCCTCGGGCATGGACAGGCTCAGGTAGTCGGTCGGCAGCCCCTTGGCCTGGTTCTTGGCGATGGCGCGCGCAACGGCGCCTTCGCCCCAGTTGTAGGAGGCCAGCGCCAGATGCCAGTCGCCGTGCATCTCGTAGATATATTGCAGGTAGTCGAGCGCGGCGCGGGTCGAGGCGATGATGTCGCGGCGCTGGTCCATCCACCAGTTCTGTTCAAGCCGGTAATTCTTGCCCGTGGAGGGAATGAACTGCCACATGCCGAGTGCCTTGGCCGGCGAGGCGGCGAGCGGGTTGTAGGCGCTTTCGACGATGGGCAGCAGTGCCAGCTCGGTCGGCATGCCGCGTTCCTCGAGCTCGGAAACGATGTGGTACAGGTAACGCTTGCTGCGTTCGAGCACCCGCTTGATGTAGGTGGGGTTGTTCAGATACCAGGCCTGGCGATCCGCCACCAGCGGGCTGGCAATGTCCGGCATGGCGAAGCCGTTGCGCAGGCGTTGCAGCAGATCGCTCTGCGGCCGTGTCAGGTCGATGCTTGCAATGCGCGGTTCGTCCTCGCGCAATGTCAGCGGCAGGATGGTGATGGAGCCGTCCAGTGCGGTGCCGAGGGCGGTCGTGTCGCGGGGCTGTACCGAGAGCTCGTTGCTGAGCTGCAGTTCGGCGCGGGCGACCAGCGGCATGCTGCAGCACAGCATCAGGACCAGCAGGGCCTTGCTAGGAATGATGGACATCAGGCGGAAACAGGGTGGGGTCGGCGCAGCGGTGCCGGCGCGGGCAGCGCGCATTCTGGCTGCGCGGCAAGGCGCAGGTCAATGCGCAAGGTGTATCCGGATGTAGGCACGCTCAAAAGACGTTCTTCCATGCACGGATGGCGGTGAAGATCTCGACCGGGCTGGTAAGCCTGTCATTGCCGCTGAAGCTGCGCGCGGCGGCAATCACCTCGGGCGCATCCCAGCGCAGGAAGGGGTTGGTGGCGAGCTCCTCGTCAAGCCGCGAGGGCACGGTGGCCTGGCCGGTGGCGCGCAGGCGCGCCACCTCCTGGCTGCGCGCCTGCAGGGCTGCATTGCCCGGTTCCACCGCCAGCGCGAACTTCATGTTTGACTGCGTGTACTCGTGGGCGCAATACACGCGGGTACTGGCGGGCAGGGCGGCGATCCTGGCCAGCGAGGCATGCATCTGTGGCGGCGTGCCTTCGAAAATCCGTCCGCAGCCACCGGCAAACAGCGTATCGCCGCAGAACAGCGCGGCATGTTGCGCATCGTAAAAGGCGATATGGCCGAGGGTATGTCCGCCCACATCGAGCACCGCGAGTTCAACATCCAGCTGCGGCAGATTGACGGTGTCGCCTGCGCGCAGCGCGTGGGTCAGCGTGGTAATCTTGTCGGCCTCTGCAGCGGGGCCGTACACCGGCACGCTGGCATGCCTGAGCAGCTCGCTGATGCCGCCGATGTGATCGGCATGGCGATGCGTGACGAGAATGGCGCAGAGCGTGGCGCCACTGCGCTGCAGGTAGTCCAGCACGGGTGCCGCCTCACCGGGATCGACGACGGCAACATGCTGCTGATGGCCGTCGTGCCGGTGCAGGGCCCAGATATAGTTGTCGCTGAATGCGGGCAGGGCTGTGATTTCCATAACTTGCGATTTTACTACTTAGGTCCGGCTTTTTCGGATGGCAGATACAGGTTTCATTGATTGGCTGGAGAGCGAGCAGGGGCGTTATGTGCGTCACTGGGTCGAGACGCGCCACGATCAGCTGGTCGCCGACATCTTTGGCTTCAATGCCGTGCAGGTCGGCCTGCCGCAACTCGATCTGCTGCGTGCCAACCGCATGCCCTTCCGCTTCTATTGCGCGGATGAGGGAGCGGTGCAGGTGAGGGCCAGTGCACTGGAGTTGCCGTTTGCCACCGCCAGCATCGACCTCGTGGTACTCCCGCATGTGCTGGAGTTTTCGGACAATCCGCATCAGGTCTTGCGCGAGGTCGAACGCGTGCTGATGCCGGAAGGCAGCGTGCTGATCACCGGCTTCAATCCCTTCAGCCTCTGGGGCAGCCGGCGCCGGCTGGCGCGCCGCCCGGCGCCTGCGCCCTGGCGCGGACGCTACATCAGCGTGCCGCGCCTCAAGGACTGGTGCAAGCTGCTCAATCTGGAAACCCACATGGGTTGCTTCGGCTGCTATGCGCCGCCGCTGCAGCAGGAGAAATGGCTGAATCGCTGGCGCTTCATGGAGCCCGCCGGCGATCGCTGGTGGCCCTTTGCCGGCGGGGTGTACATGCTGCAGGCGGTCAAGCGCATCGAAGGCATGCGCCTGATCATGCCGAGCTGGAAGGACATACGCGCGGCCAAGGCGATGGCGCCCGTGGTGCAGCGACATGGCAAGGTACAGAGGAATGTGGAAACGATGGACAAGGTCTTGAACGATGTCGTCTGAAAAGATTGAGCTGTATACCGATGGCGCCTGCAGCGGCAATCCCGGCCCCGGTGGCTGGGGCGTGATCCTGCGCATGGGCGCGCATGAAAAGGAACTCTTCGGCGGCGAGGCCGCCACCACCAACAACCGCATGGAGCTGATGGCCGTGATCGAGGGCCTGCGTGCGCTCAAGCGCCCGGTTCAGGCCGAGATCTACACCGACTCGCAATATGTCATGAAGGGCATGAACGAGTGGATCAAGGGCTGGAAGGCGCGCGGCTGGAAGACCGCCTCGAAGGAGCCGGTCAAGAATGTGGACCTGTGGCAGGCGCTGGATACCGAGTGCGCACGTCACGAGCTCAAGTGGCACTGGGTCAAGGGCCATGCCGGGCACGTGGAGAACGAGCGTGCCGATGCGCTGGCGCGGCGTGGCGTGGAGCAGCACCGCAAATAGCATGGGCAAATCCGTTCGGGCGGCGAGCCTGAACGGCTGTCTGAGAATTGAGAGGAAACAGGATGGCCGATCGTCAGATCATGCTTGATACCGAAACCACAGGCCTGGATTACAGGCTGGGGGATCGCGTCATTGAAATCGGCTGCGTCGAGCTCGTTGGTCGCAAGCAGACGCAGAAGGTCTTTCACCAGTACCTGAATCCGGATCGCGAGATTGATCCCGGAGCACAGGCGGTGCACGGCATTTCCAGCGAATTTCTGGCCGACAAGCCGCGCTTCAATGAAGTGGCCAGGGACTTTGTCGAGTTCATTCGCGGTGCCGAACTGGTGATCCACAACGCCGGCTTCGACGTTGGCTTCCTCAACAACGAGCTGGCGCTGGCCGGTCTGCCGCCGCTGGAGGAGGTTTGCTCCGGCGTGCTGGATACGCTGAAGATGGCGCGCGAACTGCGCCCCGGCAAGAAGAATTCGCTCGATGCGCTGTGCAACGAATACAGCATCGACAATTCCGGCCGCACCTTCCACGGCGCACTGCTCGACGCCCAGCTGCTGGCCGAAGTCTACCTCTGGCTGACCCGCGGTCAGGACAGCCTGCTGATGGAGCTGGATGCGCCGGCGGACAGCGCGAGTTTCGAATTCAGCGCCGGCACCCGCCCGATCCTGCGCGTGCTGCGTGCCAGCGAGGACGAACTGGCTGCGCACGCGAAAGTGCTGCAGGAGATCAACAAGGAAAGCAAGGGCAAGTGCCTCTGGATGGCGCAGGAGGCACCCGCCGCCGAGGCGTCCTGAGTCTTCAGCTTTCTGCCGGTGTCTTTGCGCTGATGTTCAGCGCATGAATTCCGCTCTGCATCAGGGATGCGAGTGCGGCGTACACCATGCGGTGCCGTTCCATGGTCTTCCTGCCTTCGAACTGTGCCGAGACGATGGTCAGGCGGTAATGTCCACCCTCGCGCGCACCGGCGTGGCCGGCGTGAAGGGCGCTGTCATCGATGATCTCGATGCTCTGCGGCTGCAGCGTCTGCAACAGCTCGCGCATTTTGTCCGAGGTCTGCATGGTATTCAGGGCAACACTTTCTTGAACGGCTTGACGCTGGCGCGGGCATAGACACCCGCGCCGACGTAAGGGTCGGCATCGGCCCAGGCCTGGGCATCGGCAAGCGAAGCAAACTCGGCGACGATCAGGCTGCCGCTGAAACCGGCCGGGCCCGGATCGTTCGAATCAATCGCGGGAAACGGCCCGGCGACGAAAAGACGACCTTCGTTCTTCAGCGCTTCCAGGCGGGCAAGGTGGGCGGGGCGCACCGAGAGGCGGCGTTCGAGGCTGTTCGGGACGTCTTCACCGATGATGGCGTAGAGCATTTATTTTTATCCTTCGTTACTTGGTGGTTGGTTTTCAGTTGCTGCTGCCGCGGTTTTCTTTTTCTGATCTTTGACATAAACAAGGTTGTCCCTGCGTTCGACATCAAAGAGACCGATAGCCTGCAGGAGGCCGCTCAATTTTGCATAGCCATAGTTGCGTGGATCGAAGTCGTTGGCTGTCTTGCTCATGAGAGCGCCGACCTGGCCCAGGTTCGCCCACCCGGCTTCATCCGAACTGGCTTCAATCGAACTGCGAATGAGCCTTATGAGGGAGGTATCTCCGCGCAGCTCCTTGCCCGGGCGCTGAGGAATAGCCACCGACGGAGAGGTATCGGGGTTATCTGGTTTGAGCAGAAAGACTTCGGTATAGATGAAGCGATCGCAGGCCGACACAAAAGGCCTGGGCGTTTTCTGTTCGCCAAAACCGTAAACAATGCAGCCAGACTCCCTGAGTCTTGAGGCAAGTTTGGTGAAGTCGCTGTCACTGGATACAAGGCAGAATCCGCCAAAGTTCCTTGTGTACAACAGATCCATCGCGTCAATGATCATGGCGCTGTCGGTGGCGTTCTTGCCGCTGGTATAGCCGAATTGCTGAATCGGTTGAATGGAGTTTTCAAGCAGAACCTGCTTCCATGAGTTCAGGTTCGGCTTGGTCCAGTCACCGTATATGCGTTTCACGCTCGCAATGCCGAGTTTGGCAATTTCTGCCAACAGGCCTTCAACGATGGCAGGTTGTGCATTATCTGCATCGATAAGCACAGCGAGCGAGGTGTTTGCATCGTGGGCCATGGCGAGCTGTCACTCTTCCTTGATGTACTTTGCGATGATGAAGCCCTGGGCGACCAGGAACACGATCATCAGACCGAAGCTGCCGAAGAGCTTGAAGTTCACCCAGACGTCGGTCGAATAGTTCTGGGCGATGAACAGGTTGAGGCCGCCCATGAAGACGAAGAAGGCGATCCACATGTTGTTGAGGAGGCGCCAGACCTGGTCGGGCATCTCGAACTTGCCCTGGTTGGTCAGCAGCGAACGGATCAGGTTCTTGCCCATGAACAGGCTGGCGCCGAGCAGGACGGCGGCGAAGACCCAGTAGAAGATGGTCAGCTTGAGCTTGATGAAGTTCTCGTCGTGCAGCAGCAGTGTGGCGCCACCGAAGACCACGACCAGGCCGAGGCTGACCCAGAGCATCTTCTCGACCCGGCGATGCCTGAACCACACCCAGGCGATCTGCGCGAAGGTGGCTGCAATCACGACCGCAGTGGCGACGTAGATGTCGGCCGCCTTGTAGGCGACGAAAAAGAGAATGACCGGAAACAGGTCGAACAGCAGCTTGGACATGGAGGCTTTGGAGCGGGTTATCTGATCAGGTCGATTTGCAGCGCGAATCGGCGTTTTACTTCTGGTCTTCGAAACTCAGCGATGCCGAGTTGATGCAGTAGCGTTCACCCGTGGGCTGCGGTCCGTCCTCGAAGATGTGGCCGAGGTGGGCATCGCAGTTCTTGCAGCGTACCTCGGTGCGGATCATGCCGTGGCTGGTGTCGCGGATTTCCGCGATGAGCTCCTTGGCTATGGGCGCGAAAAAACTCGGCCAGCCGCAGCCGGAGTCGTATTTCGTCAGCGATTCGAACAGGGGCGTGCCGCAGCAGATGCAGGTATAGGTGCCGGCGGCCTTGTTGTCCCAGTACTCACCCGTGAAGGGCGTTTCCGTGCCGGCGAACTGGGTGACGTAGTACTGCATCGGAGTGAGGCGCTTCTTCAGTTCTTCGTCATCAACGGGGTTCATTCAGCCTGGTTCCTTATCGGCATCGGTGGGGATCGTTATAATAAGCCGATTATCAGGCAGAGGCGAGTCGGGAGATGCGTGTCATAGTCATGGGCGCGGGTGTGGTCGGCACAACGGCCGCATGGTATCTGAGCGCAGCCGGCCATGAGGTGACGGTCATTGATCGACAGCCGGCCGCCGGACTCGAAACCAGTTTCGCCAATGGCGGCCAGATCTCGGTCTGTCACGCCGAGCCCTGGGCCAACCCGGGCGCCCTGCCCAAGCTGCTGAAGTGGATCGGCCATGAGTCGTCACCCTTGCTGTGGCGCATGCGCGCCGATCCTGCGCAGTGGGCCTGGGGCCTGCGTTTCATCCGCGAATGCACACCGGCGCGCACACGCGCCAACATCATTGCCATCCTCAAGCTCGCTTTGCACAGCCGCGACTGCCTGCAGGCGCTGCGGGCGGAACTGGGGCTGGAATACGATCATCTCGAGCGCGGCATACTGCATGTCTACACCGATGCGCGCGAGTTCGAGCATGCGATTCCGCAGGCCGAGCTGATGCGTCAGTACGGCTGCGACCGTTTCGTCAAGACGGCGGAGGAGTGCATGCAGATCGAGCCCGCGTTGCGCCATTCAACGCGGCCTCTGGTTGGCGGCACCTACACGGCGGACGATGAATCCGGTGATGCGCACAAGTTTACGCAGGCCTTGGCGGCCCGCTGCGCCGAGCGTGGCGTGGTGTATCGCTACGGCAGTGCGGTGAGTTCTCTGCAGACGCAGGCAGGCAGTATCAGCGGCGTGCGCCTCGACAATGGCGAGCTGCTGAGCGCAGATCGTTACGTGGTCGCACTGGGCAGCTACACCCCCTTGCTGTTGCGCCCGCTGGGCCTGACCCTGCCCATCTATCCGGGCAAGGGCTATTCGGCCACGCTGACCCTGCGCGAGGATGCCGTCGCGCCCAGTGTCAGCATTATCGATGATGGCCACAAGCTGGTTTATTCGCGTTTCGGCAATCGCCTGCGGGTGGCCGGTACTGCCGAGTTCACCGGCTACGACACCAGCCTGAATGCGGTGCGCTGCGAAGCCCTGATCCGGCGTACACAGGCACTGTTTCCGCTGGCGATCAGCGACGAGGCGCCGCAGTTCTGGGCCGGGCTGCGCCCGGCGACGCCGAGCAACGTGCCCTATGTGGGGCCGAGCCGCTACGACAACCTGTTTGTGGACAGCGGCCACGGCACGCTGGGCTGGACCATGTCCTGCGGCTCGGGCCAGTTGCTGGCAGACCTGATCAGCGGCCGGGAGCCGGCCATCGATCCGCAGCCGTATCGGCTCTAGTCTCGCCGGCTCCTTGCGGAGCCGGACATGTCAGTGCAGGTGTCTGGGCACCGCGTCAGCTTCTTCCTCCGGCAGTTCGGCATGCACGATCTCGCCGTCGGGGCTGGGGTAGAGCGGTGTGCCGCAGTCGTCGCAGAATTCGACCGGGAAGCGGTGGTCAAGCTGGATGATCTGCTCGATGCCATGCTGCTTGAGTAGCGCTTCTATTTGCGCCGGCGTGTCGCTGTTCTCATCCTCAACTTCGAGCAACGGCCACACCAGGCCATAAATCACCTGCTTGTCGTTCCCTTGCGTGAAGCCGATACGGTATTCGACCAGATCGTCTTCATAGAAGGGCGCGACGATGGCCCGCAATGCCCGCGCCGGGACGTCGAGGGTGGTCTTGAGAAACTCGATGGAGGCTTGCAGCGAGAAGGGGCGCGAGGCGCGGTCGCTGTCGCGGCAGGCCGTGAAATATGCCTGTGGCAGGAGCAGTTCGCTGGCGCAGCCGGTCAGCAGCGGCTGCATGGCGTTGCCGCCCTGGTTGAGCCAGTTGCGCTCGGCCGTGTCGCGCTTGCCATCCTTTTCCTGCCAGCGGAACAGGACTTCGCCGCGCGGTACGAGCACGGCACCCAGCACATAGCGCGTGTCGGACAGGAATTTCATGGTTTCAGGCAGCAGCGCCGGGTCGATGGAGACGCTGCGATGGTGCAGGGCGGCTTCACCGAGCTCGCGTGTCAGCTCCGCCGTGGGGCAGAAGCCGTGCGGCAGGTGATCGGGGCTGAACAGGAAGTTGGCCATGGCAACGCGGGCATTGGCCGCCAGCACATGGGCCTGCAACTGTACCTGCAGCGTTTCAAGCAGCGGCGCGGGGATGGTGCCGGAGGGGATGTTGAAGCGCGACCATGCCAGCACGGGCACGGCGATCAGTTGCACATCGTATTCCTTGTCCTGGTCCCCATGGTCTCTAAGGCTCAGGCATTCGCAATGCGCCTCGATCATGTCTGCCAGCATGTCGTAGGCGCGGCTGTTGCTGCCGTGCAGATGGTCAAGCGCCGCGTTGAGTCCTTCCTCGTTGTGTTCCTCGATCAGGGAAATGATCAGGGTGTCGAGTTCGCGCTCCCAGGCAGCGTCTTCAAGGCTGGAACTGGAGCGGGCGTAGGCTTCGGCCAGCTGGACCAGGGTTTCGATGCGGGGCGTCAGACGCGCGTGACGCGAGGAACGGGTGCGTTTCATATTCAATGGGCAGATACGGCAGGCGAGTATACCAGTCGCCCCCGATGTTTCCCTGAGGCGTGTTTTCCATGCTTTTCCGGGCCTGAATGCGGGGGCGAATGCTGTTAGACTGCGCGCTTCGTAATAAAACAGCAATAAAGATTTGGGGTCCCCATGCTTTTTTCCCGTTTCCTGCCTCAGGAAGGCAGCTTCTTTGAACTGTTCAATGCGCATGCCGAACTCATCGTCAAGGGCGGTCGGGAACTGGCGGCGCTGGTCAATTCTCTCGAGAATGACCCCCAGACCCTGAGCAAGCATTCCGATGCCATCGACGAGATCGAGGCCTCGGCGGATACCATCACGCACGAGACGATGGCCCAGCTGCACAAGACCTTCAACACGCCGCTCGATCGCGACGAGATCCACCAGCTGATCTCGGGCATGGACGACATCCTCGACCTGATTCAGGACGTCGCCGAAGCCATCTACCTGTACGACGTGCGCAAGCTGACCCAGGAAGCGCGCCATATTGCCGACCTCAGCGTGTCCTGCTGCGAGCGCGTGCGTTCCGCCGTGGTGCTGCTCAACAACATGGACAATGCGCAGGCCATCCTCAAGCTGTGCAAGGAAATCGACCAGCTGGAAACCGATGCCGACCGTTCCATGCGCCAGGGTATTGCCCGCCTGTTCCGCGAGGAGTCCGACGTGCGTCAGGTGCTGAAGCTCAAGGAACTGTACGAACTGCTGGAGCTTGTGACGGATCGTTGCGAGGATGTGGCCAATATCCTCGAAGGCATCGTCCTCGAGAATTCCTGAGCGGAGCGTCTGAATGGAAGCTGTAAGCCTCGGCCTGGGGGTCGTGATTCTGCTGGTGCTGCTGGCGCTCGTGTTCGACTTCATGAACGGTTTTCATGATGCGGCCAACTCGATCGCCACGGTGGTGTCCACTGGCGTGCTGAAGCCGCATCAGGCTGTCGCCCTGGCGGCGTTTTTCAATGTCGCTGCCATCTTTATTTTTCAACTCAAGGTGGCGGCGATGGTCGGCAAGGGCATTGTCGATCCCAGCGTTGTTGATCCACACCTGATTTTCGGTGCCCTGGTCGGTGCCATTGCCTGGAATATCATCACCTGGTACTACGGCATTCCCTCCAGCTCATCGCATGCGCTGATCGGCGGTCTGGTTGGTGCCGGCATCGCCAAGGCGGGCCTTGATCCGCTCATGTGGGCGGGCATCGCCAAGACCGTGGCCTTCATCTTCATCGCGCCGACCCTGGGTTTCCTGCTCGGGGGTATCCTCTGGGTGATTGTCTCCTGGCTGTGCAACGGCATGACGCCGCGCAAGGTGGACCGATGGTTCCGGCGTATCCAGCTGGCATCGTGTTCTCTTTACAGCCTCGGTCACGGCGGCAATGACGCACAGAAGACCATCGGCATCATCTGGCTGCTGCTGATTGCCACCGGCTACGTCGCGCAGAGCGATGCCATGCCGCCGACCTGGGTCATCGTCACCTGCTACCTGGCTATGGGCCTGGGCACGCTGTTCGGCGGCTGGCGCATCGTCAAGACCATGGGCCAGAAGATCACCAAGCTGCGTCCTGTCGGCGGTGCCTGTGCCGAGACCAGCGGTGCCTTTGCCCTGTTCTTCGCAACCTTCCTCGGCGTACCGGTGTCGACCACGCACACCATCACCGGCGCCATCGTCGGCGTGGGCGCGGCGCGCGGTCCGAGCAAGGTACGCTGGGGCGTGACCGGCAGCATCGTGTGGGCCTGGGTGCTGACCATTCCCGCCAGCGCCATCATCTCCGCCATCAGCTGGTATCTGGGCAGCGCCCTGTTCTGAAATAGAAATAGCGGAGCGCGATGGCAGGCGAACTCAACCATTGTCAGCAGTGTGGCGCGTGCTGCGCCACCTATCGCGTTTCCTTCTATGCGGGCGAGATAGACGAGCTTCCCGGCGGCAGCGTGCCCAGCGGCCTCGTCGATAAAATCAACAACGTCATGGCCTGCATGCGCGGCACCGATCGCCAGCCGCCCCGTTGTGTCGCCCTGCGCGGCACCATAGGCGAGGAAGTCGGCTGCGGCATCTACGAGTTTCGTCCGTCTCCCTGCCGCGAATTCGCTCCCTACGCACATCTCGGCATGGGCGATGACGCCTGCAACGAGGCGCGCCGTCGTCACGGCCTGCCGCCCCTCGCGGATTTCCCGAACGCCGCCTGACAGCGCCCCTGCGCAGTCGAATGATGCGTTTCACGCGCATGTTTCTCGCCTCCGGTGATTGAGGCGGGCAGGCTTTTTCGGTATCATTTGGCTTTCCCGCACCTGCTTCGCCATGACCAAATACGTCTTCGTCACCGGTGGTGTCGTGTCCTCTCTGGGCAAGGGCATCGCCGCCGCGTCGCTGGGAGCCATTCTGGAATCCCGCGGCCTCAGCATCA
Source organism: Rhodocyclaceae bacterium (assembly GCA_019750575.1). Taxonomy (GTDB): domain Bacteria; phylum Pseudomonadota; class Gammaproteobacteria; order Burkholderiales; family Rhodocyclaceae. The sequence continues at coordinate 820 of JAIEOJ010000234.1, read as the reverse complement.
CCCATCTCAAGCTCGATCCCTACATCAACGTCGATCCCGGAACAATGTCCCCGTTCCAGCACGGCGAAGTCTTCGTTACTGAAGACGGCGCCGAGACCGACCTCGACCTCGGTCACTATGAGCGTTTCACCCATGCCAAGATGGGCAAGCGCAACAACTTCACGACCGGCCAGGTGTATGAGGCCGTGATCAAGAAGGAACGCCGTGGTGAATACCTCGGCAAGACCGTGCAGGTCATTCCGCACATCACCGACCAGATCAAGGCCAACGTCAAGGCCGGCGCCGAAGGTGCCGATGTGGCCATCGTCGAAGTCGGCGGTACCGTCGGCGACATCGAGTCGCTGCCGTTCCTGGAAGCCATTCGCCAGATGGGCTTTGAAGAGGGCAGGGACAACACCTGCTTCATTCACCTCACGCTGCTGCCCTATATTCCGACCGCCGGCGAGCTGAAGACCAAGCCGACCCAGCACTCGGTCAAGGAACTGCGCGAGATTGGTATTCAGCCGGACATCCTGCTGTGCCGTGCCGACCGCCCAATCCCAGAGGAAGAGCGCCGCAAGATTGCGTTGTTCACCAATGTGCAGCCCGAGGCCGTGATCTCCTGTCTGGACTCAGACTCGATCTACAAGATCCCGGGCATGCTGCATGATCAGATGCTTGACGGCATCGTCTGCCACAAGCTCAACATTCTCGCCAAGGCGGCGGATCTGTCGGTGTGGCACAAGCTCGTGCATGTACTCGAGCACCCCAAGGCCGAAGTGAATATCGCCTTCGTCGGCAAGTATGTCGATCTGACCGAGTCCTACAAGTCGCTGACCGA
>JAIEOJ010000190.1 GCA_019750575.1 Rhodocyclaceae bacterium | reverse complement strand
CGCTGTACTGCAGCTCGATCCGAGGCAAGGTCAAACGCTGAGACTTTGCGCTTCGTGTGAAAGCTTCCGGAGGATGAGGATGCTATCGATGACTGCGGTCCAAGCATGCACATCCTGATCTTCGACCGGCATGTCTGGGCCAAGACTGAGATTGATGAATTGATACTGGCGCGACAACAGCACGGTTTCCACATGACCTAAGGTGCGGTAAAGCTCATAAGGGTCTTCCCCCTCGATACGCGCATCCAACACGCGGTGGTGATCGACAGGCGCATAGGGCCGCTCTGCTGCATCACCGGGTTCGATGGGGCCAAACAGGAGTGCCGAAGTGACACTCAGGCCGTGTTCAACAAAGTCCGGCACGTCGTTGGCGTCCGGATCAGCCAGAAAATACCGGCGTACATAGGGTGCGGTGACATGCGTGTCGGGCAAACCGCCATCCAGTACGGCGACCTTGGGCTCTCTTGAGAGCGGCTCACCGCTCGGCAATGTGAAAGACACGGCCAATGGCATGCTGCGCGTCACCGGGCGAGCGGCCCGCAATTGCGGCATAGGGCGGATTACGCGGGCCAGCGTAAATTGAGCGAGCGGTTCCAGGCCGCTACGATCACCTTCGACAGCCACGAATAGCAAGCTCCCCGCCTCGAAGCCAAACTCCCCATTGACCGTGAAGCCACAGTCCTTGGCATAGTCCGCAAATAAAGCCCGCAGCTCATTGGCATCGCCTGCTGGCGGCAAATGCAGGCCAACCTCATACACATGTCCTGGTTCTGTGCCTTCCAAACGAAGGCGGTCGGCCGCCGTCATGGCCGTAAAAGTTTCGATACGTGCAAATTGCTCTGCGGCGGGCATGTCAGCCTGCAGGCGGCGCACGAAATCCGGGAATTGTTTCAAGGCGGTACGCGTACCTGCCACAAACAACTCTGTCGTATCTGCCTCAGCGGGCGCATTGCGCTTGGTCTGGTGGCGCGGCTTGATGCGACGGGTGCGCGAGCCAACCGAGCTTAGACCGACCTGATCAAGCAACAGCTTGGGGAAAAACGACTTGGCCAAATAGGCCGGATGCAGCACCAGACTGGCAACCGCCAAGTCATCGACGCAAGCTTTCGCCGGCAATGTCTGGAAAACGGTGTTTGCCGACTCGATGGCAGGTAAAAGTACCTGCCGGGCATCGCTGAAAGTATAGGGATGCGCCTTGCTACCTGGTTTCTTCTTGGGTGCCTCAATCGGGTAAGTCAGAAGTTCGGCCCGGCCGATCAGGTAGCGCGTGTTCATTATTTATGTCCCCGTCCCTGGCGAGGCGAAGGCCCCGCATGTTTGCGTATGGTGTCGCGGGCGACACCCGTCATCTGGCTGATCTGCACATGCGTATGCTGCCCAGCCCTGGCCAGTTCAATTGCCAATTGCAGGCGCTCGGCTTTACTGAGTGATTCCTGTCGTTGTCCGATAGCACCACTAATCAGTTTCTCTGCCGGTGCGGTCTGCAGGACATGGCCGCGCCGCAAGGTATTGATGCTGCGTTCGACATCTGATAGTGATTGGCCTTGCATGCCTGCGGCCAGCACATCCAGCCAGGGGGCGAATACCTTCAAGTCCTCCCCCAGGAAGCGCTCGATAGCCATGGCAATGGCGGCAGCGTCGGGGGCCTCGAACTTCAAAACCAAATCAAAGCGCCGCCACAAGGCCGGATCGACCAACTCAGGATGGTTAGTCGCAGCCAGCAATAGGCCGCTGTCTGGCCACTGATCGACCTCCTGCAACATCACGGTGACCAAGCGTTTCAACTCGCCAATGTCGGACTCATCGCTACGACGCTTGGCTAAAGCATCAATTTCGTCCAGTAGGAGTACGGCACCATGCGTCTTTGCATGATCAAGCGCCGCGCGCAGATTGTTACCCGTCTTGCCGAGGAGACTGCTCATCACTGCGGTCAGATCAAGCACCCACAAAGGCTTGTCGAGGGCACTGGCGATCCAACGGGCAGAGAGCGTCTTACCAACCCCGGGTGGGCCGACCAGAATCGCCGAGCGCGTCGGGCTGATCCCGTGCGCGGCCAGGCGACTGCTTTCCTTACGTTCCTGGATGATGGCGCCGATCGCATCCTGCACGTTAGGCGGAAGGATCGGCGCGACAAGTCCTTTGCGGTCATCGAAAACGCGGATTAGGGCGAGACGTGAGTCACCATCCACCGGCAGATTTGCCTCACCAGCCGGAGGGGAGATGTCACGCCGCAGGACGTTGTTACCCACGGAACGCGTCTGCGATGCTTTGAGGGACTGGTCCAGGAGTGCTGCCAGTTCCGGGCGTTGTTGACGATACTTGCGCACAAGCCGTGCCAGCAACAGACGCGTATCCTCCAGCGAATCGCTTGCTGCCAGCCGCGCCAAATTGGCGAAGTCTTTTTCAACTTCGCCGAGATCGTCAGCCACTACATCTTTTGCCACAAAATCCCCTTTATCCGCACATCACACTTTGTGGCGAATATTATGGCGAATTTATTTTTCTGTCAATAAGTCCTGGGGCTATGCACTGACGAGCTAGTCCGAGTTTCTTTTTGGCCAAGCTAGGAAATGTCAGGTACACCAAGAATATGTATCTCCCGGGGCTCGGACGAATTGATTTGTCGGCGCGATGAGGATAGCAGTTCATAAACGCAGGATGACGTGATCGTAATGCGCAGGTCAGGCGTTTGTTGGCATCGGATTTCTAAGATGGTCTCACGGTTCGACGACATGTCGAACTGATTGCAACCAACTTAGGAGTCCCATCATGCGCCACCTGATTATCAAAACTGCTTTTGCTACCACGCTCGGAATCGCTGCTGTCAGCAGTGCGTTTGCATATGCCGATGATGAGAACACCAGGTTCTCGGCAACCACATCAGAACCGACTGCCAACGAACGCGCGCCCTATGGCTATGTGACCAACGGCCAGCCTGAACGCATTCCCAGCGGGTGGAGGCGTGGGCGTCAGCGTGGGGCATCCGGCAATTCCAGCAAATCGGCGGAGCGCCTGTAGGTGTGTGGCGCGAACTGCGCCGCATGCGTGAGCCTTCCGAGGAATACAGCGAAACGCTGGAAGCGGCGCGGATTGCTGCCGATACGGCGAACTGGCGGCGCTATGTGGAAATTCAGGGCGGGCCGGTGGTCGAGCGCAAGGCGCTGCGGCTGCGGGTTGCCTACACGAAACCGGGGGAGCGTTGGCGGGAGTCGGTCGGATGCATGGAGCCGGCTGCGCTGACGCGATACGGGGAAATTGCGCCGCCTGCGGCATTCGGCGTGCGCGATGTGTTGCGGGGCGTATCTCATGCCTCGCGTTTTTCAAAGTGGCAACTTAAGAAGGGAAACAGGCATGAGCAACGGAAACAAGACGGACGACCCGATGCCGGGATTCAATGGCGGCGGGGTGGTCCAGCAGGTAACGGATGCAGCCGAAGCGGCTGCGGATTATTTGGAGGGTGCAATGGCGCGTCTGAATCTGTCGGCAATGCGAACTATCACGGCGGCGATGCTGGCCAATGAAAACGTGCAAGCCTTCCTGAAAGTGATCAGGACGGGCGAGGGCACGGCGGATGCCGGCGGATATTCGCGCCTCTACGGCGGCGGCAAGTTCTCGGGATATGCCGACCATCCGCGCGTCAAGGTGACGGCGGGCCGCTGGACTAGCACGGCGGCGGGCGCTTATCAGTTCCTTTCAAGCACATGGGACGAAACCGCACGCATCATGGGCCTGAAAGACTTTAGCCCGCAAAATCAAGACTTGGCCGCGCTGGGACGCATCGCGGCGCGTGGTGCGCTGGCTGACGTAATGCGCGGCGACTTCGAAAGCGCCGTGCGCAAGTGTGCATGGGAGTGGGCATCGCTGCCCGGTTCGCCGTATGGCCAGCCGGTGATAAGTTGGGAGCGTGCGCGGGCTGTGTTTGCCAGTGCCGGCGGGGTGGCTGTCGCATGAAACCCGCCGACATTGCTTTAGTCGTTGCCAGCCTCGCGGCGGTGGCGCTTGTCGTGATGGCGCGGAAAGATTCGCGGGCCATCGCATCCGATGCCGGTATCCTCGCCCAGGCGCAGCAGAATGCGGCCAAATATGGCGGCAGCGTGCAGAATTGGCTGGGATATGGATATATAGACAATGATCCAGTGCCGGGCATCGTGATACCGGGGGCCGCGTTTTGAAAAACTCCCATCTGGTGGCGATTGTGGCCGGCGGCGCATTGGCCGCATATGCTGCATACAAGCTGACGCGAAACGGCGTGGGCGGTGCTGCCCGCAACATCGGCGGCGCGGCGGTGGATGCGGTAACAGGCCTGCTGAGTGGCGCATATGATGCGCTCCCAAATGCAATTAAGCCGTCGAGCGATGAAAACGTATTTTTCAAGGCCAGCAACTGGCCGGGGCAGGTGATCAGCGGTGATCCTGATTGGACGATTGGCGGCTGGCTGAATGATCTTATCGACCCGCTACCGCCGCAGACGATAGATCCGAAACTTGAGCTGGCAAAGCAGAATGCGGCCATGTATGGCGGCACGGTGGCCGGCTGGTATGGCGTCGATTACATCGACAATGATCCGGTGAATATGCGCGGCACATCCGCGCCTATCGCGTCGAAGTGGGGCACGCAAACCGCTGTCGGCTGGCCTTGGGAGCGTTGATCGAATGAACTTCATCGTTTCCGCGCTGGTCGATATTGGCCGCAACTGGTTCAGTTCATGGCAGGCAGATCAGGAAAACGCACGCAAGGTCAAGGCGGCAGCGGCAGAAAGCCGAGCCCGCCTCCTGCTTGATCAGCAGGCGAACAATCACGAATGGGAAATTCGGGCGCTGGAAGGCCGCGATGCGTGGCTCCGGCGTCTGAGCTTTGCCGCATGGTCCGCGCCGCTCCTGTGGGCGTATTTTGACCCGCATGGCGCTGCAAGGTATTTCAATGAATCGCTGGCCGCGCTGCCTGATTGGTATGTCGGCGGATACCTTGGCATTACCGGCGCGATCTGGGGCATTGTCGAGCTGAAAAGCAAGGGGGTATTGAAGTGACGGAGTTGTTGCAGTCGATTGTAGTGGGCGTCATTACCGGCATTTTCAGTGCCGGCGCGGTGTGGGGTGTGCTCAAGACGGAAATGCGCTGGATGCGCCGCGATCTGGACGAGGTGCGGCAGTTTCTGTGGGGGGCGAAAAATGCCTAAGTGGATTCCGACCATGCCCGAAGTCGTGCGCGAGGCGCTGATCGTCTGCGCGGGCGCATTGCTGGCTGCTGCTGTCGTGCGGGCGTTGCCGCCGAATATCAGGAAAAACTTCACACTGCCGGGAGCATGAAGAAAGGCCGCTTGATGCGGCCTTTTTTGTGGGCGTTAGAAAGTGAGCTTTCCAACTGTTTTGCCGTCGAGGGCTATTTGGCAAGTAACGTCTGACCATTGCGGAGAGCGCCGAATGGCTGTGCAGTTTGCAAGGGCGGGTTTCCCGTCGGATCGTCCTACAACGGTTCCAGCGAAGCTGTACGGGTCAAGGCCTCCCCGGATGATTTCGGTGCCATCGAGGCGAACGGATAGAACGTAAGTCCATGTTACGTTCAGGCCTTGATTGATCGTCTTGATGATTTCGCCGGTAACGATTTGGTTTTTTCCGGTGGGGCCGGCAAACTCAAACGAAGGTGAAACATCCTTAGTTACGGTCGTTGCGCAGCCCGACAGGACAAGGGCGGACATTGCTACGGCTTTAGAAAATCGGTTCATTCGGCCTCCGTTGGGTGTTGTAGATATCTGAAAGTGTACCGGATTGCTTGAGCGCCGCGATTTTACCGGGGATGTTCATATAAGGGGTCAGCGTGCGGCGGCGGCGGTCGTCGGGCGGCCAGTGCAGGACGCGCAGCATGTATTCCTCAACGTCCGATTGGGTAACGGTAGGGTTTCCGGCGAAAAGTTCGTTTTGTACCGGGTCGCGGTGAATCAGCTTCTTGCGGGGCGATTTCCGGGTGCGAACGTGGCCTAAAAGGTGGGCTGTGCGTTTTTTCTGTGTCAGTCGCGGCATGATTGTTTTGTCCTAAATTATGGGGGCGGGATTGTCATTGAATTTATGACAGTACACAAGGGGAAAGCCGTTGCTGCGGGTATCAGATTGATCAGATTTGGGATGGATGGATAAAATAATGTGTATTATGTAAAACATGATGGACAAGCAAGGGACTGCCGGGTCCCTGCTAAGGAAATAAATCACCTATCGGTGGATGGCAACGCAGGCTCGAAAGTCAACGCCTCGAACGACCGAATGGGAACTGCCGGGCTGAATAGATAGCCCTGATAGTTCATGCAGCCCAGGGAGAAAAGCAAATCGCGCTGGGCTACGGTTTCAACACCTTCGGCGATTACGTCCAGCCCAAGACTCTGGCCCAGGGCAATCACGGTGCGAACGATTGCGGCATCACTTCGATTCTCGATAATTTCACGGACAAACGAAGGGTCTATCTTGAGTTGCGACAAGGGCAAGCGCTTCAGGTATGACAGTGATGAATAGCCGGTGCCGAAATCATCAAGCGAGAAACTGACCCCCAGCGCCTGGAGTTCCTGCATCTTGATGATGGTTTCTTCGATGTCATCGACAAGCTGACTCTCGGTCAGCTCAAGCTTGAGACGGTTGGGATTGGCTCCGGTGCGCTCCAGCGCCTCGCGCACCTGCCCGAAGAAATCAGTATGTCGAAACTGTCTGGCGCTGACATTGAGGGAAATGGATAATCCCGACCGCTGTGGATGCGCAGACCATGCAACAAGCCGTTCACAAACAGAATGAAGCAGCCATTCGCCAATCCCCAGAATCAGTCCGCTATCCTCTGCCACGGGAATGAAGTGCGCAGGTGAAAGCAGGCCCTGCTCGGGATGCATCCAGCGGATCAGGGCCTCCGCACCAAACATGCGGCTGTCGGCATCGAGCTGAGGTTGATAAAAGAGCACAAACTCATCCCGCAGCAAGGCCCGTCGCAAATCGTCCTCCATCTGCGCACGCCTGGAAACGGCTTCCTGCATTTCCGGATCAAAGAAACGCACGGCATTGCGCCCCGCTCCCTTTGCTTCATACATGGCAAGGTCGGCGCGCTTGAGCAAGTCATCCACCGTGTGGCCGGCATCGCTGAACAAGGCGACACCGATGCTGGGCGTGCATGAGTACGCATAGCCATTCAGGTCAAACGCCTGGCCAAATACGTCAATGATCTTGTTGGCAACGATCTGCGCCTGCTTTGCGGCCTCATGCCTGATCGTGCCGAGGCTGGGCAGCATCACCACAAACTCATCGCCGCCAAGACGGGCAACGGTATCGCTCTCTCTGACGCACCCTTCCAGGCGACGTGCAACCTGGATCAAAAGCTTGTCACCGACATCGTGACCCTGCGTGTCGTTCAGGACCTTGAAATTATCCAGATCAAGAAACAGGATGGCGCCGCTTTCATGGCTGCGAGCTGAGCTTACGACTGCCTGCTGCAGTCGGTTCTGCAAGAGCTGGCGATTGGGCAGGCCGGTCAGGCTGTCATGGAAGGCCAGGGTGTAGATTTCCTGTTCACTGGCCTTGCGCGCAGAAATATCGGTATTGATTGCCAGAATCGAGGAAGGCTGTCCGGCATCGTCATGGACCAGGCTCCAGTGGGCCTCTACCCAGATAGGCGCCCCTTGCTTGTCGAACTGGCGCAACTCGCCCACCCACTCACCATGCTGCAGAACCTTGTGGGTGCCATCTTCAAAGGACAGCGTATCCTTGTGCAGCAAACGGTCAATCGGCTGTCCGACCACTTCCATCGAGGCCCAGCCGTAAAGCCGCTCGGCGCCCTGGTTCCAGAACAGAATGCGGTGGTCAAGATCGCGTACGATGATGGCGTCACGCGCCTTGTCCAGAAGAGAGGCCTGCTCGCGCAGCTGCGCTTCCGACTGTTGCCGCTCGAGCTCGCCCCCTGCCCTTGAAGCAAAAATCTTCAGGGTGGAAAGCACGAAGTTACTTGCGACGATGGGTCTTCGGTACAGCAGAAAAATCAGGCCCAGCGGTCTGCCATCGGAACCTTGCAAGGGCAATCCTATGTAAGCCTCGGCACCCACTGACAGCAATGAAAGTGCATTCGGATAAGCAGTGGCCAGATCCTTGAGGACCACCTTACCGTGCAAACCAAGCGATTCATGGCAAGGCGTGCCCTGGATGGCAAATGACACATCCCTGCTTTGAACGCCGTCAACAACGGTGCACAAGGGTACTACCCGAAGTTGCTGACGGTGATCCAGCATGGCGATGACACCCGCATCGGCCTCCAGCGTCGTGGTCGCACTCAATAACAGCTCGCGGTAAAACCCTTTCCCGCTACGCGCGGTAATACTTGTTGAGACTCTGACCAGCGCACTCTGCAGGCGCTGCTGCTCGTGACGGGCGCGAACGCTCAGGAGACCAAATGCAAGGTCGTTGGCCATTTCCTGCAGGAGACTGAGCTCGTCCTGGCTGACATTGCGAACTTCTCCGGCATAAAGTCCCAGCAAACCGAAACAGTGATTCCCGTCACGCAAAGGCAAGGCAATGATGCAACGATAGCCCAGGCTCAGCGCGGCCTCTCTCCAGGGCTCATAACCGGGATCGGTTGATACATCCTCGACAAGCACAGGCTCTCCCGAGCGGATGCAGCGGCCAGACGGCCCCAGGCCGAGCGGGTTGTCCGCCGACCAGGAGAGGCCGCGTTGGTGCAGCAGGCTGATATCGCCGTAATTCGCAACCGGCCTGACCGTCCGCGCTTCGTCCTCCATGGCAAAACCAACCCAGGCCATGCGGTAGCCGCCCTTGTCCACGCAGATTTCGCACACGCCTTTCAGCAGCTCAGCCTCGTCAACGCTGCGTACCAGCTTTTCATTGCATGCGCTGAGTATCTGCAAGGCGCGGTTAAGGCGCGCGGTCTCCAGCGCGGCCTCGCGCTGGGCAGTCACATCGACCATGCCGCCGACCATACGGACACCTTTGCCACCGGTGTCGCGAATGACAAAACCGCGATCAAGCACGGCTCTGTAACTTCCGTCGGCCTTGCGGAATCGATATTCATCGACCCAGGTTTCATCTTCGCCGGCATGCTCGATGAAGTTATGTATGCCCGCAACCACCCTGCCCAGATCATCCGGGTGTATGCGCGAAGTCCATGAAGCACTTGTTTTCTCGATTTGCTCCGGCGTGTAGCCAAACAGCCGGATCAGCCCGTCGTTCCACCAGATGCTGTCACTTGCAAGATTCCAGTCCCAGACAGTATCGCTGGTTGCGCGGGCGATGTAGCGGAAGCGCTCCTGACTGTCGCGCAGGCGCAGTTCATTCTCCTTGCGCTCGGTAATGTCACGCTCAATCGAGACGAACTGATGGATTTTTCCGCCTACGCTTTGTACCGGCACGATGTCAAGCTCAACCCAGTACTCGCGCCCGTCCTTTGCATAGTTGATCAGTTCGGCATGTACCTGGGTCTCGGCTTCAATCGCAGTGCGAATGCGCTCAAGTTCCTTTGCGTCTGTCTTGGGCCCTTGCAACATGCGCGGTGTCTGGCCGATGGTTTCCTCGCGCGAGTAGCCGGTCATGCGTGTAAAGGCATCATTGACAAACATGATGCGTGGTCCGCTGCTGTCAAGCTGAACCGCATCCGTAATCATGACCACCTCGTTGAGGTGATCGATGCAGGTATCCAGCAAGTTCAGCTGGCTTTCCGACTGCGCCCGCTCAATCGCGATACCTGCGATGTGAGCGCAGTCCGCCACCAGCTCCAGCTCGCCGGGTGCAGGGCTGGACGGTTCGGTATCGTAGATGGCAAAGGTGCCGATCACGCGCCGATTCGCGTCGTAGATCGGCAAGGACCAGCAACTGCGCAATCCATATGGTTCGATCAGTGCACGATATTCAGCCCACAAAGGGTCGGTCTGGATGTCGTTTACGACGACAATTCTCTTCTCGAAGGCTGCGGTTCCACATGAACCATGGTGCGGGCCCACGGGCAGCCCTTCGAGTGATCGCATGAGCTCGGCGGGTAGCTTCAGACTGAAGCAGTGCGCCAATCGACTCCCATCCGCTGACAGGAGATTGATTGAAGCCTTCTTGCGGTTAAGCTGTGTCTCGATCAGCAGGAGTATGCCCAGCAGATTGTCCGTGAGCGGATGGCTGGCAGCAATATTCTCCAGAAGCCGGCGCAGGTTGACGTGGAATGCTTCCTGGCGCTTCAGCGAGGTGATGTCCATGCCGCTGACCAGGACTTGCGCTGTACGCTCTGCTTCAATCTTGATTGGGACCGCAGAGAAATGCAGCTGGCGCATCTCTCCACTTGAAATGAAATAGTCCAGATCGCGGAAGACGCTCTCCCCCGCCAGAGCCTGTTCGACAATCCCTTGCATCTCGGCCATCAGAACCGGGTCGCGGTTCCACCAGCTGCATTCCCAGAACAGCCGTCCCACCTCTTCCTCTTCACGGTAGCCGCACGAGGTAAAGGTGATTTCGTTGGCAAACAGAAGCCGCCCTTGCCTGTCGAGAACACCTTGATAGGCCTGGCTTTGTGCGAATACCGCAGTCAGGGTGGCTTCACTCCTGGCGAGGCGACTGCGGTGCTCGAACTGTTCGGTGATGTCCTGAAACGCGCCGTGGATCGCAATGATCACACCTTTGCCATCACGCTTGGCCTCGCCGATACTGCGCACCCTGCGCAGATTGCCGTGTGCCGTGATCAGGGAATATTCGCCATCAAACGAGCGTCCCTCGGCCAGGCAAGCGGCAAATTGCTGCGCAACCTGGGCGCGACATTCCGGTGCGTAAAACTGCAAGGCCGTAGAAATGTCCGGCTCGTAGTCGGCATCGACCTCGTGTATCGCGCGGACCTCGCCTGACCAGAAGAGTTTTTCGTGCTCAACCTCGTAGGCCCAGCCACCAAAATGCCCCAGGCGACTGGCGACAAACAGGAGGGTTTGATTGTAGCCACAGGGCTCGGACACAAAGCCAGGGAAATCTGGGTTGTCGCTCATGCTGTCGGCATTCTCTGTCAGCAGGGTTAACCCTGTTTTAGGTATGGTTTTGTGAGACGTATTTACGTCCGTAGCATAAGCTCAAATGAGTATTACAGCCACAAGATATGAACTTTGTTTCTGGTACTCTCTGCGCAAAACATGCGCTGTCATTTGAGCACTCAGGGACATGAGTATCCGATGCTTCAAATATTCAAATGCCCAGAAAAATCTCCTTGAGCAAACACAGTGATCTCCACCCGCCAAGCGCCGGTCTCGCCATTGCCAGAGATTCGCAGGAGCACACGCAAGCGACCTTTCCTTGCAGCTCCAAGCACCCGGCAGCAAACAGGAGAGAATGATGCGGCAAGCATCAAATACAGTCAGACCGGCTAATTTCTGGTGGCGCTTCGCTGCCCTCGCACTTGTCTATTTCCTGTGCGCCAGCCTTGGCCGCCTGAGCTCCATTTTCCCCGGCAATGCATCGCCGATCTGGCCCGCCGCCGGCGTCGCACTGGCCTGTTTGCTGGTCTGGGGACTACGTTACTGGCCGGCGCTGTGGCTGGGCGCCCTGCTCCACTATCTCTGGTCTGCCGGTAATCCCGAGCCGCTCACGACATCGCAATTGGCGTTCGCTGCCGCACTGGCAACGGCTGCAACAGCCCAGGCCTGTATCGGCGCCTGGCTGGGCAGACGTTGGTTGCTCAGGGATCTGCAGCTGTTCAAGGACAAGACGATATTTGCGCTGCTGTTTTTCTGTGGCCCCTTCAGTTGCCTGATTGGGGCAAGCCTCGCCGTCCTTGCGCTCATTTCGAGCAACCGGCTTGACCTGCTGGCTGCGCAATCGACCTGGCTACTGTGGTGGGCGGGCGATACCGCGGGGGTCGTGCTGACCCTGCCTGTGGTTCTGCTGATACTCGACAGAGCCGCCATGAAGGACAGGATACGCCTTGGCCAGGTGGTGCTACCGCTTCTGCTGGCGGCCTTGGTATATATGAGTGGCTACTATTGGCTCAACCGCGCCGAAGAGTCGGCTGCACGCCAACAGCTGTCGGAGCAGACCGACGAAGCCCTGCATGTCCTGCGCAGCCAGTATCTGCTCGGTATCGAGGCAGCCCTGGCAGCCGAACGCCTGCTCATGACGACACGCGAAGTCTCCGGCCACGAATTCTCCCACTTCGTACAGCGAGACTTCAGGTTGACCGGGGTGCAGGCACTGCACTGGCTGCCGAGAACCAATCCAGACAACATCAAAAAAATCCGCCAGCAGGCGCGCGCCAATGGTGTTGGCGACTTCAGCCTGTTCAGTGTCAGTCCCGATGTCTGGCTGGAGCCTGTGTCCCTGGATCGTGAGCGCTTCCCTGTACTGTACACCCAGCCGGCTGAGTACAACAGCCGCTCCCTGGGCGTCGATCTATCGAGCGAGTGGCGCCGCCGCCAGGCCATGCAGCGCGCCCGCGACAGTGGTCAGGCGAGCGCCTCGGCCCCCATACGCCTGATACAGACCAGCGTACCCGGACTGCTCGTCTTTATTCCCGTCTATGACCAGAGGCTGGATCTGGTCAGAATTGATGCCGATACGCGGCGACGCCATTTGAAGGGCTATGTCGCTGCAGCATTTGATGTCGCTGCAATGGTTCTCGAGATCAAAAAATCGGCCGACCTTGAGGGCACGGTAATCAGTTTGCGCGACATATCGGACAGCGATGCGCCCGAGCATATCTACTCGACCGCGCAAACCCGTTCAGCACACTTCAAAACGCCGGAAACGCGACGTTTCGAATTCTACGGCCGCACGCTTGAACTCAGCGTCCAGCCAGCAGCCTTCTTCTGGTTACCCGGCCACAGCGCCCAGGCCCGACTCTTCCTGCTCGCTTCAATGACAGGCCTGCTCCTGTTTACGATATTCGTGCTGTCCAGCTCCGGTCGCACCCGTGCGATTGCCACCGAGGTTGAGCAACGCACCCGGGCGCTCAACGAAGAACTGCACAGACGCGAAATCGCGGAAGAGCAGCTGAGGGCAAGTGATGCCTATAACCGGAGCATCGTGAACAGCAGCCAGGACTGCCTCAAGGTACTGAGCCTCGAGGGCAGGCTCCTGGACATGGCAGAGCCGGGGCGGCGACTCATGTGCGTCAGCGATTTCGAGCAGGTACGTAATGCCGACTGGGCCAACGATTTCTGGTCCGCTGACGCACAGAGACTTGCTCGGGATGCGGTGATACGTGCCAGAAATGGAGAGGTCGTCCAGTTTCAGGGCTACACCCCGACGCTCGACGGAACCATGAAGTACTGGCATGTGACCGTCTCACCGATCATGGGCAGCGATCAACGCCCGGCGCGGCTGCTGGCCATCTCGCGCGACATCACGATTCAACATGAGGCCGAGGAAAAGCTGCGCAACTTCAATGCCGAGCTTGAAAGCAATCTCGCGCTACGTTCCGAAGCGCTGCTGGCCAGCGAGCTGCGCTATCACGATCTTTTCGAGAGCAACCCCTTGCCCATGTGGGTTTATGACGAGGAGACACTGGCCTTTGTTGAGGTAAATGCCGCAGCGCAGAAACATTACGGCTATACCAAGGAAGAGTTCCTTGGCATGACCCTCAAGGACATTCGTCCCAGTGAGGAAGTCGCCAAGCTTGAAGAGCAGCTCAAGAACGAAAGCTTCAACAATCCCAGCAACAAGGAAATCTGGCTGCATCAGAAAAAGAATGGCCAGATCATCCAGGCTGAAATCTCCTCGTTTCCCGTCCGTTACGCCAATCGACTGGCCTGGCTTGTCACGGCAAACGATGTGACTGAAAAGCGCACGGCCGAACGCTTGCTGTCTGCTCAGCAATCAGCACTGCAAGCCCTGGTCTCGGGAGAGCCTGCTGGCACAGCACTGGCAAGCCTGATGGCAAAGCTCGGTGAGGATGCGGGCGATATCGGCATGGCCGTCTATGTTGCGGATAGTGATTCGCACACCGACGCGGCTGTCCTGCTCTCTTCGAGCGGCTTGTCAGAAAACGCCCTGGATGCACTCCGGGAGTGTCCTCTGCCCGTACCAAGTTCGGCTGACCGGAGTTACAAGGAAGCTCCCGCCTGGAAAACCCATGTATCCGGCGCGCGCAGCTGCGGCTTTGATCGCATTCGCTCCTTCCCCTTGAGCGACCTCAGCGGCAGGATGTATGGCCTTTTGCTGCTGTATTTGCCTGTGGCAGCGGATGAAAAAACCGACGCGATGATCCTGACCATCGACATCCTGATCCAGACGGCAACCCTGGCCCTGTCCAAGCAGGTCAATGACAACGCTCTGCAGGAACGGGAGAGCTGGTTCAGAAGTACGGTGGAAACCGCCCCTGTGGGTATTGCACACCGCGATCGGGCCGGGCTCCTGCGCCTTGTGAATCCAAGATTTGCCAGCATGCTCGGCTACTCGATCGATGCCTTGGAAGGCAGGGCGATCGCGGAATTCACCCATCTCGATGATCTGACCAGGGAGATGGCACTTGAGCAGAGCCTGTGGAATGGCGATATCGGCTCCTATGCCATCGAGAAACGCTGCATCCACAGAGACGGCAGCACGGTATGGCTCCAGGAAACCGTCTCGGCAGTCAGGACAGATCCCGGCGAGGCTGACTACCTTGTATCGATCATTCAGGATATTACCGAGCAGAAAGTCGTCGCTGGAGAACTGCATCGACAGCAGATGTTGATCCAGATGGTCCTGGAGAATCTGGGCGAAGGTGTCGCGGCATGCACTGCCGACGGACATCTGAGTCTGGTCAACCGATCCACGCGAGAATGGTTCGACATGGGCTCGGAATGGCAAACCACGCCGCCCGAAGCATTGGCCGCCCGCTACGGCCTGTACGAGATTGATTGCAAAACTGAGGTCACTCCTGACCGGATTCCCTTGTTGCGTGCACTGCGCGGGGAAGAGGTCAAGGATGTCGAAGTCGCGGTGATCCTGCCTGACGGCAGGCCGCCGAGGTTCATTCTCGTGAACGGCGCACGGATACGCGATGTCGATGGCACGGTTCAGGGGGCGGTAATCACGATACGCGACGTGACCGAGCGCATGCGCCTGAGCAAACGCCTCGAGGACATGATCGAATTTGCGCCGGATGGCGTCCTGATGGTCAATCAGACAGGCCAGATCGTTCAGGTCAATCGGCGCGTCGAGAGCATGTTCGGCTGGGCGCGTGACGGGCTCATCGGACAGCCCATTGAGATCCTTGTTCCCATGCATCTGAGAATCGGCCATTCCGCGACGCTCAAGGATTACGCACGTACGGGAACGCCCCGCCAGATGGGCAGAAGCAATCTCCCCAACCTCAGGGCGCTCAGGAAAGACGGCTCATCGTTCCCGGTTGATATCAGCCTGAGCCCGATCGAATGGGAGGATGGCACCTATGTCATCGCTTCGATCCGCGATATTTCGGAGCGTGTCGAGTCCGAACGGGTCATGCGCGAATCGCTTGCCATGCTGGATGCAAGCCAGGACGGGGCCTTCATCTTCGATGCGCAAACCTTGAAGCTCAGCTATGTTAACCAGGGCGCTTCGCATCAGCTCGGTTACAGCCGTGACGAGCTTTTGGCGACACCGGCGCATGCCATCCCGATGGAGCATGACGAAGCCTCGTTCCGGGTGTTTCTCGCTCCCCTGCTCGCGCGCGAATCGGAATCCCTGCGCACCCAAACCCGTTTCCGTCGGCGCAACGGCACTCAAGTTCCCGTCGAGGTCAGTTATCAGATCGTTGAGCTTCCTGGCGGAGCGCAACGTTGTCTCGCCCTGTCACGCGACATCACCGAGCAGCAAGGTACGCTGAACGAACTTGAGCGAACCGCTGCGGAACTCACTGCGGCCAATAATGCCATCGAGGAAGAACGCGCGATGCTGGCCGAAAACGTGCGCCTGCGTACCCTGGAACTGAGCGAGGCGAACCAGCGCCTGCAACGGGCGCTGAGCGATGCCGAAGAGGCGACCCGGGCCAAGTCGGCCTTCCTCGCGACCATGAGTCACGAGATCCGCACGCCAATGAACGGCGTGATTGGAATGATCGACGTGCTTGCCCATGGCAGGCTCAGCGAAAGTCAGGCCGATACCGTGCGCACCATACGTGACTCGGCGTTTTCCCTGCTGGCCATCATCGACGACATCCTTGATTTCTCGAAGATCGAGGCGGGCAAGCTGGAACTGGACCTCTCCGACCTGGTCCTGGCAGACGTGATTGAGGGCGTACTGGACTCGCAGCAGCAGATCGCGCACAACAAGCATGTCGAACTTTCCCTGTTCATCGACCCTGATCTGCCAGATGTTTTGATCGGCGATGTGACGCGAATACGTCAGATCCTGTTCAACCTGCTCAGCAATGCCATCAAGTTTTCCGCGGGAGATGAAAACCGCCCCGGCCAGGTCCTGATCCGCCTGGAGCCCTTGCCGGATCACGAAAACCAGCTTGTCATCAATGTGATTGACGATGGCATCGGGATTGCACCGGAAATCCTGCCCAATCTGTTCACCTCGTTCACACAGGCGGAGTCCTCCACTACCCGGCGCTTCGGAGGCACCGGTCTGGGGCTGGCAATCTGCCGCCGTCTCGTCGAGATGATGCAGGGCAACATTACTGCACAGAGCGCTCCCGGCCAGGGGGCGCACTTCCGGGTTTGCCTGCCTTATACCCCCTCCAGCCATAAAACCTCAGAGCTAAGCAATGCGCTTGAAGGCGTGACCTGTCTGTGGCTTAACTCGGCCCCTGAGGAGCTACCCAAGGTTTTCCGCGATGGTTCGATCGCCGAAAGCATGCAGATCTATGCCGCACATGCCGGCATGCAATTCAGCTACGTGAACAGCCTCGAAGAGGCCGCGGTCCTGATGTCAAAGAATGACAGGACTGCCCTTCTGGTGCCACAAGTACTGGCACAGCATCTGCAGAAGCAGGGATTGAGTCTCCCGCATGCCACATTGCTGCTCTCCAACGGCAGGCGCAAGCGCGCCCGCATCGATACAAGCGGACCGATACGGCTGGATGTCACGCCCTTGCGCCGCAAGAACCTGCTTGAGGCGATTGCCCTGGCTTGCGGTGCCAGCAGTTCGCCCTTTGTTACACCGGAAAGTCCGGACAACGAGGCTGCCCACCCGCCACAGTCGCTGTCGCCACGTCCGGGCGTGCGCCTTCTGGTGGTCGAGGATGACAGCACCAACCAGAAGGTCATCCTGCGCCAGCTCGGCCTGCTGGGCCTTGAGGCCGATCTTGCAAGCGATGGCGTGGCGGCACTTGCCTTGTATCGTCAGAAGCACTACGACCTTATCCTCAGTGATGTACATATGCCGGAGATGGACGGCTATGCCCTCGCCATGGCGATCCGGGCGCATGAACAGAACACACCGGACCGGCACATCCCGCTGATCGCAGTCACCGCCAATGCGCTCAAGGGCGAAGCCGAACGCGCCCAGGCCGCCGGCATGGATGCCTATCTGACCAAACCCATCCAGTTGCACGTCCTTGCCGAGCTTCTTGAAAAATGGCTGCCACTGCCTGCGGTGGGCGGACCGGCTTCCCTGCCCGCCTCCTCCGGCGAGGCTGCAAAGGCAAACCCCTCAACTGAAACCCACCACGGACAGGTGGACTTCGATATCCTCAGGAAACTGCTTGGCGAAGAGGCTAGCTACATCAACGAACTGCTGGGCGAGTATCTGAAAAGCGCACGCAAGCAGGTGGACGAACTCGTCAGCGCGGTGGCGGCGGGTGACTACCGTCAGGCTGCAGCCACCGCACACAAGCTCAAGTCTTCATCGCGTGCCGTAGGCGCAATCGGCCTCGGCGAGCTCTGCGAACTGATCGAGCAGGCAGGCAAGCAGGACGATGCCGCTGCCGTGACCGCGCGCATGGCACAGGCCACGGGCGCTTTCAGGAAAGTGGAGGCCGCCATCACAAACTATCTCAAGCAAGGAGCCTAGTCTCATGAGTACCACGGGTTCACTGCGAATTCTGGCCCTGGATGACGAGCCATTTGCTCTCAAGCTGCTCGCTCATCAGCTGAAAACACTGGGGCACGATCATGTGCACACATGTACCTCGGGCGCCGAAGCCACCGCCTATTTGCGCGCGGAAAAGGAGGCGCTTGACCTGATTGTCAGCGACCTGCAGATGCCGGAAATGGACGGGGTCGAGTTTGTGCGCCAGCTGGCAATGCTCGGCTATGCAGGTGAGCTGATCCTGGTCAGTGGCGAGGACAAGCGCATTCTGCAGACAGCTGAGCGGGTCGCACGCGCTCATGCAATCAATATTCTTGGCGTTTTGCACAAGCCGGCCTCTCCCGAGCAGATCCAGGCCTTGCTCTCGAAGCACAGACCTGATCCTGTGAGCTCCGAGCGCAAACGCGCCACATACGCCGCCACCGAGCTCGAACAGGCAATTGACAAGGGGCAGCTCAGAAATGTCTATCAGCCCAAGGTATCCCTGAAAACCGGTGAGCTGGTCGGCGTGGAAACACTGGTTCGCTGGCTGCATCCGCGAGATGGGCTGGTCATGCCGGACCAGTTCATCCCTGTCGCCGAAGATGCCGGCCTCATCACCCGGCTGACTCGAAGGGTGCTGGTCGATGCGCTGACCCAGGCAAGCGAATGGCAGGCGGCCGGACTCAGTTTCAGCGTTGCGGTCAATGTGTCCATGGACGATCTGACCGAGCTGGGTTTCCCGGAACTCGTGACCGAAACAGCCACCCGACTGGGTGTGCCCCTGACCAGCCTGGTGCTCGAAGTCACCGAGTCACGCCTGATGTCGAACCGACTCGCTGCCCTCGACATTCTGACCCGCCTGCGCCTGAAGCGCGTGAGCCTCTCGATTGACGATTTCGGTACCGGCCACTCCTCGCTGGCCCAGTTGCGTGATGTTCCCTTTGATGAACTCAAGGTAGACAGAAGCTTCGTGCATGGCGCGCACGCCGATGCGTCACTGTGCGCAATTCTGGATGCCAGTTTGAGCCTGGCGCACCGGCTCGGCATGCGCAGTGTTGCCGAAGGTGTCGAAGATATCGCCGATTGGCACATGCTGAGAGCATGTGGCTGCAATTATGCGCAGGGATACTTCATTGGTCGTCCCATGCCGGCTGAAGAGCTGGATACATGGCATGTTGCATGGCAAACCCGCTTGGCCGAGCTGCTGGAGGCTTGAGATGGACATCAGACGAGAAGCACGCATCCTGGTTGCAACCGAAGTGGTCATCGACGCCCAGCTGGTGCGCAGGCTGCTGAGCGACGAATTCGACAATATCTCCATCAGCACCAATCCGGACCGCGCCGTTCAGGATTTCGATAAGTACAAGCCCGAAGTCCTGATCCTGGCCTTCGACAATCTTGAAAAGGCCGAGCGCTACTATCTGGGCCTGTATCGCCTCAGCGCCCAGATACATACGCTTCCGCACCGGACCGTGATCCTCTGCAACAAGGATGACTTGAAGCGTGTCTATGAGCTGTGCAAGAAGGAATATTTTGACGACTACATCCTCTTCTGGCCCATGGTCAATGACACGCCACGCCTGCCAATGGCCGTCATTCATGCGCTCAGGCAATCGTCAAACATAGCCGAGCCATCAAGCAGCGAGTTCGCCGCACAGGCACGCCGCATCGCCGAACTCGAAGCCATGCTGTCCCAGTATGTGCAGAAGGGCGAGCAGCGGATCAACCAGCTGCGCGAAGTCCTGCGCGAAAAAGGCAGCCATATCAACACCGCCATCGACGGATTCTTTGCCCGACTGTCTGGCGGCTCTCTCAGCAGCCTTGTCGACATCAAGGACAAAACCGGCTTCCAGCGTGAGCTTGACCAGCTGAAGCAAACCCAGATCGCGCGTGGTCTGGAGGATGCAAGTGAAAGCATTCAGCCGATCAATCAATGGGTTGAGAGTCTGAGCGAGGAATTTGCTCCACAGATCGAGGCAGCGCGCGGCCTGCAAACCATGGCCTCGAAAGTGAAGCCCATGGTCATGGTTGTCGATGATGATGATGTCCAGCACTTCATCATCGGCCACCTGCTGGGCAAAGATAAATTTGAGCTGCTGTTTGCCAGTTCAGGCAATGAGGCACTGACCTTGCTGCGCCGTAACCGCCCTCAGCTGATCTTCATGGACCAGAACCTGCCCGACATGCCGGGCACGGAGGCCACTCGTCGCATCAAGGCGATTGAGCGCTTTGCCGAGGTCCCGGTCATCATGATCACCGGCGTCAGTGAACGCAATGTCGTTGTCGAAAGCCGACAGGCCGGCGCGATTGATTTCATTGTCAAACCTATTGCGGCTTCAACACTCCGCGAAAAGGTGCAGCGATTTCTCCGGATATAGCGGAGGCATCACGTACCGCGGGAGATCCTCTTACGGAAAACCGCCAGATTCAATCTGGGCAAAGTTTTTTGCCTCGCTGAAGAGCCTGTCCAGATTGCCCAAGTCGGCGATAACGGCGTCCAGATTTGAGCCGAAACGCTGCGGCGCGACGGGAGGCTCGTCTGCATGGTAGGGATTGCCGGCATCGCCAAACTGCCTGTAACGGCAGATTTGATCTGCCAGTTGCAGGCAATCGTTCATCTCCCCATGGTCGGCCGTGGAGTGATGGTTGCGTATGCAGCTTATCAAGGCTTTCGGGAACTGCCAGCGCTCAGCGAGCATCGAGCCGACCACGGTGTGGTCGGCACCGATGACGCTGGATTCCGCCGCATGCAGCGGCATGCGCCGCTCTCGGGCAAGAATCAACGCAAGCTGGAACTCTTCTGGCATGTAGTGGGCAAACACGACCTTGCCGAAATCATGCAAGAGTCCGGCGATATAGCAATCGCCGAGATCGAGCCCGCCTTTGCCCTGACGGGCAGCCAGCATCCTTGTAATCGAGCCGACCATCAGGGAGTGAACAAGATACTGCTGAATATCGAAGCCAGCTGTGTTTGAGCGCGGCAACATGCCCAGTGCCGCAAGCGACAAGGCAATGTTCTTGACCGTATTGAGACCGAGATAAACGACTGACTGGCTGATTGAAGTCATTTTGTTCGGCAGGGAAAAGGCTGCCGAGTTGATGACCTTGAGAATCTTGACCGTCATCACCGGGTCCTTCTCGATGACGGATACCAGGTCACGCGGCAGGCAATTGATGTTGCGTGACATCTCGATCACCTGCTGCACGCTCTTCGGAAAGGCAGGCAATCGCTCAACCAGCGCAACAAGCCGCTTTTCGACCGCGGGCGAAATCTGACTCATAGACATACCTTTGCCCCTTGACCTGCTCAAGCCTTCAATTTCAAGACGCCCTGGATTGACCGTCCCGATCGAAAGACACCGCCTTAAACTAAGCTGAGCCGTTTAACGAAGTCAATTGGCCAGCCATCTCCGCGAACCGCATACAGTGATCGGGGGATTTGGACCTGCTTGCAAGTGTCAAAGCTTAAGGCAAGGTGCAAGCCACGGAACCAAAATGCCTGCGCCTGTGCCAAACTGTCTTTGCCTGTTTCTTGATCGAGCATCATGCGCTACTTCAAACTGTCGGTTCCATTCCTTGCCCTCTTGCTGGTGGCGTGTGCCACGCCGTCACAGCCGCTGCCCTTCGATCTGGTCGGCAAGGGGGCGGCGGCGCATCGCGGTTTGTTCAAGCCGGCTGACGGCAGTATCGAAGTGCGCATTGATAGCCGGGTGTATACCGGCTTCTATGTGACTTCAGTCAGTACGGCCCGCTCGACCAGTGTGGGTTTCGGGGTCGGCTATGGCGGCTGGGGACGTTACGGTTATGGCGGCATGCCCTCGGAAACCTGGACCACGGTCAGCAACAATAGCGGCAAGGCCTTCCTGCAAAGCGCGGATGGGGACAAGCTGCATTGTGACTTCATGTACGAGGGGCGGCGCCTGCTTGGCGAGTGCCGTTCGCCGGACAGTGGCGCGGTTTACCAGATGGTGGCGAATCAGGCCGTGAGCAACCCGCAGCCAGGGGCTGTCTCCAGCCCTGCCGTTCAGCCGCCTGTAAGCAACCCGCCACCTCCGGGCCCGGCCAGGTAAGCCTTACTTCTCGCTCTGGAACGGCCGCGGAATGTACTCGCCGCGGCTTTCAGCCTCTTCTGCAGCCGGCTTCTTGGACGTTGGCTCGGGCTTTGCGGGCGCCGGGGTTTCGCGTGACTCGATCAGCTTGGCCACGTTGCTGTTATTGCTCTTGCGCGCCAGGGTCAGGGCTGTTTCATCGTGCTGGTCCTTGAGCTCGCGGTCGGCCTTGGCATTGAACAGCATCCGTGCGATCGCTTCACTGCCGGTCTTGGCTGCAAGCATCAGTGCGGTCTGCTGGTTGGGCGCGCGCGCATCGACTTCTGCCCCCTTGGATAACAGCAGGGCGACCATTTCAGGTTGTTCGGCAAATACCGCGTAATGCAGTGGGGTCCAGCCGTCATGGTTGACCTGGGCGCCACCGGCGAGCAGTGCATTCGCTGCCTCGGCCTTGCCGTTGTAAACCGCCAGCATCAGCGGCGTATCGCCAACGCGACTGCGCGCATTCGGGTTGGCCCGCTGTTTGAGCAAGGCGGTAATCAGTTTGTCGTTGCCATTGCGCGCCGCCACATGCAGCAGCGTATTGCCTGCCGGATCGACGCTGTTCACATCCATGCCGCGATTGACGAGGCTGAGGACGGCTTCATTGTCGTCGCGATAGACCGCGGCGATCAGATCGTCGTAGGCACCGGCCAGTGCGGCACTGCTGGCGGCCGCCAGGACCAGACCGAAAAGCATGGGGCGAACAAGGGTTTTCATGGCTGTGCACTCGGAAAGAGACGGAAGAAATTGGCGGTGGTTGCCTCGGCCACGGCCTCCGGGCTGATGCCCCGGAGTTGCGCGATCTCGGCAGCGACATATTTGACGTAAGCCGGTTCGTTGGTCTTGCCACGATACGGCACCGGAGCCAGATAGGGCGAGTCTGTCTCGACCAGGATGCGGTCGAGGGGCGCCCGGGTCGCGACCTCCTTCAGCGCCACCGCATTCTTGAAGGTAACGATGCCGGAGAAGGACAGGTGAAAGCCGAGGTCCAGACCCTGTTGCGCGACCTCCCAGGACTCGGTGAAGCAATGGAAGATGCCGCCGACCTCGTCACCGCCCTCTTCCCTGAGAATGCGCAAGGTGTCTTCAGCCGACGAGCGCGTATGGATGACAAGGGGCTTCTGGAGCTTTTTCGCGGCGCGGATATGGGTGCGAAAACGTTCGCGCTGCCACTCCAGATCGCCAGTCAGGCGGTAATAATCCAGGCCGGTTTCGCCCACCGCCAGCACCTTGGGATGCTGACCCAGCCGCACCAGCGTCTCGACATCGGCTTCGGCCACCGGCACATCGTCCGGGTCCTCGGCATCGACCGCGCCAACTTCATAGTCCGGATGCACGCCAACCGTGGCAAACAGGTTCTCGTGCTGTTCGGCCAGGGCCAGCACCTCCGGGAATTTCTCCAGCGTCACGCTGATGCACATGGCATGGCCGACGCCGGCCTCCTGCATGTTGGCGAGGATTTCAGGCGTGCGAACAGCCAGGTCGGGGAAGTTGATGTGACAGTGCGAATCGACGAGCAGGGAATTCATGGAAAGCCTTAACGGGCGCATCATTGACCGGAAAGCGGACGCATGCTGAAATCCGGGCTGGGAGGCAAGACATCACAACATGCTGCGCCTGTTCATTTTAATGCTGTTCGCCTGCGCCAGCACTGCTGCCGCTGCAATTTGCCCGCCGCGCCCCTTCAGCTATCCCTCGGATCTGCTGGTGGATGCAGAGTCTGTCCTCATCGTGACGCATGCTTCGTCGGCCTACGACCCCCGCTACGCCAGCAAGCGCGGCGTGGATGAAGCCGTGAGCCTGGCCCGCAGCAGGAACATGCCGGTGCTCTACCTGGAAAACGAAGAGACCTCCGAACGCTACTTCGCCGCAGACTGCGCGCCCGACTACCGCATCTTCTCGGAGGACGGCGAACTGCCGCTGGATATGCGTTCCAGCGATGTCTATGTTGTCGGCGGCCATATCGAGCTGTGCCTGGCACGCACCCTGCAGGACGTGCTGGCTTCCTGGGCGCGCCACCCCGAACGGCGCCTGCGCATCACCTTCCTGATGGACGGCATCTACTCGAACGGCAGGAGCCTGCAGGAGAAAGACCCCTACCATGCCAGCGCAAGACGCTTTCTGGATATCGTCAGCCACGGCCGCAGCGAGCGTGAAACCTGGGCCAAGCTGACCCTGCTCGAGACCATGGCACTGATCGACAAGCCCGAACGCAAGCAAGAGTTCCTGCAGCGGCTCCTGCCTGCCTACGAACACATCCTGTCCGGCAGCTACCGGGTTGAAATGCAGCTCAATGAAGAGCCTTCACGCCTGCTCCGCCGCGGCAACGACAGCGGCATGCTGCTGCAGTTCCGTTTTGTGGACTCGGCAGAGCGGCTCAACAACTAGGCTTTTTGCGGCGCCACCGCCGCCAGGTAGCGGCCGGCCATGTCTTCCAGCATCAGCTGCGCGTTGAGCGGATGGTTGACGGTTGCGCGGATCTTGCCGACATCGGCATAACCGCGCGCCAGCCGCGCCGGGCTGGCCTGCCTCGCCATGACCTGCAAGGCGGTCTGGGCGCCGGTGTAGTAGCGCGGCGCTTCGCCGAGTTGCACGCGCTGCAGGTCGTAGAGCCACTTCTGCAGCGCATCGACCAGATGTTCGGTGCGCCAGGCCCCGCTCTTGCCGGACAGGCCCTGTAGCCACTTCGCGGCCAGCGTCACGACATCGGTCCTGGCATCGGCAAAGGATTCAGCCGCAGCTGCGTACTGCACATCCAGCCCCTCCTCCGCCCATTCCGCCGCCGCCAGCGGCGCGCCGCCGACGAGCGGCAGCAGCTTCTCCGGATTCTTCACGCCTTCGGCCTTGAGCCAGGCCGTGGCAATGCCCGCATCGGGCAGACCGAACACCACCTTGCGGCAGCGACTCAGCAAGGTCGGCAAGAGACGGCGGATGTTTGAAGAAACCAATATGAAATAGACATTTGGCGGCGGTTCTTCAAGCATTTTGAGAAGCGAGTTCGCCGCCGCCAGATTCATGGCCTCGGCCGGATGGATCAGCACAACCCGGGCACCGCTGCGATGGCTGCCGACATTCACGAAGTCCTCCAGCGCACGCACCTGGTCGATCTTGATCTGGGTGCTCGGCTTCTTGGTCTTGCTGGACTTCGTTTCACCCTCCTCGTCTTCCTCCTCTTCGTCGAGGGTAAGTACGCGGATGTCCGGGTGGTTGCCGCTGGCGAGCAACTGGCAGGAGGGGCACACGCCACAGCCGCCCCTGGCTGAGCCCTTGGAACTGCTTTCGCACAGTAACCAGGCTGAAAACTGCTCGGCAAAATGCACCTTGCCCACCCCAGCCGGGCCGGCAAACAGCAGGCCGTGGGAAAGCGAGTCTATCCGTTCCAGCAAGCCTTGCCAGACCGGAATGTTCCAGTCATGTATTTTATTAACAGATACTTGCAATTTCTTCTTCAAGTAATTTATTGATTTCGAGCAGGCTCTGGCGAGCATCGATGACGCGTATCCGCTGCGGAAACTCACGCGCCCGTGCCAGGTAGGCGGCGCGCACGCGTTCATGGAAATCCAGCTTTTCCTGCTCGAAACGATCCGGCGCGTCACCGCTGCCACTGTGTTGTCTGTGTGCCTGACGTTGCTGGGCTTCGGCAATCGGCAGGTCGAAGATGAAGGTGCGGTCGGGTTGCAGCGCAGCCGCGCCCTCGCCCTGCACCCAGCGTTCAAGCTGCTGGAGCTTATCCAGGCCCAGCCCCCTGCCCCCGCCCTGATAGGCAAAGCTGGCATCGGTGAAGCGGTCGGACAGCACCCAGGCGCCACGGGCCAGCGCCGGACGAATGACCTGCTCGATATGCTCGCGCCGCGCGGCAAACATCAGCAGGGCCTCGGTTTCCAGATGCATGGGTTCGGCCAGCAGCAGACCGCGCAGCTTCTCGCCCAGCGGTGTACCGCCCGGCTCGCGCGTGGCCACCACTTCGATGCCCTTGCTGCGCAGATGCTCGACCGCCCAGGCGTGCTGCGAGCTCTTGCCCGCGCCATCCACGCCTTCAAAGGTGAGGAACTTGCCTTTCAACTTGTTTCCCTAATTGACTGATGAACAAGGGGAGTCCGGGTGGGACTCACTTGCCGCCGCGCCTGAGTATGTATTTCTGCACCGCACGGTTGTGCTCGTCGAGGGTACGCGAAAACTCGCTGCTGCCATCGCCGCGGGCCACGAAATAGTACTTGTCGCTTGCGGGCGGATTCAGGGCGGCCTGGATTGCCGCAATGCCCGGCATGGCAATCGGCGTGGGCGGCAGACCGCCGCGCGTATAGGTGTTGTAGGCGGTATCCGTGGTCAGGTGGTGCTTGCGGATATTGCCGTCGTAGCGTTCGCCTATGCCGTAGATCACGGTCGGATCGGTCTGCAGCAGCATGCCGGTACGCAGTCGATTGACGAAGACCGAGGCCACCATGCCGCGATCGGCCGGGCGGCCGGTTTCCTTCTCGACGATGGAGGCCATGATCAGGCCTTCGTACGGGGTCTTGTAGGGCAGGCCGGCGGCGCGATTGGCCCACTCGCGCTCGAAACGCATCTGCATGGCCTTGTAGGCGCGCCGCAGCACCGCGATATCGCTGCTGCCCTTGCTGAACAGATAGGTGTCGGGCAGGAACAGGCCTTCCGGATGCGTCTCGGCCGCGCCGATGCGTTGCAAAACTTCCGCATCACTGAGGCCGGCCGTGTCGTGCTTGAGATCGGGATTGGCGTCGAGCAGTGCGCGGAACTGGCGGAAGGTCTTGCCCTCTACCAGGGTGATGTCGCTCTGGCTGACATCGCCGCGCGTGAGCTTCTGCAGCAGCTGCCAGGGCGTCACGCCCTGCTCCACTTCGTAGCTGCCGGCCTTGATTGCTGCCGCCTGCCCCAGTGCCCGGGCAAAGTAATGGAACTGCCAGCCTTCGAAGCCCAGCCCCGAATCCTGCATGGCGGCCGAAGCGCGTTTGAGACTCATGCCCGGCTCGATGGTGAAGTCGAGCGGGCTGGTGCGCAGCGGCAGTGGCGTGGCCGCAAACCAGTAGAACAGGCCACCCGCAGCAATGACCAGCAGCAGGCAGAGCAGGAACAAACGTTTGAGGAAGCGCATCAAAGGGCGGCGTGCTTGAGAAAAGCGTGTGTTTTGTCGATGGCCGGGATTGAAAAGTCCGGCCGTGGCAGCCAGATATAATAGCCGAACCCCTTACCGAGTCCGAGAACAATGAATCAGGAATGGAACGACTTTCTGCTGCAGCAGGGTTTTGCGGCAGACTTTGAACATTGCGGCAATCTGCTGGACGAGGCCAAGGCCGCGACCATCGTGGTTCCGCTGGCCGACAGCGCGCTGATCCGCGCCAGCGGCGAAGACAACGCCGCCTTCCTGCACAACCTGATGACCAACGATGTCACCGGCATTCCCGCCGACGGCATCCGCCATGCCGGCTTCTGCACGCCCAAGGGTCGTCTGCTTGCCACCTTCACGATCTGGCACGAGGGCGCTGACCTGTGGCTGAAGACCGCCGCCGATGTGCAGCCGGCCATGCTGAAGCGCCTGTCGATGTACATCCTGCGCAGCAAGGCCAAGCTGCATGACGGCAATGCCGAGCGCGTTCAGATCGGTCTGGCCGGACCACAAGCCGCTGCTGCGCTGGCCGCGCTCGGCTGCACCACGGCACCGGGCACGAATCAGGTTGTCGCCCTCGATGGCGGTCAGGCCCTCGGTATCGCGGCTGAGCGCTATGTTCTTGCTCTGGATCTCGCTGCCGCCAAAGCCGCCTGGCCGGTACTGCAGGCACATGCCACCCCGGCCGGCCTCAATGCCTGGCGCCTGCGCGACATCGCCGCGGGCCTGCCGCGCGTGGTGGCCGCCACCCAGGAACAGTTCATTCCGCAGATGGTGAACTTCGAAGCTGTCGGCGGCGTGAGCTTCAAGAAAGGCTGCTACCCCGGCCAGGAAATCGTCGCCCGCACCCAGTACCTCGGCAAGATCAAGCGCCGCATGTACCGCGTCGCTGTCGATGCGCTCACCACTGCGGGCACCGATCTCTACGCCCCCGAAACCGGCGAACAGAGCTGCGGCAATGTCGTCATCGCCGCCCAGACCGGCGCGAACAGCAGCGAAGCGCTGGTCGTGCTGCAGGCCAGCGCCTTCGAGGCCGGTGAAGTGCATCTGGGTTCGAGCAGCGGTCCGGCGCTGGCCTTCCTGCCGCTGCCCTACGCGAACTGAGTCCGGCGCATGGGCAGGCGGCCGGAGACCTCATGAATCTTGGCCTGCTTGCGAGAGCCTTCTTGTTGAAGGACCAGTTGCACATCAAGCCCTGCCCGCGCTGTGGCCTGCATTATGACCAGCGCGAACCGGCGTGCCGGCATTGCGGCACGCTGGATGATCAGGGGCTCAAGGCGCTGCTCGCGGAAAAGGCGCGGCAACATGAAGGCAATGCGGCCATAGGCAGGACTTTCCTGCTGATCGGTGCCTTGCTGGGTGTTTTTGTCCTGATCGTTTTTTTGCAACGGTAAGGCGTGGCAGCAAGAATCCGTAAGCCCGGATAACCTGACTGCGCCACAATGCCTGCATGAAAACGCCAGCCCGCACCACTGCCCTGATTGCCGCCGCCTGCCGGCACATCGAGGCGGCGGAAAAACCACCGACACTGGCCGCGCTGGCGGCCGCCACCGGCCTCAGCCCCTACCATTTCCACCGCCTGTTCAAGTCGCTTACCGGCGTGACGCCCAAGGCCTACGCCCAGGCCCACCGCACCGGGCAATTGCAGCAGAAGCTCGCCAATGGCAGC
>JAIEOJ010000108.1 GCA_019750575.1 Rhodocyclaceae bacterium | reverse complement strand
GTGTCCGGCTGGAATGGCGCCAATGCCATCACCAATTACCACGCCAGTCTCGACGAGTACGGTTCGCGGCTGCAGGTATTTGTCGATGGCCGTTCCGTGTATTCCTCGCTCTATCTGGGCGATACCCATCGCGGCATGGCCGCAGTGGTCATGGAGGATATCGAGCGCATCGAGGTCTTGCGCGGTTCCAATTCCTCCGCCTATGGCGCCAATGCATTCCTCGGCGTCATCAACATCATCACGCGCAACAGCGGCGACACGCGCGGTACCCTCGTGTCCGTGACACAGGGCAATCACGGCATCAGTGATCAGACCCTGCGCCATGGCTGGGGCAGCGAAGACGCAAGCTACCGGATTACTGCAGCGCGCCGAACCGATAACGGTTACATCAACCAGCAAGCATTTCCTTCGCATTACCCGACAGCCTCGGACGATACTGATCTCAATCAGGTCACATTCCGCGGCGATTTGCGCCTCTCCGCCAGCGATGAGCTGCAGTTGCAGCTGGGCAGCAGTCGTCACAAGGCCGATGACGGTGACAGCACCTTCGGCAACGCGCCTTACACGGTAAAGACCGATGCGACCTATGCCCTGGCGCGCTGGAATCGCCAGCTGAGCGCGACCGAGTCGATCAGCGTGTCGGCAACCTTCGATGATGAGCGCATGCGCAGCCTCAAATTCGAGGATCCGCGCGGGACTTCGCTCGGGGCTCTGTTTCCCTTCATCGTGCCGGTTGATCAGGGCGGCAGTTCGCAGCGCGCCCAGATCGAGTTCAGTCACACCCGGCAATATACCGAGGCGATGCGCATGGTCTGAGGCACGACCTGGCGCAGGGAAACCGCACAATCCCGTCCGCTGTTCTACAGCGACCAGACCTATGCCCAAACCCAGATCCGTCTCTTCGGCAATCTGGAGTGGCGTCTCTCCCCGCAGTGGCTGTTGAACGCTGGCGGCCTGATCGAGCACAACAGCAACGTCGGAGAAAGTTTCGCGCCACGCCTCATGCTCAACTATCAGCCGCACCCCGAGCATACCTTCCGCATCGGTGCCACCAAGGCCACGCGCACCCCGTCGCTGTTCGAGCTGTACGGTAGCAACCCCATCATCAATCCGAATACGGGCATGCCCTTGCGGCTGGCCAGCGGTCAGCCGGTCGAGTGGAAGGTGAAGGCCACCGGCATGGCCAGACCGGAGCGCATCTATTCGCAGGAGCTGGGCTGGCTGGGCGATTTCCGCGATCTGGCCCTGACCATCGATGTGCGTGCGTACAAGGAACACTTGCGCGGACTGCTGACACGCCGGAGACTGCCTGCACCCAACACCTATGACATCAATGACTATGTCAATGCCATCGATGCCGATATCCAGGGGCTCGAGTACCAGCTGGATTGGCGGCCATGGACCGGAACGCGCCTGATGTTCTCGCAGGCGCGAACCCGGGTGCGCTCCCAGACCTTGACCCATCTGCCCGGGGGTACGCCGCACACCAGCTATAACGCGGCCTGGTTTCAGGATTTGCCGGGTGAGTGGGAGCTGGGGGTGGCGTATGCGCATGTCAGCAGCATCAACATGCGTTGGAAGGCCTCGCAGCGCCTGCCCGGCTACGGGGTGACCAATCTGCGTGTGGCCAAGCATTTCCGGCTTGGCGCCACGCGCAGCGAAATGGCCTTGACGGTACAGTCGGCGGGAGGCAGCCACTATGAGTTCATCCGGCCCAGTACCGACGACCCTGTTGTGCCGATAGTTCCGCGCCGCATCTTCATGACACTGCGAATGGAGCTCTGATTTGTCCTGGCCGCGCGCCCTTGCCATTTTCCTGCTGGTGGCTTGCGCCATGGCCGGACAGGCACGTGCGGCAGTGTGGATTGCGGTCAGCGAAGGCAGCGCCGACTATGCCACGGTCGCCGAGGAAATACGCGCCGGCCTCGGGCGCGGCGACGCGCAGACCGAAGTCTCGATACGCCCGTGGGCCGAGGTGGCGCAAGGGATTCCACCACAGGTGAGGTTGCTGGTCAGTGTCGGCAGCCCGGCCTACACCGGGCTGGTCGAGGCAGCGGCCGCCGGGCGTCTCGGCCGCACGCCGCTGGTGGCCACGCTGCTGCCGCGTGCGGTGTTCGAGGCGCAGCGCCGCAAGCTGGCCGGAACGGTCACCGGCATCGTGCTCGACCAGCCGGCTGTGCGGCAGATGGCGCTGTTGCGGTATGCTTTTCCCCATCTGCGCCGGGTGGGTATTCTGCTGGGGCCGGATTCCGAGGCCAGCCAGGCCGCCCTTGAAAAGGCTGCTGCGGAGCAGGGGCTGCAAGCCAATGTGTACAAAGTGCAGGCGGATGCCGACCTGTATCCGGCCTTGCGCCGGGTGATCGAGGAAAATGACTTGCTGCTGGCCATTCCGGATACAACGGTATACAACGGGGCATCGATCCAGAATATCCTGCTCGCCTCCTACCGCCAGAAGACTCCCTTGATCGGCTTTTCGCCTGCCTACGTGCGCGCTGGTGCCATGCTCGCTCTGTATTCGACGCCTGCACAGATCGGCAGCCAGACCACGCGCGCTGCCCGCAACCTGCTTGCCGGCACTCCGGTACCGGTCGTGCAGACGCCCACCGATTTTGTCGTCAGCGCCAATGTGAATGTGGCCCGCTCGCTCGGTTTTCGCCTGAGCGAGGAAGCGCTGCGTTTGCAACTGCTGAGTCGGGAGGGCCTGTGAGCGCGTGCTGCGATCTGTCGCCCTGCATCGTTCCGGCCATCGTGGCTGCCGGCGGCGCGCTTGTCAGCGTTGACGGGGGGCGGTCATGAAGGGCCTCGGCTTCCGCAATCACATGCTGATGCTGGCGCTGGTGCCGGCGATCCTGGTGGCCACGCTGCTGTCCATCATCTATGTGAGCTGGAACTTTCACGAAGTCGAGGTTTCGCTGCGGGAGCGTGGCCGCGCGATTGCAAAGCAGCTCGGCACGGCCGCCGAGTACGGCATCTTCTCGGGCAGTCGCGAAATCCTGCGTTCGCTTGCAGATGGCACGCAAAAAGGCGATCCGGACATCCTCGGCGTGACCATCCTCGGCGAGCGGGGTCAGGTGCTCGCGCGTGTCGGTGACAGTACGCTGCAGGCGCTGGAACTGGACGGGCAGGAAGCCGTGCAGGAAAAGCCGGATCGCATCGTGCTGGTCATGCCGGTCGTGCGCACCGTATTGCCGGTTGACGATATCTACAGTGCGCCGACCCCGGCCGCCAATCCGGACGCGCGGGTGGCCGGATACGTGGTGCTGGACATGTCGCGGCAGCGGCTGGTGGAGGTGCGCAATACGCAGATGCTCATCGGCCTTGATATCGCGCTGGGCGGCCTGCTGCTCGGTGTGTGGCTGGCACTGCGCATGGCACGTGGAATCACCCGTCCGCTCATCCATATCATTGACGTGGTCGAGCGCATCGGTCGCGGCGAGCTGGGTGCGCGCGTCATCCCCGACGAGGTTCGGACCTTGCAATCGCTGGGCCACAACATCAACGCCATGGCCGAGCGCGTCACGCTCGCGCACGGCGAGCTCCAGCAGAAGGTGGCGCAGGCGACCGAGGAATTGCGCAAGCGCAAGGAGGAAGCGGAGTTGCTGGCGCGCATGGACGTGCTGACCGGCATCCCGAATCGCCGCGCTTTCATGCAGGCGGCCGAGCAGGAGGTCCTGCGCGCGCAACGCTACGGTAGCCCGCTGACGGTGGCCGTGCTGGACCTCGACCATTTCAAGACCATCAACGATACCTACGGCCATGCCACAGGCGATCATGTCCTGATCAACCGTGCCGGCCTGCTGGAGGCCTCGGTACGCGAGGTCGATACGGTGGGCCGTCTGGGCGGCGAGGAGTTTGCCATTCTCATGCCGGGTACGCCGCTGTCAGAGGCGATCCAGGCCATCGAACGTATACGCCAGGCTTTCGAGCAGCATCCGATCAGCGATGGCGAGCAGTTGATCCGCTCCACCGCGAGCTTCGGCGTGGCCGAATATCCGGGCACGGATCCCACGGTGGATGGTCTGCTGGCCAAGGCCGATGGCGCGCTCTATCTGGCCAAGGCGCGCGGGCGCAACCGGGTCGAGACCCCGGCGCAGAAGAGCATAGACGGCGTCTGAGCGCCGCCAGGGCGGCTCAGGCCGCCTTGGCTTTCTTTTTGCCCAGCGGCTGCTGCTGAATCACTTTCGCCAGATAGCGGCCGGTGTGGGACAGGCTATTCGCCGCCACGTCCTCGGGGCTGCCGGTGGCGATGATGCGGCCACCGCCATCGCCGCCTTCGGGGCCAAGATCAATCAGCCAGTCGGCGGTCTTGATCACGTCGAGATTGTGCTCGATCACCACCACGGTATTGCCCGCATCGCGCAGGCGATGCACCACGGCCAGCAGCATTTCGATGTCCTGAAAGTGCAGGCCGGTGGTCGGCTCGTCGAGAATGTAGAGCGTGCGGCCGGTATCGCGCTTGGAGAGCTCGAGTGCCAGCTTGATGCGCTGCGCTTCGCCACCCGAGAGCGTGGTCGCCGATTGGCCCAGGGTGATGTAGGACAGACCGACATCCACCAGCGTTTGCAGCTTGCGCGCCACGACCGGTACGGCGTCAAAGAACTCGCGCGCCTGCTCCACCGTCATCTGCAGCACTTCGTGAATGGTCTTGCCCTTGTAGCGGATCTCAAGCGTCTCGCGGTTGTAGCGCTTGCCGTGGCAGACGTCGCAGGGCACGAAGATGTCGGGCAGGAAGTGCATCTCCACCTTGATCATGCCGTCGCCCTGACAGGCTTCGCAGCGCCCGCCCTTGACGTTGAAGCTGAAGCGGCCGGGACCGTAGCCGCGCTCGCGCGCCGCCGGCACGCCGGCATAGAGCTCGCGGATCGGCGTCAGCACGCCGGTATAGGTGGCCGGATTGGAGCGCGGGGTGCGGCCGATCGGCGACTGGTCGACATTGATGACCTTGTCGAAGTATTCGAGGCCGAGAATGGCGTCGTGTGGCGCCGGTTCGGTGGATGAACCGTAGAGATGGCGCGCCGCGGCGGCGTACAGGGTGTCGTTGATCAGGGTGGACTTGCCCGAACCGGAAACGCCGGTGATGCAGGTGAGCAGGCCGACGGGCAGGCTCATGTTCACCTGCTTGAGGTTGTTGCCGCTGGCATTGTGAATCACGAGCTGGCGTTCAGGGTCGGGTGCAGTGCGCTGCTTAGGCACCGCGATGCTGCGACGGCCGGACAGGTAGGCGCCGGTCAGCGAGTTCGGATCGGCAGTCACTTCCTGCGGCGTGCCCTGCGAGATGATCTGGCCGCCGTGTTCGCCGGCGCCGGGACCGATGTCCACGACATAGTCGGCGGTCTCGATGGCTTCCTGGTCATGCTCGACCACGATCACGGTATTGCCGAGATCGCGCAGGCTGGTCAGGGTTTCCAGCAGGCGCGTGTTGTCGCGCTGGTGCAGGCCGATCGAGGGTTCATCCAACACATACATCACGCCGGTCAGGCCCGAGCCGATCTGCGAGGCGAGGCGGATACGCTGCGCCTCGCCGCCGGACAGGGTTTCGGCGGAGCGGTCGAGCGACAGATAGTCGAGGCCGACGTTGATCAGGAAGGACAGGCGGCTGGTGATTTCCTTGACGATCTTTTCCGCCACCTGGGCGCGATGGCCTTCGAGCTTGAGCAGATTGAAATAGTCGCGCGTATTGACCAGCGACAGGTGGCTGATCTCGGAGATGTTCTTGTCGCCGATATGTACATGGCGCGCCTCGCGGCGCAGACGCGTGCCGGCGCACTCGGGGCAGGGCTTGTTGTTGAGGTACTTGGCCAGTTCCTCGCGCACCATGACCGAGTCGGTTTCCTTGTAGCGCCGCTCCAGGCTGGGCACGATGCCTTCGAAGGCATGCGTCTTGGTGCTGCGCTGGCCACGCTCGTTGAGGTAGGTGAAGCGCAGCTGATCCTTGCCCGAGCCGTGCAGCACGACTTGCTGCGCTTCGGGCGCGAGTTCCTCGAAGGCCGCGCCGACATCGAAGCCGTAATGTGCGGCGAGGCTTTCGATCATCTGGAAGTAGAACTGGTTGCGTCGGTCCCAGCCCTTGATCGCGCCGGCCGCGAGCGAAAGGTGAGGGAAGGCAACGACACGTGCCGGATCGAAGAACTGGATCTGGCCCAGACCGTCGCAGGTCGGGCAAGCGCCCATGGGGTTGTTGAAGGAGAACAGGCGCGGCTCCAGCTCCGGCAGCGAATAGCTGCACACCGGGCAGGCGAACTTGGCCGAGAAGAGATGCTCGACGCCCGTGTCCATTTCCAGTGCGATGGCGCGCCCTTCGGCATGCGTGAGCGCAGTCTCGAACGACTCGGCGAGGCGCTGGCGCTGGTCGGCACGCACCTTGAGACGATCGACCACGACATCGATGCTGTGCTTCTGGCTCTTGGTCAGCTTGGGCAGGGCATCGATCTCATACACCTCGCCATCCACGCGCAGGCGCACGAAGCCCTGCGCGCGTAATTCCGTAAACAGGTCCTGCTGCTCGCCCTTGCGACCCGTCACCACGGGCGCCAGGATCATCAGCTTGGTGTCCTCGGGCAGGGCCAGCACATGATCGACCATCTGCGCCACGCTCATGGCGGCGAGCGGCTGGCCGTGGTCGGGGCAGTGCGGCGTGCCGGCGCGGGCGTAGAGCAGGCGCAGGTAATCGTGAATCTCGGTGACGGTGCCCACCGTCGAGCGCGGGTTGTGGCTGGTGGCCTTCTGCTCGATGGAGATGGCCGGCGACAGACCCTCGATCAGGTCCACATCCGGCTTCTCCATCAGCTGCAGGAACTGGCGCGCGTAGGCGGAGAGCGACTCGACATAGCGGCGCTGTCCTTCGGCATACAGCGTGTCGAAAGCCAGCGAGGACTTGCCGGAACCGGACAGGCCGGTAATGACGGTCAGCTGGTTGCGCGGCAGGTCGAGATTGACGTTCTTGAGATTGTGCGTGCGGGCGCCGCGTATCCTGATGTATTCCATGATGCGTCGTGCAGAGGTGCGTGTTTGGAGTGGCCCGGGACCTTCAGGGCAATCCGCTAATATAACCCCAGTCGGCGTCCAAACCCAGCAAACCATTGAATGGGCGGGCACACGCCGTATAATGACCCTTTAAGACCCACCTCAAGCCGTATATCCCGTGTTCCCCCCCGGTTCCGACCCCATGACGCGCGACGAAAAGCGCGCCGGCGCCTCGCTGGCGGCGATCTTCGCCTTGCGCATGCTGGGGCTGTTCCTGATCCTGCCGGTCTTTGCCGTGCATGCCAAGACCATACCCGGCGGCGACAACCTGACCCTGGTCGGCATTGCCCTCGGCGCCTACGGCCTGACCCAGGCCATCTTCCAGATCCCCTTCGGCCTGGCCTCCGATGCCTTCGGACGCAAGCGCGTCATCATCATCGGCCTGCTGCTGTTTGCCGCCGGCTCCGCCGTCGCGGCCCTGGCCACCGACATCTGGTGGATGCTGGCCGGCCGCATCCTGCAGGGCGCCGGCGCCATCTCGGCCGCCGTGACCGCGCTGGCCGCGGACCTGACGCGCGAACAGCATCGAACCAAGGTCATGGCCATGATCGGTTCCTCCATCGGTCTGGTCTTCGCCCTGTCCCTGGTCGGCGCCCCCGTGCTCTACGAATACATCGGCATGGCCGGCCTGTTCTGGCTGACGGGCATTCTGGCGCTGGGCGCCATCGGTCTTGTCACGCATGTCGTGCCCGAGCCGCCGCCCCCTCATCCCGGCCCCAAGGTGCCGTTCCGCGAGGTACTGTTCGATGCGCAGTTGCTGCGCCTGAATTTCGGCATCTTTACCCTGCATGCGGTGCAGATGGCCATGTTCGTGGTGATTCCCGGCATGCTTGTCGCCAGCGGCAGCCTGCCCCTCGCCGAGCACTGGAAGGTCTATCTGCCGGCAGTGCTGGTGTCCTTCGTGCTGATGGTGCCGGCCATCATCGTTGCAGAAAAGTACAACAAGGTGCAGCCGGTGTTCCTGATCGCCATCGGTCTGCTGCTCGCAACCTTGCTGCTGCTCTGGCAGCAGGGCGCATCCTTTGCCATGGTGGCGGGCGGCCTGCTGAGCTTCTTCGTCGCGTTCAACATCCTCGAAGCCATGCTGCCCTCGCTGGTTTCACGGGTGGCGCCGGCGCGCGCCAAGGGGGCCGCGCTGGGCATCTACAACACCACCCAGGCCTTCGGCCTGTTCCTCGGCGGCGCCCTGGGCGGCTGGCTGGCGAACAATCTCGGCGGCGGGATGGTTTTTCTTGTCGGCGCAGTCCTGACCGTACTCTGGCTGGCCGCAGCGGCGACCATGGCTGCTGTGCCCCTGCGCCGCACCCCGGCCGCGGACGCCGGGCATGGCATACTAGACAGTCAATAAAATTTTGGAGGAAAGCAGATGGCCTCGGTCAATAAAGTGATTCTTGTCGGCAACCTGGGCGCAGACCCGGAGTCGCGCTACATGCCGAACGGCGATGCCGTCTGCAATGTGCGTCTGGCGACCACGGAAAGCTGGAAGGACAAGAGCAGCGGCGAAAAGAAGGAAATCACCGAATGGCACCGCGTGGTCTTCTATCGCCGTCTCGCCGAAATCGCCGGCCAGTACCTGAAGAAGGGAACCCCGGTCTATGTCGAGGGTCGTATCCGTACCCGCAAGTGGCAGGACAAGGACGGTCAGGACCGCTACACCACGGAAATCGAAGCGACTGAAATGCAGATGCTGGGCCGCCGCGAAGGCATGGGCGATGCGCCGCGCGAAGGCGGCGGCAGCTACGGTGGCGGGTCGGGTGGTGGCGGTTCCTACGGCGGTGGCGGCAGCAGCGCGCCGCGCAAGCCTGCGGGAAACAGCAACCCGGGCGATTTCGAGGACGATATTCCGTTCTAAGCCCCTGATTGTCATCCCGACGTGACCGGGCCAATGCTTGACAGGCCTGTCACGAGGGCACTAGTATAGAAAGTCTCCGGAATGGCCTCGTGGCCGCGATGGAACTCACCGAATGTACGGGCCCAGCCCGTGCCGGCCACCTAGAGGAGTTCAAGGTGGAGTTTTCACTTCCTGAAGCAAACAATCCCCACGGAAACCGTTTCAGGAACCAAGCTAACGATTGATAAGGAAATTACCGATCATGAGTAACAAACCGCTCGAAGGCATCAAGATCATCGACTTCACCCACGTGCAAGCCGGCCCGGCCTGTACCCAGCTGCTGGCATGGTTCGGCGCTGACGTGATCAAGGTCGAGCGTCCCGGCGCTGGCGACGTGACCCGTTCGCAGCTGCGCGACATCGCTGACAAGGATGCGCTGTACTTCACCATGCTGAACAGCAACAAGCGCTCCATCACCCTGGACACCAAGACCGCCCAAGGCAAGGAAGTCCTGGAAAAGCTGATCAAGGAATCGGACGTTCTGGTTGAAAACTTCGGCCCGGGCGCACTGGACCGCATGGGCTTCACCTGGGCTCGCATCCAGGAACTGAACCCCGGCCTGATCCTGGCTTCGGTCAAGGGCTTCTCCGACGGTCACCACTACGAAGACCTGAAGGTCTACGAAAACGTTGCTCAATGTGCTGGCGGCGCTGCCTCCACCACCGGTTTCTGGGATGGTCCTCCGACCGTTTCCGCTGCCGCCCTGGGTGACTCCAACACCGGTATGCACCTCGCCATCGGCATCCTGACCGCCATCCTCGGCCGTCAGAAGACCGGCAAGGGCCAGAAGGTTGCCGTTTCGATGCAAGACGCCGTGCTGAACCTGTGCCGCGTCAAGCTGCGCGACCAACAGCGTCTGGACAAGCTGGGCTACCTGGAAGAGTACCCCCAGTACCCGCACGGCAAGTTCTCCGACGTCGTGCCGCGTGGCGGCAACGCCGGCGGTGGCGGCCAGCCGGGTTGGGTTCTGAAGTGTAAGGGCTGGGAAACCGACCCGAACGCCTACATCTACTTCACCATCCAGGGTCACGCCTGGGAACCGATCTGCCGCTGCATCGGCAAGCCGGAATGGATCGACGATCCTGCCTACAACACCCCGCGTGCTCGTCAGGACAAGATCTTCGACATCTTCGCAACCATCGAAGCCTGGCTGGCCGACAAGACCAAGTTCGAAGCTGTGGACATCATCCGCAAGTTCGACATTCCTTGCGCACCGGTTCTGACCATGAAGGAAATCGCCAACGACAAGTCGCTGCGCGAATCCGGTTCCATCGTTGAAGTTGAGCACCCCGACCGCGGCGAGAAGTACCTGACCGTCGGTTCGCCGATCAAGTTCTCCGACATGAAGCCGGAAATCAAGGCCTCCCCGCTGCTGGGCGAGCACACCGACGAAGTCCTGAAGGAACTGGGCTACTCGGCTGAGCAAATCAAGGCCATGCACGAAGCCAAGGCTGTCTAAGTTCGACACCAGGCAACATGCAGAAAAACGGCGCCGCAAGGCGCCGTTTTTTTTCGCCGATCGCGGATGATTCGAAGCGGGCCACAATGCGCCTGGATGCTGCGGCCGGTTTTTCATTAGACTAGGCGCGTCCACACTTCAGAATCCAGAACATGAGCAATGTGACCAAACGCCAGGAGATGATGCGCAAGCTGCGCATGCGCGAATATTCGCTGCGTGACCTTGTCGCGATCGGCCTGCCGGCCCTCGCCGTCATTGCCCTCGGCTTCTATGTCACGGCACAGTTCATCAAGCCGGCACCGCCGCGCCAGATGACCCTGAGCAGCGGCGCGGCGGGCGGCGCCTATGAGAGCTTTGCGCTCCGCTACAAGGATGTGCTGGCGCGCTACGACGTCGAGCTGGTGATCGAGCCTTCGGCCGG
The DNA here is from genome assembly GCA_019750575.1 of Rhodocyclaceae bacterium. Classification (GTDB taxonomy): domain Bacteria; phylum Pseudomonadota; class Gammaproteobacteria; order Burkholderiales; family Rhodocyclaceae. The sequence continues at coordinate 17,640 of JAIEOJ010000108.1, read as the reverse complement.
TGCGATCGAGAATCTGGATCGCCTGCGCAAGGGCGAGACCGAGGCCGCCTTCATCCAGGGCGGCAGCGCCAATGCCAATCCGGAAGAAACCATACGTTCGCTCGGCAATCTCTACCACGAACCGCTGTGGGTCTTCTATCGCGCGGAAAAGGATCAGCCCGTCCTGACCCGGCTCAGCCAGTTGCGCGGCAAGCGCATTGCCGTGGGCCCCGAAGGCAGTGGTACGCGTCATGTCGCGCTTGAGCTGTTGCACGCCAATGGCGTCAATGAGGACAACAGCCGCCTGCTGCCGCAGGGCGGTTTGCAGGTGGCCGAGCGCCTGCAGAAGGGGCAACTGGATGCCGTGCTGGTGATCGGCACGCCCACCTCGGCGCTTGTCTGGCAACTGCTGTACTCGGAGGGGGTGAGACTGATGAGTCTCGCCGAGGCCGAGGCCTATACGCGCCGCTTTCCCTATCTGTCGCGCCTGGTGCTGCCGGCCGGCAGCATCGACCTGATCCGGCACATGCCGGCGCGTGATGTGCAACTGGTGGCGCCGGCTGCCACGCTGGCGGTCAGCGAAGAGTTGCATCCCGCCCTGATGGGCTTGCTGCTGCAGGCAGCCAGCGAAATCCATGCGGAGGCCGGCATCTTCCAGGCCCCCAAGGAGTTTCCCAAGGCCAGCAGCGTCGACTTCCCGCTGGCGCCGGAGGCCGAGCGTTACTACACGTCAGGCAAGCCTTTCCTGCAGCGTTATCTGCCCTTCTGGGCCGCGATTCTGGTTGATCGCATGGTGGTCATGCTGATTCCGCTGCTGGCCGTGCTGGTGCCTGTGTTCAAGCTGGCGCCCAGCCTGTACGGCTGGCGCATACGTTCACGCATCTACAAGCGCTATGGCGAACTGAAATTCCTTGAGGCCGAGATCGAGCGCGATCCGGCGGCTCATACGCAGGCCGAGTGGCTGGAGCGGCTGGATGCCATCGATGCCGACGTGAACCGCCTGCCGACGCCGCTACCCTTTTCGGACATGCTCTACACCCTGCGCATGCATGTGGGCATGGTGCGCGATGCAATCCTGAGAAAGACTACAGGCTCCTGATTTTCTGCAGCAGGGCAGTGGTCGAGCGTTGATGGATGAAGGGGATGGAGACAACCTTGCCGCCCCAAGCCGTCACCTCGCTGGCGCCGACGATCTTGTCCACGCTCCAGTCGCCGCCCTTGACCAGCACATCGGGGTGCGATTCGAGAATGCGCGCAATTGGCGTGTCCTCGTCGAAGGAGGTGACAAGACTCACGCACTCGAGCGAGGCGAGCAGGGCGAGGCGGTCGGCCAGTGTGTTCACCGGCCTGTCATCGCCCTTGCCCTGGCGCTTGACCGAGGCGTCGCTGTTGGCGGCGACGATGAGGCTGGCGCCGAGTGCGCGGGCCTGGGCCAGATAGGTGACATGGCCGCGATGCAGGATGTCGAAACAGCCGTTGGTGAATACCAGCGGTCGCGGCAGCTCGGCGATGCGCGCCGCAAGATCTGCGGGCGCGCAGATCTTGCGCTCGAAGGCGAGATTTTCCACGCTGCTTACTTGGACCCGGACGAGGCTTGCGACTTGCGATCGATCTGGCGTGCCTGATCGTCGCTGATGATTTCGAACACGCGAATGACGCGCTGTACGCCGCCGGTGGTGCGCGCGATTTCGACCGCCGCGTCGGCTTCGGCCTGGGTCACGAGACCGAGCAGATAGACCGAGCTGTTCTCCGTCACCACCTTGACATGGTTGATCGAGAAGCGCGCGGCATCAAGGAAACGGGCCTTGACCTTGGAGGTCAGGTAAGTGTCGTTGCTGCGCGTGGCAAAGCTGCTGTTGCCGGCGATCTGCAGTTCGTTGGTAATGCGCTTGATCTCGGTGCTGTTGGCGATCGCGGTCCTCTCGACCAGGTCGCGGGTGGCGGCGTCCGGTGCCTCGCCGGTCAGCAGCAGCATGCGGTTGTAGCTCGTGACATTCACATGCACCTTGTCGCCCAGCTGTTGCCTGATGGCGTTGCCGACGCGAATCTCGATGCCCTCGTCGGCGAGATACACCTCGGAAACGCGACGATCCGTCACCATCAGGGCGCCGCTGCCGGCGCCTACTGCAACAGCGCCCACGCAACCCGCCAGCGTGGCGGCCATGGCGAGCAGGGAGAGGCAGGTGGTGAGTCGGGAGGTGTAATTGCGCATGATGCTTCCTTACTGTTCAATGATCAGATGGTCGATGCCGTCGCACAGGCAATGCAAGACGACCAGATGGACTTCCTGGATGCGTGCGGTGCGGTCGGCCGGGACGCAGAGATGCACGTCGCTATCCTTGAGCAGGGCCGCCATCTTGCCGCCTTGCTTGCCGGTCAGTGCCACCACATGCACGTCGCGCTGGTGGGCGGCATGAATCGCCTCGATGACATTGGGCGAGTTGCCGCTGGTGGAAATCGCCAGCAGCACGTCGCCGCGGCGAGCCAGGCCGAGCACCTGCTTGGAAAAGACTTCTTCGTAGCGGTAGTCGTTGGCAATCGAGGTCAGGGTCGAGCTGTCGGTGGTCAGGGCAACAGCGGCCAGCGGCGGACGCTCCATCTCGAAGCGGTTGAGCAGCTCGGCGGCAAAGTGCTGGGCATCGGCAGCCGAACCGCCATTGCCGCAGGCCATGATCTTGCCCTCGGCCTTGAGGCTCTTCACCATCAGGTGGATGGCGGCCTCGATGGGACCGGCCATGGCGTCAAGCGCCTTCTGCTTGGTGGCGATGCTGTCGGTAAATTGATGCTGGATGCGGTCTTGTAGCGACATGCTGTGGTGAGTGTGCGAACGTAAAGTCTGATTATCCGACTTTAGGCTGGTGCCGTACAGGCAGTAAATGCGTCAAATTGCGACAAAGACGTCGATGAGTACCCTTTGCCAGGGATTCCGCGCTTCGCGCAGACGGGCAATGCGGGCTTCGACCCGGCTGCCGCGGTCGAGTTCAACCGCAATCGCCTGATTCTCGGCGCGCGGCAGATAACCCAGCTGCCTGCCCTGCCACTCAACCCGCACGGCGTTGCGATCGTGCGGATTGTCGGGTTCGCGCACCAGCGTGAGGGCATCGCCGGCCTTGAGCTGATCCCAGACTTCGCTGCCTGCGTGGTACTGGTAGCCGGCCAGGGGCGAGCTCTGGATCAGGATGCGGATCTGCTGGGCATGGGCCGCGAAGGCCCAGCACAGGACGATCAGGACTATGTGCCTAAGCACTGAAGGCGCCCTTGATCCACTCGACGGCGTCTGCAGCCAGTGCATCAAGCAGGATGGCATCGAAGCGGCAGGCCTGCTCGCCATGTATCTGCAGGTAGTGGCGCGCGGCGAGAATGAGGCGCTGCTGCTTGCGCAGCGTGATGCTGGCAGCCGCGCCGCCAAAGTCGCTGCGGCTGCGCAGGCGAACTTCGACGAAGACCAGGGTTTTTCCGTCACGGGCAATCAGGTCGATCTCGCCGCCGCGCACGCGGAAGTTGCGCTCGAGAATGCGCAGGCCGTGGCCCAGCAAATGGCGCGCTGCGAGCTCCTCGGCGGCCGCGCCGATACGCTGGCGGATGACATCATCGCTCATGGCGCTTGCTCCGATGTCCCGCAGACGGGACAATGCCGGACACCATGGATATTTCCAACATGAGCGCATCTCCCGTTCAAGATTCCTATTCGGAACATTTCACAGCGCCTGCATTGTATGTGGTCGCAACCCCGCTGGGTAATCTCGGCGATATCACGCTGCGCGCCCTGGCCTGTCTGCGCGCTGCCGATGTGATTGCCTGCGAGGATACGCGCCACAGCCGGCCGCTGCTCGATCACTTCGGCATCAAGGCGCCCTGTTTTGCCCTGCACGAGCACAACGAGAACGAGGCGAGCGCGAAGTTGCTGGCCCTGCTGGCCGAGGGCAAGAAGGTGGCCATGATTACCGATGCCGGTACGCCGGGCATCTCCGATCCCGGTGCGCGCGCCGTGGCCGCTGCCCATGGCGCTGGTCATCGTGTGGTGCCCATGCCCGGTGCCAGTGCCGTGGTGGCGCTGCTCAGCGTGGCCGGTCTGATGGACGCCCGCTTCCTGTTCGCCGGCTTTCTGCCACCCAAGAGCGCTGCCCGCCGCACTGCCATCGAAGCCTTGCGTGGCGTGCCGGCGACGCTGGTGTTCTATGAAGCGCCGCACCGGATTGTCGAGGCCGTGGCCGACCTGGCGGCCGTGCTGGAAGCCGAGCGCGTGCTGGTGGTCGGCCGCGAGTTGACCAAGCGTTTCGAGGAAGTGGCACGTCTGCCGCTGGGTGAGGCAGCGGCCTGGTTCAAGGCGGACGCCAACCGTGAGCGTGGCGAATTCGTGCTGGCGGTATCGGCTGCCCCTGAGCAGCAAGGCTTGGACGTGGACAGCGAGCGCGTCCTGCGGGCCCTGCTGGGCGAGTTGCCGACCAAGCAGGCCGCCAAGCTGGCCGCTGAAATCACCGGCCAGAGCAAGAACGACCTCTATGCCCGCGCCCTCGAGCTCAAGGATGAGTAAGGACTGACCGGTATAATCGCGAACATGGATACCCTGAAGATCACCCGCCCCGACGACTGGCACCTGCATCTGCGCGATGGCGCAGCCCTGAGCGCCGTTCTGCCCGATACGGCGCGCCGCTTCGGCCGCGCCATCATCATGCCCAACCTCAAGCCGCCGGTGACCACCGTGGCCATGGCGGCAGCCTACCGCGAGCGCATTCTTGCCGCGCTGCCTGCAGGCGCGAAGTTCGAGCCGCTGATGACGCTGTACCTGACCGACAACACGCCGCCGGACGAAATCGACCGCGTCAAGGAGAGCGGTTTCGTGCATGCGCTCAAGCTCTATCCGGCCGGCGCGACCACCAATTCCGATGCCGGCGTGACCAGCCTGGACAAATGCCGCGCCACCATCGCGCGCATGGAAAAGCTGGGCGTGCCGCTGCTGGTGCACGGCGAGGTGACCGATCCCGGTATCGACATCTTCGACCGCGAGGCGGTCTTCATCGACACCATCATGGCCCCGCTGCTCAAGGACCATCCGGCGCTGCGCGTGGTGTTCGAGCACATCACCACAAAGAATGCCGCCGAGTTCGTGGCCGCCGCCGGCGACAATATCGCAGCCACGATTACCGCACACCATCTTCTGCTCAATCGCAATGCTCTCTTCCAGGGAGGCATGCGGCCGCATAACTACTGCCTGCCTGTCCTCAAGCGTGAAGTTCACCGCGTGGCGCTGGTCGCCGCGGCGACTTCCGGCAGCACGAAGTTCTTCCTCGGCACCGATTCGGCGCCGCACGCACAGAGTGCCAAGGAGGCCGCCTGCGGCTGTGCCGGCTGCTACACCGCGAATGCCGGCATCGAGCTGTATGCCGAGGCCTTTGCACTGGCCGGCAAGCTCGACCGGCTGGAGCAGTTCGCCAGCTTCAACGGCCCGGACTTCTATCGCCTGCCGCGCAATGCCGACAGCATCACCCTGCGCCGGCAGGACTGGACCGTACCTGCCACGCAAGCCTATCTGGACTATGATCCGCTGGTGCCTTTCCGTGCCGGCGAAACCATTGCCTGGACACTGGCCGACTAGGAGCCCTTGATGCGTCTTGCCCTCAGCCTCGCAATGTCGGCCTTGCTGGCCGGCTGCGGATCCACCGAGATGGCCTCCATGCCCATCCAGGGCAGCGATCACTCGCTGACCCTGGTGCGCGAAAAGCCGTATGCCTGGAGTTCGGGCTGGGAGCTGGCCGTGGTGGTGTCGCGCATGCCGGACTGCATGCGTCGCCATCATCTCAAGCCCATGGGCGAAGGCAGCTTCAAGATCGAGGTGTTCCGTACCGAACAGGCGCGCTGGGTGCTGCATCAGGGCAAGCGCTGGTATATCGCCGACACCGAAAGTTGCCTCTTGCAGCAGTTCGAGGAGAAGCCGGAACAGCCGGGCACCCTGGTCGGCGTCTTTTCGGAAAAGGGCGGCGTGCTGAAGTTCTCCCAGGACCCGGGCCTGGTCAAGTCGGAGAAGACGGCCGCGTCTGAAGCCAAATAATCCGGTGCTTGCCGGCGCCAGGCGGTAGAATCCGCCCCGGAAGTTCGCCAGGCAGTCGCTGCATGCGCAAGCATGTGGAGGAAAGTCCGGGCCCCGCAGAGCAGGATGCCGGCTAACGGCCGGGCGCAGCAAGCCGTCGCAAGACGGCCCAAGGCGACGGAAAGTGCAACAGAGAGCAAACCGCCGATGGCTCCGCAAGGAGATCAGGCAAGGGTGAAACGGTGGCACCCGACAGGGTGTCGAGTCCGCGCAAGCGGACTCGGGGTAAGAGCCCACCGCGTCCACGGTAACGGCGGACGGCACGGTAAACCCCATCCGGGGCAAGGCCAAATAGGGGAGCCATGACGTTGCTCGCGTCGCTCCCGGGTAGGCTGCTAGAGCCTGGCGGTAACGTCAGGCCCAGAGGAATGATTGCCCACGACAGAACCCGGCTTATCGGCGAACTTCCACCCCCGATATGTATGTCATAAGTAGCCTTGTTATGTCCATTTTATTGACGTTGATGCGGGAATAAAAACATTGATTTATCGTGTTTTTCTTTCGCATAAGTGCGTGGTTGCTAGCTTATTTATGGCTGTGATGCCGGAATAAGCACAAGTGAAGTGCATGGGGCGGAATGTGAGGGTATAAAGTCCTACATGCAGCCTTACTTATGGGTTGTCTTTCTAGGAGAACACCATGTTCGTCACCGCCATCGTCCTTCTGTTTGCCGGCCGCCTGTACCTGCGCAGCACTCACTAAGCAGCGCAGCAGCAAAGCCCGCCGCGCCCTGTTCGGGCGCACAAATGAAACGGTCACCTCGGTGGCCGTTTTGTTTTTGGGTCTGCGGCCGTGCTGGCCCGGCCTACCTTGGCCGCCCGGAGCGGTTTGAGCGCGCGCTCCTTTGGTGCTAACAAAGCACTTTCAGAACCAATTCCCTAGCATTGATTTTCAAGGAAAAATTTTCCTCAAAAAGCTCTTGGCTTTAGCTTCTAAGTCATTGTCATATCTCGGAAAAGTGGCATTTGGCTATTGACCGGCCCGCAAACATCCTCTAAAGTGGGGAAACGTGGGAAGAAGTGGGAATTTGGGTCCGGGTGTATCGGCCCTCGATTTCCGGGCCAGGGCTGTCGCGGGCAGCCGGCAACCACGCTCTATTCAGGGGTGGAGCAAGGGAAGATGTTCCAGGGGGCAACATCACTCAGTCTGGATGCCAAGGGACGGATGGCCGTTCCGGCGCGGCATCGCGACGCGCTGACGGCGTTGGCCGGCGGCCGCCTGGTCCTGACCGCACACCCGCACCAGTGCCTGCTCCTCTATCCCGAAAATGCCTGGGCGCCAATCCGTGACCGGATTCTTGCTGCACCCAGCTTTGACCCCCGTTCCGCCGCCACCAAGCGCGTCCTGCTCGGCAATGCCCTCGATGTCGGCATGGATGCTGCCGGCCGCCTGCTGATCACGCCCGAGTTGCGCGTAGTCGCTGCGCTCGAAAAACAGGTGTGGCTGGTCGGCATGGGCAGCCATTTCGAGATCTGGAGTGATGCCGGCTGGAAACGTCAGCACGAGGCGGCCTTCGAGGCGCTGTCGTCGACGGAGCCGCCGCCCGGATTCGAGGATTTTTCCTTGTGAGCGAGCAGGCAGGCGCGCATGTCAGCGTGCTGCTGGCTGAGGCGGTCGATGCGTTGGCGATTCGGGCGGATGGCGTCTATGTCGATGGCACCTTCGGTCGCGGCGGTCATAGCCGCGCGATTCTCGAACGTCTCGGGCCGCAGGGTCGTCTGATTGCGTTCGACCGCGATCCGGCCGCGATTGCCGCCGGTGCGGCCATTGCCGATCCGCGTTTCACACTGGTACATGCCGCCTTCAGCGAGATGGAGCGGGTGCTGGGCGAGCTGAAAGTGGCGGCCGTGGACGGCGTTCTGCTGGATATCGGCGTGTCATCGCCGCAGCTGGATGACGCTGCGCGCGGCATGAGTTTCCGTTTCGATGCGCCGCTGGACATGCGCATGGACACGACGAAGGGCGAGACTGCGGCGGAGTTCCTGGCGCAGGCATCACAACGCGAAATAGAAAGGGTGGTGAGGGACTATGGCGAAGAACGGTTTGCTCATGCGATTGCAGCAGCGGTTGTTGCTGCTCGGGCCGAACACGGTATTGGGACAACACGACAGTTTGCCGCGCTCGTGGAAAAAGCCGTCCGCACGCGTGAGCCGGGCCAGCATCCGGCGACGCGCAGCTTTCAGGCTTTACGGATTCACGTCAATCGGGAGCTTGAGGAGCTGTCGCTGAGCCTGCCTCAGGCAGCTGCAGCCCTCGCGCCGGGCGGACGCCTGGTCGTGATCAGTTTTCATTCGCTGGAAGACCGAATCGCCAAGCGTTTCATGCGCGATGCCGCCAATCCGCCGCAACCCGACAAGCGTCTGCCGCTCAAGGCCTCCGAACTGCCAAAGCCCACGCTGGCGCTGGTCGGCAAGGCCGTCAAGCCGAGCGCTGCGGAAGTGCAGGCCAATCCGCGTGCGCGCAGTGCCGTGATGCGCGTTGCCGAGAAACTGGGGAGCTGAGTCAGTGGCCCGCCTCAATCTCATCCTGCTGTTGATCGTCGTGGCTTGCAGCCTGGCCATCGTCAATGCCAATCATCGTGCGCGCAAGTTGTTTACCAGCTTCGAGAAGGAGCAGCAGCGCATGCGTGCACTGGATGTCGAGTGGGGGCAGTTGCAGCTTGAGCAAAGCACCTGGGCAGCGCATGCGCGTATCGAGAAGATTGCCAAGGAGCGCCTCAACATGAAGGCGCCGCTGCCCGCGCAGGTAATGTCCCTGGAGCCGGCACCATGAACGCAGTCGGGCGCACCGGATCATGAAGTTCAGCAAGAGTCCCGTACTCAAGGACGAGCTCGCGCCCTGGCGCGCGCGGCTGGTGCTGGTCCTGCTGCTGGGCTGCATGGCGGCGCTGATCGGTCGCTCGCTTTACCTGCAGGCCTTCAATAACGAATTTCTCATCAGCAAGGGCGAGTCGCGCTACGAGCGCACGCTGGAAGTGCCGGCCACGCGTGGTCGCATCATGGATCGCAATGGCGATGTGATGGCGATTTCGACGCCGGTCAAGTCGGTCTGGGCGATCCCTGAAGATGCGCGCCTGCAGCCGGCGGAAACCCGCAAGCTGGCCCAGCTCCTGGACATGGATGTGCGCGAGCTGAACCGCAAGCTGGCTGAAGACAAGGGCTTTGTCTTCGTCAAGCGCCAGATTCCGCCCGAGCTTGCCGAGCGGGTGATGGCCATGAAGCTGCCGGGCATTCATCTGCAGAACGAATATCGTCGTTACTATCCGGCCGGCGAAGTGCCGGCCCATGTGTTGGGCTTTACCGGCGTCAATGATGCCGGGCAGGAAGGCATCGAGCTGGCCTTCAACCAGCAGTTGGCCGGGCAGGCGGGCAGCCGTCGCGTGATCAAGGACAGGCGCGGCAATATCGTCGAAGACGTCGAGCACATCAAGAAGCCGGTCGAGGGCAAGGATGTACTGCTCTCGCTGGATGCCAAGATCCAGTATCTCGCCTATTCGAGTCTGCGGAAGGCTGTTACCGATCATCGTGCCAAGGCCGGTGCCGCCGTCGTGCTGGATGCCAAGACCGGCGAGATCCTGGCACTGGCCAATCTGCCCACCTACAACCCGAACAATCGCACCCATCTTGCCGGCGGCCAGCTGCGCAACCGTGTCTTCACCGACACCTTCGAGCCTGGCTCGACCATGAAGCCGTTTACCGCGGCGCTGGCACTGGAAAAAGGCAAGGTTCGTTTCGATACCCAGATACAGACGGCGCCGGGCAAGCTGAGCATCGGCCCGGCGACGATTTCGGATGCACATCCGCACGGTGTGCTGACGGTGGCCCAGGTGATCCAGAAGTCTTCCAACATCGGCTCCGCCAAGATGGCGCTGTCGATGGAGGCCGCCGACATGTGGCAGATGTTCGACGCGCTCGGTTTCGGCACCCCCCTCAAGCTCGGCTTTCCGGGCGAGGCGAGCGGCCGTCTGCGGCCGGCCAAGACCTGGAAGCCGATCGAGCAGGCGACCATGTCGTACGGGCATGGCATGTCGGTCACCCTGATCCAGCTCGCACATGCCTACATGGTGTTTGCGCGCGAGGGTGATTTGGTGCCGCTGCTGCTGACCCGGGCGAATGGTCCGGTCAGCAGCGACAAGAATGTGTTTTCCGCGCAGACCGCACGCGAAGTCCGCGCCATGCTGGAAATGGCCGTGCTGCCCGGTGGCACCGCGCCGCAGGCGCAGATTCCCGGCTATCGCGTGGGCGGCAAGACCGGCACGGCACACAAGATCGAGGGCGGCGTTTACGCCAAAAAGTACATCGCCTCCTTTGTTGGTTTCGCCCCGGTATCCGATCCGCGCCTGATTGTGGCGGTCATGATCGATGAGCCTAGTGCGGGCAAATACTACGGGGGCCAGGTCGCCGGTCCGGTGTTTGCACAAGTCATGGCGGGTGCGCTGCGCACGCTGGGGGTGCCGCACGATGCGCCGCTCAAGCCGGTGCAGCTGGGCGCCGAGGATCAGCAGGTCAGGGAGAGCATGTGATGGACATGAACAGGATTGCCTGTGCTCCCTGCATGCGCCGTCAGAAAAGCAGGAGGGCGGCCGCATGAAGGTGCCGGACATTCTCGCCGCCCTGCGTTCGCAAGGCCTCCCGGTCCGCGCGCTGAAGGCGGATTCGCGCTGCGTTGAGGCGGGCGACATCTTCCTCGCCTATCCGGGTGAACTCAGCGACGGCCGCAAGCATATCGCCGCTGCAATCGAGCGCGGCGCAGCCGCCGTCGTGTATGAGGCCGGCGGCGCTGAAATCGGCGTGCTGGAAGTGCCTGCACTGGCGGTGGACAACCTGCGTCATGTCGTCGCGCCGCTGGCAGCCGAGGTCTATGGCAACCCTTCGCACCAGTTGTGGCTGGCCGGCGTTACCGGCACCAATGGCAAGACCTCGGTCACCCAGTGGCTGGGTCAGGCCTTTGCCGCGCTGGACAAGCGTTGCGCCATCATCGGCACGCTCGGTAACGGCTATCCCGGTGCGCTGGTGCCCAGCCCGAATACCACGCCGAATGCCCTGACCCTGCAGGCGGCACTGCATGCTTTTGTGGCGGATGAGGCGGATGCGTGCGCCATCGAGGTCTCGTCCATCGGCATCGAGGAAGGCCGCATCGATGCGACCCGCTTTGCCGTGGCCGTGTTTACGAACTTCACCCGCGATCATCTCGACTACCACGGCAGCATGGAGGCCTATGCCGCCGCCAAGATGCGCCTGTTCGACTGGCCGGGCCTGAAGGCGGCCGTCATCAATCTGGATGATCCTTTCGGCCTGCAGATTCTTGCGCATATCAACCGCCGCATTCCCTGCATCGGCTACACGCTGAACAATGTGCAGGCGCCGGTGGATGAGTGCCTGTCGGCGGAGCGCCTGCACATGGACGCGAGCGGCCTCACCTTCGAGGTGCATGGCTTGCGTGTGCAGTCGCAGCTGGTCGGCCGTTTCAATGCGTCGAATGTGCTCGCCGTCATGGCGAGCCTGCGCGCCTACGGCATCGGTCTCAAGGAGGCCGTGCGCGCCTGCAGCGACCTGCAGCCGCCCCCGGGGCGCATGCAGACCCTGGGCGGTGATGGCCAGCCTCTGGTCGTGATTGATTATGCACACACCCCGGACGCGCTCGAAAAAGTCCTGAAAACCCTGCGTGAGGTGGCTGCGGCACGCGGCGGCAAGCTGCACTGCGTGTTTGGTTGTGGCGGTGATCGCGACCCCGGCAAGCGTGCGCTGATGGGTGCGGTGGCCGAGTCGAGTGCCGACAGTGTCTGTATCACCAGTGACAACCCGCGCAGCGAGGAACCGGCCGCCATCATCGCTGCGATTGTCGGCGGCATGAAGACGGCACCCTGCATCGAGCCGGATCGCGCGGCTGCCATTCGTGCCGCGATCACCGCTGCCGCTGCCCATGACGTCGTGCTTCTGGCCGGCAAGGGGCATGAGGATTATCAGGAGATCAAGGGACAGAAGCTGCCCTTCTCCGATCTCGACGAGGCTGCACTAGCCCTGGAGGCGCGCGCATGATGCCGGTTGCCTTCACGCTCGCAGCACTGGCCGACCGCAATGTGCGTGTCAGCGGCATGCCCGCGGACTTCAGCGCGGTGTGCACGGATTCGCGCAGCATCCGCCCCGGCGAGCTCTTCCTGGCATTGCGCGGCGAACGCTTTGACGGCCATGCCTTCGTGCGCGACGTGCTGGCCGCCGGGGCGGTTGCCGCCGTGGTCGATCAGGCCTGGGCCGACGCGAACGATGTCACCGGCCTGGCGCTGTTTGTGGTGGATGACACGCGCCTTGCCTTTGCCGCACTGGCGTCGGCCTGGCGCCGCCAGTTCCGTATCCCCCTCATCGGTGTGGTCGGCAGCAATGGCAAGACCACGGTCAAGGAAATGATCGCGAGCATACTGGCTGCCGAAGTCGGTGCCGAGCGTCGCCTCGCCACCACCGGCAACCTGAATAACGATATCGGCGTACCGACCATGCTGCTGCGCCTGAATGGCAGCCATCAGGCCGCCGTGATCGAGATGGGCATGAACCACCCGGGCGAAACCGCCGAGCTCGCCGCCATCACCGAAGCCACGGTGGCGATCATCAACAATGCCCAGCGCGAACATCAGGAGTTCATGAAGACGGTCGAGGCCGTGGCCGCAGAACATGCGGCGGTCATCACGGTTCTGCCCGCTGACGGCACGGCCGTGCTGAATGCCGACGACGCCTACTTCGATTTGTGGAAGCGCGCCGCCGAGGGCCGCAAGGTCCTGTCCTTCGGCCTGAACGCCGACGCCGACGTGCACGCCGTGGGCGGCGCGCAAGGCATCGAAAGCGAGTTCGAACTGGTCACGCCCGCCGGTCGCGCATCACTGCGTCTGGCGACCGTGGGTGAGCACAATGTGCGCAACGCCCTCGGCGCAGCTGCCGCGGCACTGGCCGCAGGCTGCAGCCTCGCCGGCGTGGTCGCCGGCCTGGAAGCCTTCCGGCCGGTCAAGGGACGCTTGCAGCGACACGCCGGCAAGGACGGCAGTGTCGTGATTGACGACAGCTACAACGCCAATCCGGATTCGGTACGCGCCGCCATCGATGTGCTCAATGCGGTTGACGGCGCGCGCGTGCTGGTCCTTGGCGACATGGGCGAGGTCGGCGACCAGGGCGTGCCGTACCACGAGGAAGTCGGCAGCTATGCGCGCAGCCGCGGCATTGATGCCGTACTGGCGCTGGGTGACATGACGCCGGCGACGGTGCGCAGCTTCGGCGCCGGTGCCACACATTTCAGCACCCTTGATGCACTGATGCAGGCCTTGCTGCCCATGTTGTCGCCGCAGACCACGGTACTGGTCAAGGGTTCCCGCTTCATGCGCATGGAGCGCGTGGTCGAGGCTTTGCGTGATTCCGGCCTGGCCGATGCCAATACTCATATTTCCGAAGGAAACAAACATGCTGCTTGAACTGGCGCAATGGCTGGCGCAGGACATGCGCGCATTCAATGTATTCACCTACATCACGCTGCGCGCGGTGCTGGCGACCATGACGGCGCTGACGATTTCCTTCATCGCAGGGCCGGCCTTCATCCGCTGGCTGACCGAGAAGAAGATCGGCCAGCCGGTGCGCAGCGACGGCCCGCAGACCCATCTTTCCAAGTCGGGTACACCGACCATGGGCGGTGGCCTGATCCTGATCTCGCTCGGTGTCTCGACCCTGCTGTGGGCCGATCTGTCGAACCGCTTCGTCTGGATCGTGCTCATCGTCACCCTGGGCTTCGGCGCGGTGGGCTGGGTCGATGACTGGCGCAAGGTGGTCTACAAGAATCCGGACGGGCTCTCGGCACGCGCCAAGTTCTTCTGGCAATCGCTGATCGGTCTGGTCGCGGCGATCTACATCGCCTTCTCGATCTCGGCGCCTGACAATGAGCGCGTCGCCGCACTCTTCTTCGACTGGGTGCTCAGCGGCTTCACCCTGCAGCTGCCGACGAATGCCGACCTCATCGTGCCCTTCTTCAAGCACATCGGCTATCCGCTCGGTGTATTCGGCTTCATCGTGCTGACCTACTGCGTCATCGTCGGGACCAGCAATGCGGTCAACCTGACCGACGGTCTTGACGGCCTCGCCATCATGCCGACCGTGCTGGTCGGCTCGGCGCTCGGCATCTTCGCCTACGTCGCCGGCAATGCGGTGTTCTCCAAGTACCTGCTGCTGCCCTACATTCCCGGCGCCGGCGAGCTGACCGTGTTCTGCGCCGCGCTGGCCGGCGCCGGTCTCGGCTTCCTGTGGTTCAACGCCTATCCCGCCGAAGTCTTCATGGGCGATGTCGGCGCGCTGTCACTGGGCGCTGCGCTGGGCACTGTGGCCGTGATCGCACGCCAGGAAATCGTGCTCTTCATCATGGGCGGCGTTTTTGTCGCCGAGACCGTCTCGGTGATGGTGCAGGTCACCTGGTTCAAATACACCAAGAAAAAATACGGTGAAGGTCGCCGTGTCCTGCTGATGGCGCCTTTGCATCATCACTACGAAAAGAGCGGCTGGAAAGAAACCCAGGTGGTGGTGCGCTTCTGGATCATCACCATCCTGCTGGTGCTGTTCGGCCTGTCCACGCTGAAGATACGCTGAAGACCCGCAGATGAAACTGACCGGCACACACGTACTCGTCCTTGGCCTCGGTGAATCCGGGCTGGCCATGGCGCGCTGGTGCGCGCGCATGGGGGCGCGCGTGCGCGTGGCCGATACGCGCAGCAATCCGCCCTATGCCGGGCAATTGCAGGTACAGGTGCCGGATGCGGAGTTTGTTAGCGGTGAGTTCAGCGATGCGCTGCTGGCTGGCATCGACATCCTGGCGCTGTCGCCGGGTCTGCCGGCCGGGCAGATGGTGGTGTTGCAGGCGCGGCTCAAGGACATCGCCGTGGTCGGCGAAATCGAACTGTTCGCCCATGCCCTGCAGAGCCTGCATTCCGTGGCCGAAATGCCGCGTGTGATTGCCATCACCGGCACCAATGGCAAGACCACGACGACCGCGCTGACCGGCCACCTGTGCAAGAGCGCCGGCTACGACACCGAAATTGCCGGCAATATTTCGCCGGCTGCGCTGACCGCGCTGCTGGACCGCATCGAAAGCGACGCCCTGCCGCGTATCTGGGTGCTGGAGCTTTCCAGCTTCCAGCTGGAAACGCTCAACTCCCTGAACGCCGATGCAGCGACTGTGCTCAACATCAGCGATGATCACCTCGACCGCTATATCAGCATCGAAGAATATGCCGAGGCCAAGGCGCGGATTTTCGGCAGCGGCGAGGGCTGCATCGCGCATGATGGCACCCAGGTACTGAATCGCGATGATCCGCGCGTGCGCCGCATGGCCATTGCTGGTCGTCCGCTGCTGACTTTCGGCCTCGATGTGCCGGCGCATGCGCATGACTTCGGACTGGTGAAGAAGGCGGGCGAGCACTGGCTGGCCCAGGGCGACCAGGCCTTGATGCCGCTCTCGAAATTGCCGATCAACGGCCTGCACAATGCCGCCAACGCACTGGCCGCGCTGGCTTTGTGCAGTGCGCTGGGCCTGCCCATGGACCGTCTGCTGGCCGGCCTGCAAACCTTCAAGGGGCTGCCGCACCGGGTCGAGTTTGTGGCCGAGGTGCAGGGCGTTCGCTATTACGATGACTCCAAGGGCACCAATGTCGGCGCGACCCTGGCCGCGCTCGAAGGGCAGCTCGCCGGTCCCGATCACAAGGTCGTGCTGATTGCCGGCGGCGATGGCAAGGGCCAGGATTTTTCGCCCCTGCGTCCTGCCGTGGAGCGCAGTGCGCGCGCCGTGGTACTGATCGGTCGTGATGCCGAGCGTCTCGCAGCGGCGCTCGACAGCTGCGGTGTTGTCATGCAGAGAGCGGCGGATCTGCCGAGCGCAGTCGGTCTTGCGGCGGGGCTGGCCGAGCCGGGCGACGTGGTGCTCCTGTCGCCCGCTTGCGCCAGTCTCGACATGTTCCGCAATTACGCGCATCGCGCCGAAGTCTTCATCGCCGCCGTGCATGCGCTGCAGGGAGTGCAGGCATGATCGCCGCATTCCTGCAGCGTTTCGGCATCGGCGGCGAGACCCCGGCCGCGCGTACCTCGCCGGCCACGCCGCCGCAGGAGTTCGACGCCGTGCTGCTCTGGTCCGGCCTGGGGCTGCTCATGTTCGGTCTGGTCATGGTCTATTCGGCCTCGATTGCGATGGCCGAAGGCAGCCGTTTCACCGGCTATCAAGCCAATTACTTCCTGATCCGCCACAGCCTCTTTCTCGCCATCGGCCTGGTCTGCGGCGCGGCCGCCTTCCAGATTCCGCTGCGCATCTGGCAACAGATCGCCCCCTATCTCTTCATCCTCGGCGTGTTCCTGCTGGTGCTGGTCATCATGCCCATGATCGGCCGCTCGGTGAATGGCGCGCAACGCTGGTTGCCGCTCGGGCCGATCAATCTGCAGCCTTCGGAACTGATGAAGCTGTTCGCGGTGCTGTACGCCGCCGACTACACCAACCGCAAGCTCGCCGACATGGGCAGCTTCAAGAAGGGCTTCGGCCCCATGGCCATGGTCATGCTGCTGGTCGGCTTCCTGCTGCTCAAGGAGCCGGACTTCGGCGCCTTCGTAGTGATCGTCAGCATCGCCATCGGCATCCTGTTTCTTGGCGGCATCAATGTGCGGGTCTTCGGCACCCTGGTGCTGGTGCTGCTGATCGGCTTCGTCATCCTGATCTGGACCTCGCCCTACCGCCGCGAGCGCATCTTCGGCTTCATGGACCCCTGGCAGGATGCCTTCGGCAAGGGCTACCAGCTGTCCCATGCCCTGATCGCCTTCGGTCGCGGCGAGTGGCTGGGCGTCGGCCTGGGCGCCAGCGTCGAGAAACTTTTCTATCTGCCCGAGGCGCACACCGACTTCCTGCTCGCCGTGATCGCGGAAGAGCTCGGCTTCGTCGGCGTGTGTGTCGTCGTGTTGCTGTTTGCCCTGCTGATCCAGCGCTGTTTCGCCATCGGCAAGACCGCACTCGGCCTCGGCCGCATCTACAGCGCGCTCGTTGCACAAGGCATCGGCATCTGGATAGGCGTGCAGTCCTTCATCAACATGGGTGTGAACATGGGCCTGCTTCCGACCAAGGGGCTGACACTGCCGCTGATGAGCTTCGGCGGATCGGGCATCGTCGCCAACTGCATCGCACTGGCGATTCTTCTGCGCGTGGATTGGGAAAATCGTCAATTGATGCGAGGGAACCGAGCATGAGCACGATGATTTCGGCGCAGCCAAAACATCGTTGCGCGGCGAGCGAAGCGAGCATGAATCAATTGACGATTTCGGCGCAGGCTAACTTCGGCGTTGCCGAAGTTAAGGCACGCAGTGCCGGCCGTAGCCAAAACAGACAACTCATGCGAGGGAGTCGCGCATGAAAACCCTCCTGATTATGGCCGGCGGTACGGGCGGTCACATCATGCCGGGCCTGGCTGTTGCTGCCGAGATGAAGGCGCGCGGCTGGAAAGTCGTTTGGATGGGGCATCCGGACGGCATGGAGTCGCGTCTGGTGCCGAAGCACGGCATCGAGATGTGCTGGGTGCG
>JAIEOJ010000015.1 GCA_019750575.1 Rhodocyclaceae bacterium | reverse complement strand
ACGTCATAACCGGCACGCGACAGCAGCAGCAGCATGCCGAAGCTGGCCAGCGACATCAGCACGTAGGCAACTACGTAATACAGTGCCGAGGTATAGGCTTCCAGTGCCAGCGCGGTATGACCATTGAAGACGCCGGTGGTCAGGGCCAGCAGCATGAAGCCCATGTGCGAGATGCCGGAATAGGCAAACATGCGCTTGATGTTGGTCTGGGCGATGGCGGCGAGGTTGCCGATGATGATGGACAGCAGCGCCATGATCAGCAGCATCGGTTGCCATTGCTCG
Organism: Rhodocyclaceae bacterium; assembly: GCA_019750575.1. Lineage (GTDB taxonomy): Bacteria > Pseudomonadota > Gammaproteobacteria > Burkholderiales > Rhodocyclaceae. The sequence continues at coordinate 26,843 of JAIEOJ010000015.1, read as the reverse complement.
GCCAGCGGGATGGTGCCGAACACCAGCATGCGCATGATCATCGCGAAGGTCGCGATCTTGGGCGCGGTGCTGATGAACAGGGTCATCGGGGTGGTGGCGCCGTGATAGACGTCGGGTACCCACATGTGGAAGGGCACAACGCCAAGCTTGAAGGCCAGACCGGAGACGACGAAGACCAGACCGAAGACCAGGATCACGCCATTGGCCTGGCCCATGGCCAGTGCCTGCAGCACGCCGTTGATTTCGAGGGTGCCGGTAGCGCCGTACATCATGGACATGCCGTACAGCAGCAGGCCGGAAGCCAGCGAACCGAGGATGAAGTACTTCATCGCGGCTTCGGTCGAACGGGCCGAGTCACGATCCATGGCAACCAGGGCGTAGATCGACAGCGACATCAGTTCCAGGCCCAGATAGATGGTCAGGAAGTGATTGGCCGAGATCATGACCATCATGCCGAGGGTCGCGAACAGCGTCAGCAGGTAGTACTCGGCCTTGTCCAGGCCGCGATCGCGCAGATAGCGGCGCGAATAGACCATCACGGCGGCAACGGTGCCGTAGACGAGCATCTTGAGCAGGTCGGAGAAGGCATCATCGACGAACATGTTGCTGAAGGTCAGCGTGGTTTCGCCAGTGGCAGTCAGCGCGGTCAGCGCTGCGCAGCCGAACAGGGTCAGCAGCGACAGGGCACCTACCAGACTGCGGTAGGCAGCGCCCATGATGATATCCACGAACAGGATGGCGCAGGCCATCGTCAGCAGGAAGAGCTCCGGATAGGCCGGGGCCAGATTAGGCAGGACGAATTCGTTCAGCATAATTATTCAGTCGTCTTAGAGCTTGCTCACTGCCACGTGCTTGAGCAGGTTATCCACCGATGCATGCATCACGTCGGTAAAGGGATAGGGATAAAGACCCATGGCCAGCACGGCAATTGCCAGCACGCCGAGGATCGCGAATTCACGGCAATTGATGTCGGTCAGTTCGGCCACGTGCGGATTGACAATCTCGCCGAAGACGACGCGCTTGTACATCCACAGGGTGTAGGCGGCACCAACAATCAGGGTGGTCGCGGCAAAGAAACCGATCCAGAAGTTGTACTTGACCGCGCCAAGGATGACCATGAACTCACCGACGAAACCGGAGGTGGCCGGCAGGCCGGAGTTGGCCATGGCAAACAGCAGGAAGAAGGCCGCGAACTTCGGCATGGTGTTCACCACACCGCCGTAATCGGCGATCTGACGGCTGTGCAGACGGTCATACATGACGCCGATACACAGGAACATGGCACCGGAAACGAAGCCGTGCGAGATCATCTGCACCAGGGCGCCTTCGATGCCCAGTGCGCTGCCCATGCCCTGCCCGTCGATCATGAAGAAGCCCAGGGTGACAAAGCCCATGTGCGAGATCGAGGAGTAGGCAACCAGCTTCTTCATGTCCTGCTGGACCAGCGCGACGAAACCGATGTAGACGACGGCGATCAGCGACAGGGTGATCATCATCGGCGCAAAGTACTGGCTTGCATCCGGCGCGATCGGCAGCGAGAACCGCAGGAAACCGTAGGCACCCAGCTTCAGGGCAATGGCGGCCAGCACCACGGAACCGCCGGTCGGGGCTTCAACGTGGGCGTCCGGCAACCAGGTGTGCACCGGCCACATCGGCACCTTGACGGCGAATGCGATCAGGAAGGCGAGGAACAGGTAAATCTGCGGACCCATGCCGATCTTGAGCTGATGCCAGTCGAGGATGCTGAAGCTGCCCGAGGACAGGAACAGATAGATCAGGGCGATCAGCATCAGCAGCGAGCCGAGCAGCGTGTAGAGGAAGAACTTGATCGCGGCGTAGACGCGGTTCGGACCACCCCAGATGCCGATGATGATGTACATCGGGATCAGCGAAGCCTCGAAGAAGACGTAGAACAGCACGCCATCGAGCGACGAGAAAATGCCGTTGATCAGGCCCGACATCATCAGGAAGGCCGCCATGTACTGGGCAACCTTGGTCTCGATCACCTCCCAGGCAGCGACCACCACGAAAATGGTGATGAAGCTGTTGAGCAGGACGAAGAGCACCGAGATGCCGTCCACGCCGAGGTGGTAGTTGATGTAGAAGCGCTTGATCCAGGCGTACTGCTCGACGAACTGCATGCCAGCTGCACTGTGGTCGAAACCGGTGTACAGCGGGATGGTCACCAGAAACCCGACGATGGCGCTGATGAGTGCCAGCGGTCGGGCGATACGGGCGTTTCTGTCATCGCCGGTCAGCAGCACGATAAACGCGCCGACGATCGGGGTCCAGATTGCGAGGCTGAGTAGTGACGAATTCATTTTCTTTATTTTCAGCAGTCAGCGATCAAACAAAGTGCCTGAGCCAAACCCAATAGACATAGGTCAGCAGCGCAAAGACACCGAAGATCATGGCAAAGGCGTAGAGATACAACTGGCCGGTCTGGAACAGGCGAGTCAGCATGGCCAGCGCGCCAACGGCACGTGCCGAGCCATTGACCATCAGGCCATCGATCACGGTCTGGTCGCCGGCCTTCCACAGGCCCTTGCCGAGTGCGCGCGAACCGGCCATGACAACAACTTCATTGAAGCGATCGAAGTAGTACTTGTTGTCCAGCAGCGTGTAGATCGGAGCACAGGCCTTCTTGATGGCAGCCGGGATGTGCGGGGCCTTCAGGTAGAAGAACCAGGACAGACCGACACCCGCCATGGCCAGCCAGAACGGCGCGGTCTGCAGACCGTGCAGCGCCATGGCACCGGCACCGTGGAAGATCTCGCCGAGATCATGCATGGCCGGATGCTTGGCCGAATCGATCAGGATGGCGGAGCCGAACCAGTCACCGAAGAGCATGGGCTCGATGGCGATGTAACCAATGGCGACCGAAGGAATGGCGAGCAGGACCAGCGGCACCCACACCACCCACGGCGACTCGTGCGGACCATCGTGATGGCCGTGGTCATTATGACCGTGGGCATCGTGCGCGTGGTCGTCATGCGCATGATCGTCATGATGTGCATCCGGATTCTGGTCATAGCGCTCTTCGCCATGGAATACTAGGAAGTACATGCGGAAGGAGTAGAAGGCGGTCACGAACACACCGGCCAGCACCGCGAAGTAGGCATAGGAGCCGACCCAGCCCGGCAGGGAACCGGAATGGTTGGCGAAATGTACGGCCTCGATGATGGAGTCCTTCGAGTAGAAACCGGACAGCAGCGGGAAACCGATCAGTGCCAGCGAACCCAGCAGCGAGGTGATCCAGGTGATCGGCATGCGCTTCCAGAGGCCGCCCATGTAGCGGATGTCCTGATTGTGGTGGCAGCCGATGATGACCGAACCGGCACCGAGGAACAGCAGGGCCTTGAAGAAGGCATGCGTCATCAGGTGGAACACGGCGACCGAGTAGGCGGAAACACCCAGTGCCACGGTCATGTAGCCGAGCTGCGACAGTGTCGAGTAGGCAACCACGCGCTTGATGTCGTTCTGGATCAGGCCGAGGAAGCCCATGAACAGTGCGGTGGTGGCGCCGATGACCAGGATGAAGGCCAGGGCGGTATCCGACAGTTCAAACAGCGGCGACATGCGGGTGACCATGAAGATACCTGCGGTCACCATGGTGGCGGCGTGAATCAGTGCGGAAATCGGGGTCGGACCTTCCATCGAGTCCGGCAGCCAGATGTGCAGCGGCACTTGCGCCGACTTGCCCATCGCACCGATGAACAGCAGGATGCAGATGGCGGTGATCAGCGGCCAGCCGGTGACCACTTCGGTCAGTGCGGCAAGCTCCATGCGCTTCTCGAAGACTTCGGTGTAGTTCATGGTGCCGGCATAGGCGGCGATGAGGCCGATGCCGAGCAGGAAGCCGAAGTCACCGACGCGGTTGACCAGGAAAGCCTTGAGGTTGGCGTAGATCGCGGTCGGCTTGGTGTACCAGAAACCGATCAGCAGGTAGGAGACCAGACCCACTGCTTCCCAGCCGAAGAACAGCTGCAGGAAGTTGTTGCTCATGACGAGCATCAGCATCGAGAAGGTAAACAGCGAGATGTAGCTGAAGAAGCGCTGATAGCCGGGATCATCCTGCATGTAGCCGATGGTGTAAATATGCACCATCAGGGACACGAAGGTCACGACCAGCATCATCATGACGGTCAGCTTGTCGATCATGAAACCGACTTCGAACTTCAGGCCGCCGGCTTCCATCCAGGTATAGACGGTGCCATTGAAGGTATTGCCAGCCTGTACATCCTGGAAGATGGCGATGGAAGCGAACAGCGCAATCGCGACACCGAGAATGGTGACGGTATGTGCGCCGGCGCGGCCGATCTGCTTGCCGAACAGGCCGGCAAGAATGGCGCCCGCCAGAGGTGCAAGCGGCACGAGCAGGTATAGCGTCTGCATATCCATTGTTTCAGCGAGCCCCTTGTTAGCCCTTGAGGCTGTCGAGATCGTCGACGTGAATGGTCGACAGGTTACGGAAGAGAACCACCAGAATCGCCAGGCCGATGGCGGCCTCGGCAGCAGCAACCGCCATGATGAACACGACGAAGAGCTGGCCGGCGATATCGTTCAGGTAGCTCGAGAAGGCGACGAAATTGATATTCACCGCCAGCAGCATGAGCTCGATCGCCATCAGCAGCACGATCAGGTTCTTGCGATTCAGGAAAATGCCCACGACTGCGATGCAGAACAGCACCGCCGCGAGAATCAGGTAATGCGACAGCGAAATCATGCCTTGCTTCCTTCCTGGCCTGCAGCCGGTGCAGACTCGTTTGCCACGGCAGGCGCCTCGACCTCGGCCGCCATCTTGACGACGCGGAAGCGATCAGCAGCCTTGACGCGAACCTGCAGGCGCGGGTTCATGGCCTTGTTATCCTTGCGCTGACGCAGGGTCAGCGTGACGGCGGCGATGATGGCCACCAGCAGCACGACCGAAACCAGCTCGAACGGGAAAACGAAGTCGGTGAACAGCAGGCGACCCAGCTCCTTGGTGTTGCTGAAACCGGCCGCCGGTTCGATCGGTGCCGGCAGCACATCGAGACCGAAGTAACGGCCACCGAGGATGATGCCCATTTCTGCAACCATGATCAGGCCGACGACAGCGCCCAGCGGCAGGTAGCTCCAGAAGCCCTGGCGCAGACGCTCGATGTTGATATCGAGCATCATCACCACGAACAGGAACAGAACCATCACGGCGCCGACGTACACCATGACCAGCATGATGGCGAGGAACTCGGCATGCAGCAGCATCCAGAGTGCAGCGGCATTGAAGAAGGCGAGCACAAGTGCCAGCACGGCATGGACGGGGTTGCGGGCCGTAATGACACGCAGCGCCGACAGCACCAGCACGGCAGAGAAGATATAGAAAAGTACAGTCTTGAAGTCCATAGTCATCACCGGAACTTGGCGTCGGCCTCACGGTCAGCGGCGATCTGGCCTTCGTAACGATCGCCATTGGCCAGCAGCATCTGCTTGGTGTAGTAGAGGTCGCCGCGAGTTTCGCCGTGATACTCGAACACGCGGGTCTCGACGATTGCATCGACCGGGCATGCCTCTTCGCAGAAGCCGCAGAAGATGCACTTGGTCAGATCAATGTCGTAACGCGTGGTGCGACGGCTGTTGTCGTTGGCACGCTGCTCGGATTCGATGGTAATCGCCATCGCCGGGCACACCGCTTCGCACAGCTTGCAGGCGATGCAACGCTCCTCGCCGTTGGGATAACGGCGCAGTGCGTGCAGGCCGCGGAAGCGATTGCTCTGCGGGGTCTTTTCTTCAGGAAACTGCACGGTGATCTTGCGCGCGAACATATAGCGTCCGGTCACCGACATGCCCTTGAGCAGCTCCTTGAGGAGAAGACTGCTGAAATATTCTTTGACTGCACCCATTGGGTTACTCCATCACTTCCAAAGGTTCAACGGGGACAACATCCACAGGCCGACCACAAGGATCCAGGCCAGACAGAGCGGCACGAACACCTTCCAACCCAGACGCATGATCTGGTCATAGCGGTAGCGCGGGAACGTTGCGCGGAACCACAGGAACAGGAAGATGATGAAACAGGACTTCAGTGCGAACCAGCCGAAGCCGTCCGGCAGGAACGATACCGGCGAGAGCCAGCCACCCAGGAAGAAGGTGGTGGTCATGGCAGCGATCAGCCACATGTTGGCGTATTCGGCGAGGAAGAACAGCGCGAAGCTCATGCCCGAGAATTCGACCATGTGACCCGCGACGATTTCGGACTCGCCTTCAACCACGTCGAACGGTGCGCGACAGGTTTCAGCAACGCCGGACACCAGATACACGATGAACATCGGCAGCAGCGGCAACCAGTTCCACGAGAACAGGGTGCTGCCACGCTGACCTTCGACGATGTCGATCAGGTTGAGGCTGCCGGACACCATCAGCACGGTGATCAGTGCCATGCCCATGCCCACTTCGTAGGACACCATCTGGCCAGCGGCACGCATGGCGCCGAGGAAGGCGTACTTCGAGTTGGAGGCCCAGCCGGCGATAATCACGCCGTAGATGCCCAGCGAGCTCACCGACAGCAGATAGAGCACGCCGGCATCAATGTTCGCCAGCACCAGGGTGTCGGTGAAGGGGATCACCGCCCAGGCCGCCAGTGCCGGTGCAATAGCCATGATCGGACCCAGCACGTAGAGGCCCTTGCTGGCGCGCGTCGGGAAAACAATTTCCTTGAGCAGCAGCTTGATGCCGTCAGCGATAGGTTGCAGCAGGCCGAGCGGACCGACGCGGTTCGGGCCGATACGCACGTGCATCCATGCCAGCACCTTGCGCTCGGCCAGGGTCAGGTAGGCAACGGCGCCGAGCAGCGGACCGACAATGCAGACGATCTTGATGACGGTCCACAGCGTGGTCGAAACCGCCGGCCAGGCAGTGCCAAACAGGGGGGCGATGTTTTGATCAATCAAAGCGAGGATAGTGTCCATTTATGCACGCTCCACGCTCAGTTGGGCAAACATGGCACCGAGTGCTGCGGTGCTTGCATGGGCAGCGGCAAGTCGTATTGCACCATCCGGTACTCCTGCATCGATCTTGAGCGGCAGCTTGACGGCAGCAGCGCCCTGCTTCACGGTCACGTCGGCGGCGCCATCGAGACCCAGCTTGGCAGCAGTGGCTGCATTCAGGCGGGCGACAGGCGTAGCAGCATCGCGGGTGCGTTGCAGGCTGGGCGCACGGCGGGCCAGCGCGTCGGCAAAGTAGATCGGCACATCAGCGATGCGCTCGATGCCGGCAGATGCTGCATTCAGGGTCGGAGCAGCAGAAACGCCATTGTCGAGACCGGCGACGAATTCGGTGGCACCGGCAAGCGCCTCGTCACGCACCTCTTCGCTGCTGACATATTCAAAACCGGACAGATTCAGAACATTGCCCAGCACGCGCAGCACCTTCCAGCCCGGACGGGTTTCGCCCTGAGCCTTGGCGACGGCATTGAAGCTCTGCACGCGACCTTCGGTATTGACGAAGGTGCCCGAAGTCTCGGTGAACGGCGAGATCGGCAGCAGCACGTCGGCGTAGGCCAGTGCAGCCTCCGACTTGAAGGCGGAGAAGACCGCGACCATGGCTGCGCCATTCAGGGCGGCCAGCGCTTGGGCGCCATCCGCACTGTCCAGCTCGGGTTCGGTATTGAACAGCAGATAGGCCTTGCGCGGTTGCGCGAACATCTGCGCTGCATTCAGACCATTACCGGTCGGAACCGCCTTGGCAACATAGCCACCCACCGAGTTGGCTGCTTCGCCGAGCACACCTGCCTTGCCACCGAGCAGCTTGGCCAGTTGCTGGGCCAGCGCTTCGAGGGTAGAGGCCTGCGGATGCTGTTGGGCAAAGTTGCCGAGGAAGACACCGCTGTTGCTGCCCGAAACCAGGCTGTCGGCAATCTTCTGTGCAGCGGCGGAAACGCTGAGGCCATTGAGTGCGGCATCAACTGCAGCGCCCTTGGCGGTGGCGACGGCCTTGACCACTTCGCCCAGCAGCTGCGGCAGTTGCGACGGCAGCGCAGTGGCGCGCAGTGCGCCCTTGATCAGCTGGTCATCGTCAACCGAATGGATCAGCGAGACTTGCGCGCCGCGCTTGGCGGACTGACGCAGACGCTGCGCCAGCAGCGGCTGATCCTTGCGCATGAAGGAGCCCACCACAAGCACACGATCCAGCTTGGAGAACTCGGCAACCTTCATGCCCAGCCACGGCGTGCCGGCACGCTTGCCGTCCAGCGAGAAATCGCTTTGACGCAGGCGGAAGTCGACATTGTGCGAACCCAGTTCGCGCGCCAGCTTCTGGGCGAGGAACATCTCTTCGAGGGTGGACTGCGGCGATACCAGGGTAGCCACGGCGTCAGCGCCATGATTCTTGACCACGTCCTTGAGGGCGTGGGCAATGTAATCGAGAGCGACACCCCAGTCGGCTTCCTGCCATTGACCACCCTGCTTCACCATGGGCTTGGTCAGGCGCTCTTCGGAATTCAGGGCTTCGTAGGAGAAGCGATCCTTGTCCGACAGCCAGCACTCGTTGATGTCTTCATTTTCCAGCGGCAGCACGCGCAGCACCTTGTCGTGCTTGACCTGGACGATGATGTTGGAGCCGAGGCCATCGTGCGGCGCAACCGACTTGCGGCGTGCCAGTTCCCAGGTACGGGCGGCGAAGCGGAAAGGCTTGGAGGTCAGCGCACCGACCGGGCACAGGTCGATGATGTTGCCGGAGAGTTCCGAATCAACCGTCTTCTCGATGAAGGGCATGATTTCGGAATGCTCGCCACGCTTGGCCTGGCCCATTTCCATTTCACCCGCGATTTCGGTGGTGAAGCGGACGCAGCGCGTGCAATGGATGCAGCGCGTCATGTCGGTATTCACCAGCGGACCGAGGTTCTTGTTGAACACCACGCGCTTTTCTTCCTGATAGCGCGAAGCGGAGCTGCCGTAACCGACAGCCAGATCCTGCAGCTGGCATTCGCCGCCCTGATCGCAGATCGGGCAGTCGAGCGGGTGGTTGATCAGCAGGAACTCCATCACACCCTTCTGCGCCTTGGTGGCGAGCTCGGAGTGCGTGAACACCTTCATGCCATTGGCAACCGGCGTGGCGCAGGCAGGCAGCGGCTTGGGGGCCTTCTCGACCTGGACCAGACACATGCGGCAGTTGGCCGCGATGGACAGCTTCTTGTGATAGCAGAAGTGCGGAATGTAGGTGCCGGCTTCATGGGCAGCGTCCATGATGGTGCTGCCTTCGGCGACCTGCAGCGACTTGCCGTCGATTTCGATTTCTATCATGACGGGCCTTACATGTAGAAGGAGCTGCCGGCGCGCTGCACATCATGCGGCACGAGGCACTGCTTGTTTTGAATGTGGTGTTCGAATTCGCTCCGGAAATGCTGAACGAAGCTGCGCACCGGCAGGGAGGCGGCATCACCGAGAGCGCAGATGGTGCGGCCCATGATGTTGTCGGTAACGCTCATCAGCAGATCGAGGTCTTCGGGACGGCCTTCGCCGTTCTCGATGCGATGCACCACGCGGTACAGCCAGCCCGTGCCTTCACGACACGGCGTGCATTGACCGCAGGACTCTTCGAAATAGAAGTAGGACAGACGCTCCAGCGCCTTGACCATGCAGACGGTTTCGTCCATCACGATGATGGCGCCCGAGCCCAGCATGGAACCGCCCTTGGCGATGGAGTCATAGTCCATCGTGCATTGCATCATGATGTCGGCCGGCAACACGGGTGCGGACGAACCGCCCGGGATCACTGCCTTGAGCTTGCGACCGCCGCGCATGCCGCCGGCCATTTCCAGCAGCTCGGCGAAGGGCATGCCCATCGGGATTTCATAGTTGCCTGGCTTGTTCACATGACCCGAGATCGAGAACAGCTTGGTGCCGCCGTTGTTCGGCTTGCCCAGGTTCAGATACTGCTCGCCGCCCATCTTGAGGATGTACGGAACCGCAGCAAAGGTCTCGGTGTTGTTGATCGTGGTCGGCTTGCCGTAGAGGCCGAAAGTCGCCGGGAACGGCGGCTTGAAGCGCGGCTGGCCCTTCTTGCCTTCGATCGACTCGAGCAGGCCGGTTTCTTCGCCGCAGATGTAGGCGCCGTAACCGTGGTGCGCGAACAGCTCGAAATTGAAGCCGCTGCCGAGAATGTTCTGGCCGATCAGGCCGGCGGCGCGCGCTTCGTCCAGCGCATCTTCGAAACGCTTGTAGATTTCGAAGATCTCGCCGTGAATGTAGTTGTAGCCGCGGTTGGCGCTCATCACATAGGCTGCGATGGCCATGCCTTCGATGACGGAATGCGGATCGAAGCGCAGCAGATCGAGGTCCTTGAAGGTACCCGGCTCGCCCTCGTCGGAGTTGCAGACGACGTAACGGTCACCGTTGATGACCTTGGGCATGAAGCTCCACTTGAGGCCGGTCGGGAAGCCTGCGCCGCCACGGCCGCGCAGTACCGATGCCTTCAGTTCGGCAATGATGTTCTCGGGCGGGGTCTTCTCGGCGAGGATCTTGCGCAGTGACTGGTAGCCGCCACGTGCCTCGTACTCCTTGATGCCCCAGCCGGCATCGCCCTTTTCCCAACCCACGGTCAGGAGCGGATTCTTGGTTGCGATCAGCGCCATTTACTTGCACTCCGCCAAAAGCTTGTCGATCTGCACCGGCGTCATGAAGCTGCACATGCGCTTGTTGTTCAGCAGCATGACAGGTGCATCGCCGCAGGCGCCCATGCACTCACCCTCCTTCAGGGTGAACTTGCCGTCAGCCGTGGTCTCGTTGAAGCCGATGCCCAGCTTCTCCTTGACGTAGTCGGCTGCGTGCACACCACCGGACAAGGCGCACGGCAGATTGGTACACACCGTGATCTTGTACTTGCCGACGGGATCGAGGTCGTACATGTTGTAGAAGCTGGCAACTTCGTATGCGGCAATCGCCGGCATCTCGAGATAGTTGGCAACGTATTCGATGGTTTCGCGCGCGAGCCAGCCCTTTTCGTCCTGGGCAATGGCCAAGGCCGCCATGACGGCGGATTGCTTCTGGTCGGCCGGGTACTTGGCGACCTCGCGATCTATCAGTTTGAGTGCTTCCTGGCTGAGCATGGTCTTATCTGTCAATCTCACCGAACACGACGTCCATGGTGCCGATGATGGTGACCGCATCGGCAATCATGTGACCCTTGGCCATCTCGTCCATGGCGGACAAGTGGACATACCCGGGCGCGCGAATCTTCAAGCGGTAGGGCTTGTTGGCGCCATCGGAAATTGCGTAGATGCCGAATTCACCCTTCGGATGTTCGACGGCCGCATAGGCCTCGCCCGGGGGCACGTGCATGCCTTCGGTGAACAGCTTGAAGTGGTGAATCAGCTCTTCCATGTTGCCCTTCATGCTTTCGCGTGACGGTGGGGCAACCTTGTGGTTATCAGTAATGACCGGGCCCGCGCCCTTCGCATTATCGGCACGCAGCCAGGCAATACATTGCTGGATGATGCGGTTCGACTGGCGCATTTCGAACATGCGCACCAGGTAACGGTCGTAGGAGTCGCCATTGACGCCGACGGCGATGTCGAAATCCATCTTGTCATAGACTTCGTAGGGCTGCTTCTTGCGCAGATCCCACTCGATGCCGGAACCGCGCAGCATGGCACCGGAGAGGCCCATGTTGATGGCACGCTCGGGCGAGATCACACCCACGCCGACGGTGCGCTGCTTCCAGATGCGGTTATCGGTCAGCAGGGTCTCGTATTCGTCGAGGTAGGTAGGGAAGCGACGGCAGAAGTCTTCCAGGAAGTCCAGCAGCGAACCCTGACGCGCCTCATTGAGCTCCTTGATGGCAGCCGCGTTCTTGAACTTGTTGGCGGTGTACTGCGGCATCACTTCGGGCAGGTCGCGATACACGCCGCCCGGACGATAGTAGGCCGCATGCATGCGCGCACCCGAGACTGCCTCGTAGGCGTCCATCAGGTCTTCGCGCTCGCGGAAGGAGTACAGCACCATGGCCATGGCACCGATGTCGAGCGCGTGACAACCGACCCACAGCAGGTGGTTGAGGATGCGCGTGACTTCGTCAAACATGACACGGATGTACTGCGCACGTTCGGGCACTTCGATGCCAGCCAGCTTTTCGATGGCCATGCAGTAGGCGTGCTCGTTGCACATCATCGACACGTAGTCGAGACGATCCATGTAGGGAACCGACTGGATCCAGGTGCGGGTCTCGGCCAGCTTTTCGGTCGCGCGATGGAGCAGACCGATATGCGGATCGGAGCGGACGATGACTTCACCGTCGAGCTCAAGCACCAGACGCAGCACGCCGTGCGCGGACGGATGCTGCGGACCGAAGTTAAGGGTGTAGTTCTGAATCTCAGCCACGGCCGTACTGCTCCTCACGAACGATGCGCGGCGTTACCTCGCGCGGCTCAATGGTGACAGGCTGATAGATGACGCGCTTTTGCTCTTCGTCGTAGCGCATTTCAACATAGCCGGAAATCGGGAAGTCCTTGCGGAAGGGGTGACCGACAAAACCGTAGTCGGTCAGGATGCGGCGCAGGTCGGCGTGACCTTCGTACATGATGCCGTAGAGGTCGAACGACTCGCGCTCAAACCACTCGGCCGCAGTCCAGATGCCCGTAACAGAGGCAACCACGGGGAAGCTGTCGTCAGCGGAGAAGCAGCGCACCCGCAAACGCCAGTTGTGCGTCAGCGACATCAGATGCACGACCGTCGCATAACGCAGACCTTCGTAACCGGTATAGGCCGAGTAGTCGACACCACACAGGTCGATGAGCTGATCGAAACGCAGCGCCTCGTTGTCGCGCAGGGCGCGCATCACGTCGGCGTAATCTGCCGCCGACACTTCAATGGTCACTTCGCCGAGCGCAGTCACCGGAGCGGAGATGCGATCACCGAAAACGTCCACCAGGGACTGACTCAGCTTTTGGAGCTTGGCACTCATAGTGATTGGATGCTCGTATTAGCGGGCAATGGTGTAGGTACGCTTGATCTTGTTCTGCAGCTGGATGATGCCGTAGAGCAGCGCTTCGGCCGTCGGCGGGCAGCCCGGCACGTAAATGTCCACCGGCACGATGCGATCGCAACCGCGCACGACAGAATAGGAATAGTGGTAGTAGCCGCCACCATTGGCACAGGAGCCCATGGAAATCACCCAGCGCGGCTCGGGCATCTGGTCATACACCTTGCGCAGCGCAGGACCCATCTTGTTGGTCAGCGTGCCGGCCACGATCATCACGTCGGACTGACGCGGGCTCGGGCGGAACACCACACCGAAACGGTCAAGGTCATAACGCGAACAGCCGGCATGGATCATCTCCACCGCACAGCAGGCCAGACCAAAGGTCATCGGCCACAGCGAACCGGTACGGGTCCAGTTGATCAGCTTGTCGAGGGTCGTGGTGACGAAACCCTCTTGCATGACGCCTTCAATACTCATGTTCGATTACTCCCAGTCCAGTGCGCCCTTGGCCCAGGCATAAACGTAACCAACCACGAGAATGGCCAGGAACACCATCATTTCGATGAACCCAAAGAAACGCACCGCTTCGGTAGCGACAATTTCCTTGAAAATCGAAGCCCAGGGGAAAAGGAAGGCGACTTCCAGATCAAAAAGAATGAAGATGATGGCGATCAGGTAATAGCGCACATCAAACTTCATGCGGGCGTCTTCAAACGCCTCGAAACCGCACTCGTAGGGAGACAGCTTTTCGCTGTCGGGACGGTGAGGGGCGAGGATACGCCCCAGAAGCAGCGGCGCACAGCCGACAGCCAGACCGACCAGAATAAAGACCAATACGGGGAAGTAATTTTCCAGCATCGTGGTTCTGCCACTCTTTATTCGTTACATCGCCCACCGGACGTGGGCGACAGGGGAAATTCTTCGTTACAGCCACACAGCTCTGCGGCCGTTTTATTCACTGCTTAAAAGCATTTGCACCATACTTTGGTGCCGACGATGAGACTCGAACTCATACGGCTTTCGCCACTACCCCCTCAAGATAGCGTGTCTACCAATTTCACCACGTCGGCACTGATGTCATACACACCATCAGGCGGCGCGAATTATAGCCCAGTCGCGGCCAACCTGACGATGCGGATTGCAATTTTTTTACTTCGGAATGTCGTTGGTACGCGGGTCAGTGAGCGGTACTGCCGGACCTGCAGGGATCTCACTCTTCTGCTCGATCTTGATCCCGTCAACCACACTGCCCGTATGAGGCTGCTTGCCGGCCAAATAGTTCAATCCGAGACAGGTAATAAAGAAGATTGCCGCGAGAATGCCGGTCGCCTTCGACAGAAAATTCGACGAGCCGGTCGCACCGAACAGGCTGCCGGACGAACCGCTGCCGAATGCAGCACCCATGTCGGCACCCTTGCCATGCTGCATCAGCACCAGACCGATCACACCCAGGCCCGACAACACATTGACGGCCAGAATCAGTGAATACATAAAAACGCCTTTTTCCTAAACACCATTGAGACAAACTTCACGCAGCACCGGCAATCGCAAGAAACTCTTCCGCCACCAGTGATGCACCACCCACCAGCCCGCCGTCAATATCCGGCTGGGCAAACAACTCCACCGCATTGGCAGCCTTGACACTGCCGCCGTACAGAATTCTCAAACCCGCAGCAACGTCGGCAGCCGCTGCCGCAATACGCTGCCGCAATACGGCATGCACTTCCTGCGCCTGCGCCGGCGTCGCCGTGCGCCCGGTGCCGATCGCCCAGACCGGCTCGTAAGCCAGTACAGAGCGCGCCAGCACCTCGACACCGCAAGCTTCCAGCACCGTATCCAGCTGGCGCGACACCACCGCCTCGGTCTGCCCGCCTTCACGCTCGGCCAGGGTTTCACCGACGCAGAGTATGGGGGTGAGACCACCCGCCAGGGCCGATTTCAGCTTGGCCACCACCTGCGCATCACTTTCGCCATGCAGACAACGGCGCTCCGAGTGCCCGACGATCACATAACGGCAGGCGAAATCGGCCAGCATGGCCGCACTCACCTCGCCGGTGTAGGCGCCCTGCGCATGCGCCGACACATCCTGCGCGCCCCATGCCACCGCACTGCCCCCGAGCACTGCCTGCGCCTGCTGGAGGTAGGGGAAGGGAACACAGACTGCCACGTCCGCCCCGCCCGGCCTGTCAGCGGCAAGCGCTTGCAGCAAGGGCGCATTGACGGCCAGCGTGCCGTGCATCTTCCAGTTACCGACGACCAGCTTACGCCGCATAGCACTGCCCAGAAAGAAAAACTCGTCGATTATAACTTCCGCAGCCCCTTTTAGCCAGCCGCCGGATTGACTGCTATCAAGGGAAATTCAGGGGCTTGCAAGGCTTTCTTGGCGGAATGATCAACAAAAAGCGCAGCCCAAGGGCTGCGCTTTTTTGCTTGCCGGTCAAAGCCGGCGTCGGCAGCAGCAGATTCGGCTTGGCCGAATCTGCCGGTGATGTAGTGGCTCCGGCCGGCAGCTATGCTGCCTTAACACACGCTACGTGTGCTTAGCCTTCGCCCTTACATCACTGGACGATTAACCAAATCGTCCAGTGATGTAATCCTCCGTCTGCTTCTTCTGCGGCTTGATGAAGATCTGGTCGGTCACGCCGAACTCGATCAGCTCACCCAGGTACATGTAGGCGGTGAAGTCGGAAATACGGGCGGCCTGCTGCATGTTGTGGGTGACGATGGCGATGGTGAATTCACCCTTGAGCTCGGAGATCAGTTCTTCGATGCGCATGGTCGAGATCGGATCCAGCGCCGAGGTCGGCTCGTCGAGCAGCAGCACTTCCGGCTTGACCGCCACGGCACGGGCGATGCACAGACGTTGCTGCTGGCCGCCGGAGAGGCTCATGCCGCTCTGGTTGAGCTTGTCCTTGACTTCGTCCCAGAGGGCCGCCTTGCGCAGCGCCCATTCGACGCGCTGGGCCATTTCGCCCTGGCTCAGCCGCTCATGCAGGCGTACGCCGAAGGCGATGTTCTCGAAGATGGACATGGGGAAAGGCGTCGGCTTCTGGAACACCATGCCCACCTTGGCGCGCAGGGAGTTCAGGTCGACGTTCTTGTCCAGCATGTTCCTGCCTTCCAGCAGCAGCTCGCCGGTGGCGCGCTGTTCCGGATACAGGTCGTACATGCGGTTCATGGTCCGCAGCAGCGTGGACTTGCCGCAGCCCGACGGACCGATGAAGGCGGTCACGTTGGACTTGTAGATTTCGAGATTGATGTTCTTCAGGGCGTGATACTTGCCGTAGTAGAAGTCAAAGTTGCGGAATGCGATCTGGGTATCAAGCATTACTGCGTTCTCGGTCAGCACGATGGTCTCGATTCTTTCACAATTTATCAGGTATCACTGCTTGTGTTTGGCGCGGAACATGACGCGCGCCAGGATATTCAGGCCGAGCACGCCCAGGGTGATCAGGAATACGCCCGCCCAGGCCAGGGCCTGCCAGTCAGCGAAGGGACTCATGGCGAACTTGAAGATGACCACCGGCAGGGTGGCCATCGGCTCATTGAGATTGGCATTCCAGAACTGGTTGGACAGCGCCGTGAACAGCAACGGTGCGGTTTCGCCCGAAATGCGCGCAACCGCCAGCAGGACGCCCGTCATCACGCCGGCCAGCGAGGCGCGCAGGGTGACGCGTCCGACCACCACCCACATCGGCGCACCCAGCGCGAAAGCCGCCTCGCGCATGGCATTCGGCACCAGCACCAGCATGTTTTCAGTGGTGCGGATCACCACCGGAATCACGATCAGCGACAGGGCGAACACACCGGCCATGCCGGAGAAATTGCCCATGCGTGCCACATAGACCTCGTAGACGAAGAGGCCGATGATGATGGACGGCGCCGACAGCAGCAGGTCGTTGACGAAACGGGTGGTCTTGCCCAGCCAGTTGGTCTTGCCGAACTCGGCCAGGTAGATGCCGGCAAAAAGGCCGACCGGCGTGCCGATCAGCACCGCCATGGAGACCACGATCAGGCTGCCGAAGATCGCATTGGCGAGGCCGCCCTCTTCGCTGCCCGGGGGCGGCGTCATCTGGGTAAACAGGCTCAGCGACAGGCCGGACATGCCGAGCTTGATGGTGGTAAACAGGATCCAGATCAGCCAGAACAGGCCGAAGGCCATGGCCAGCAGGGAAATGGTCAGCGCCAGCTTGTTCTTGAAGCGGCGCACAGCGTAGAGATTGCTCATCAGGTCTTGCCCCCTTCCATCTTGGCCATCTTGACCAGCAGCAGGCGCGAGCAGGCCAACACCACCATGGTGATGAGGAACAGGATCAGGCCCAGCTCGATCAGGGCCGAGGTGTACATGTCGGAGGTGGCTTCGGCGAACTCGTTGGCCAGGGCGGAAGCAATGCTGTTGCCCGGCATGTAGAGCGAGATGCCGTTGAAGATGTTCATGTTGCCGATCAGGAAGGTCACGGCCATGGTCTCGCCCAGCGCGCGGCCCAGACCCAGCATGACGCCGCCGATGACACCGACCTTGGTGTAGGGCAGAACCACGTTCCAGACCACTTCCCAGGTCGTGGCGCCGACGCCGTAGGCCGACTCCTTCAGCATGGCCGGCGTGACTTCGAAAACGTCGCGCATCACCGAGGCGATGAAGGGAATGATCATGACGGCGAGGATGATGCCGGCACTGAGGATGCCGACGCCCATGGGCGGTCCCTGGAACAGGACGCCGATCACGGGAATCCAGCCGAGGGCAGAGGTCAGGGCGGGCTGGATGTGTTCGGCAAACAGTGGCGCAAACACCAGCAGGCCCCACATGCCGTAGACAATGCTGGGAACGCCGGCGAGCAGTTCGACGGCGATACCGAGCGGACGACGCATCCAGTTGGGCGCCAGCTCGGTCAGAAACAGGGCGATGCCGAAGCTCACAGGCACGGCAATCACAAGGGCCACGGCAGAGGTCATGAGCGTGCCGTAGATGGGAATCAGGGCGCCGAAACGTTCGGCGGGCGGATTCCATTCAGCCGTCCACAGGAAGGCCAGGCCGAACTTCTCGATCGCCGGCATGGCGCCATGAATCAGCGAAACGATGATGCCGGCGAGCAGCACCAGCGTAAGGAATGCAAAGAAGCGGGTCAGATTGAAGAACACCCAGTCGCCCCAGCGGCGGCGCGGTGCGACCCGATTGAAAGAAAGTGTTGCGGCTTCGTTGCTTGTGCTCAAGATATTCTCTCGATGAGGAGTGATCCGGGAAGGTGAAACGCCGTACCGGAGGAGTCGGTACGGCGCTCAAAGACAGAGTTTACTTCCAGATCGGCTTGCCTGCAGCATCCTTGAGCTGCTGGGCCCAGGCAGCGGCTACTGCCTTGACGACGCTTTCCGGCATCGGCACATAGTCCATTTCGGAAGCCATCTTGTCACCGTTCTTGTAGGCCCACTCGAAGAACTTCAGCACTTCCGCACCCTGCTCCGGCTTGGTTTGCGCCTTGTGCATCAGGATGAAGGTAGCGCCCGAGATCGGCCAGGCATCCTTGCCCTTCTGGTTGGTCAGGATCTCGTAGAAGCCATTGTTCCAGCTGGCGCCGGCCGCCGAAGCCTTGAAGGTGTCTTCGTTCGGGGAGACGAAAACGCCGTCGGCATTCTGCACCAGGGTGTGCGCCATCTTGTTCTGCTTGGCGTAGGCGTACTCGACGTAGCCGATGGCGCCCTTGAGGCGCTGCACGAAGGCGGACACGCCTTCATTGCCCTTGCCGCCCATACCCACAACCATGTTGACCGCAGTGCCTTCGCCGATGGTGCTCTTCCACTCGGGGCTGACCTTGGACAGGTAGTTGGTGAAGATGAAGGTGGTGCCGGAGCCGTCAGCACGGCGCACGACCTGGATCGGCAGGGTCGGCAGCTTGACGCCAGGATTCAGGGCGACGATGGCCTTGTCGTCCCAGCTGGTGATCTTGCCCATGTAGATGTCGGCAATCACGGCGCCGGTCAGCTTGAGCTGGCCCGGATTCACGCCCGGAATATTGACCACCGGCACAACGCCACCGATCACGGTCGGGAACTGGATGAAACCTTCCTTTTCCAGGGCTTCCGGCTTCAGGGGTGCATCGGACGCACCGAAATCCACGGTCTTGGCAGTGATCTGCTTGATGCCGCCGCCAGAGCCGATGGACTGGTAATTGATGCGGTTGCCGGTGGCCTTGTTATAGGCATCGGCCCACTTGGCGTAGATCGGTGCGGGGAAGGATGCGCCGGCACCGGTGATTTCAGCAGCCTGGACGGAAGCCAGACACAGGGCAGCGCTTGCAGTCAGGGCCAGACGGGCAGCCCACTTCTTCGTTACGAACATATGCGACCTCTCGGTTTGGTTGTGGTACGCAGCGAAGTATAGGAAGGCTGTGTGACAGTCATATTACAAGTTGTCATTTTGATCCGGTACCCATCCTGAGCGTCCGCGCCCTCAGGCCACAGACTGAAAACAGCCTCTGTCATGCGGGCTTAACCGTTTCGTCATGGCAGCGACACGCGTTACAGGCACGCTGCCGGCCATCTCAGCCAGACCGGAAGACCCGCGTAGCCATGCGTATCCTGATGATTTCCGATGTGTATTTCCCGCGCATCAACGGCGTTTCCACCTCGATCGAGACCTTTCGGGCCGGCCTCAAGGCCGAAAACGTCAGCGTCACCCTCGTAGCGCCGGATTACGGCAAGACGGAAGATGCATACACGATGCCGGCAGATGCCGACATCATGCGCCTGCCGGCGCGCGCCATCCCCTTTGATCCGGAGGACAGGCTGATGCATGGCCGGCACCTGCGGCGCCTCCCGCAGATCCTTGCAGATCAGGATTTCGACCTGATCCACATCCAGACGCCCTTCGCCGCCCACTACACCGGCCTGCGTCTCGCGCGGCAGCGGCGCATCCCCTGCATCGCCACCTACCACACGCATTTCGAGGAATATTTCCATCATTACCTGCCGGTAATGCCGCGACCATTGGCGCGCGGCCTCACGCGCCGGCTGGCGCGCAGCCAGTGCAATGCGCTGGATGCGGTCATCGTGCCCTCCTCCGCCATGCAAACTGCTTTGCGCAACTATGGTGTCACGAAGCCCCTGCACATCCTGCCCACCGGCATTCCGCTGGCGCAGTTCGGTGCCGCGCCCGAGCATGACTTCCGCCAGCGCCATGGACTGCCGACAGACCGGCCACTGGCGCTTTTCGTGGGCCGTGTCGCGCACGAGAAGAACCTGCATTTCCTGCTCGAGGCCATGCAGCATGCCCTGAGCCTGAATCCCTCCGTCGCCCTGGTGATTGCGGGTGAGGGCCCGGCGCTGGGCAGCCTCAAGAAGGCCGCGGCCCGCCTTGGCATCGCCGGGAATGTCTTCTTCCTCGGCTACCTCGACCGCCAGAGGGAGCTGCCGCAGTGCTACGCCGCGGCCGACCTGTTTGCCTTCCCCTCCGTCACCGAAACCCAGGGACTGGTGCTACTCGAAGCCATGGCCGCCGGCCTGCCCGTGCTCGGCATTCCGGTCATGGGCGCCGCCGACATCCTCGGGCCGCAACGCGGAGCCGTGTGCGCACCGCATGAGAGCCACGGCTTTGGCCGCCTCATGGCGGAACTGCTTGCTGATCGCACGCAGCTTGCCAAACTCTCCACCGAAGGGCGAGAATTCGCCCAGACTTGGGGTGCGCAGGAACGCGCCCGCCAGCTTGCCCACCTTTATCGCCAGATCACGCAACCATGAACCACCCCATGCCCCCCGATCCCCAGCCGCATGCCGAGAGCCCCTTCAAGGGCAAGACCGGGCTGACCCGCGTCTGGAATGCATTCAATTACTCGCTGGCCGGTCTGACCGCCGCCTGGCGCAACGAGGACGCCTTCCGCCAGGAGGTGCTGCTGGCCGCCCTCCTGATTCCGACTGCACTGCTGTGCCCGGTCAGCGCGGTCGAGAAGGCCGTCATGATCGCCAGCGTATTGCTGGTCATCATCGTCGAGCTGCTCAACTCGGCGGTCGAAGCCGCCATCGACCGCATCTCCCTGGATCGCCACCTGCTCTCCAAGCGCGCCAAGGATGTGGGCAGCGCAGCGGTGCTGGTTGCCCTGCTCAATGTACTGATCGTGTGGGCGCTCATCCTGGTGCAGCTGCTGTAACACAAGCATCACCCAAGTTTCATCAGAAGTTCTTGATGCGCCGGCAAATTAGTCGGCATGAGCACACACAGCCAGGCACTCAAGTCCGAAATTGCCCCAGGCGATTTCGACACCGCGACGAGCGAGCGGGATATCCCGCTCCCATCGCGCACCCCAGAAGCGACAGCGCAGCCAACTGCGGAAGCGCTGCGGATCGCCATCGTCACGGAAACCTATCCGCCCGAGATCAACGGCGTCGCCATGACACTCGGCCGCCTGATCGAGGGCTTGCGGCGGCAGGGACATAGCGTCCAGCTGGTGCGTCCGCGCCAGGCCGGTCACGACAGCCCGGCGCGCGACAGCGCCGACCTTCTGGTTCGCGGCATCCCGATTCCGCGCTACAGCGGCCTGCAATTCGGCCTGCCGGCAGGCCGTCGCCTGTACGCCGAATGGCGCCGCAATCCGCCGGACATCGTGCATGTCGTCACCGAAGGACCGCTCGGCATGTCGGCGATCAAGGCCGCGCGCAAGCTGGGACTGCCGATGACCAGTTCCTTCCACACGAATTTTCACCGCTACAGCAAGCACTACGGCTTCGGCTGGCTGCGCGGCATCATCGCGGTCCACCTGCGCAAGTTGCACAACCAGACCGCCGCCACCTTCGTGCCGACCCGTGCCCTCGCCGCCGAACTCGGTGCGGATGGCTTCAAGGGCCTGCGCGTGATGGCGCGCGGCGTCGATACCCGGCTGTTTTCACCGAACCGCCGCTCCGAGGCATTGCGTGCGCAATGGGGTTTGAAAGAGGATGATCTCGCGGTCCTGTATGTCGGCCGGCTCGCGGCAGAGAAGAATCTGCGCGCGGTCGTGGCGGCATTCCAGGCCATCGCCACACGCCGTCCCGATGCAAAACTCATATTCGTCGGCGACGGCCCCATGACCGAAAAACTCAGGCAGCAGTGTCCGCAGGCGGTTTTCTGCGGCAGTCGGCGCGGCGAAGATCTCGCCACACACTATGCCTCCGGTGATCTTTTCCTCTTCCCCAGCCTGACCGAGACCTTCGGCAACGTCACCACCGAAGCGCTGGCCAGTGGCCTGTGTGTACTGGCCTATGCCCACGCCGCGGCCGCCGAGCTGATCCGCAGCGGCGACAACGGCATGACCGTGGCGGCGGGCGACGAGGCCGCCTACATCGAAGCCGCCAGCCGGCTCGCCACGAACCCAGAACGCATGCATGCCATCCGTGCCCACGCGGCGGCGAGCATGCAGCACCTCGACTGGCGACAGATCGTGGACACCTTCGCCGAGACCCTGATCTCGGTCGTCAAACAACACGGAAGGAGGCAACATGGAACGAATGACATCGTCCTGGCACCGGATTAATGCGCTCGATCTGGCGCTGTGCCTGCGCTTCAACCGGGTCAGTCGCCACGCCCTGCTCTGTCAGCTGTTCCGCCTTGTCAGCCGGCTCGGCAACGGCGTGTTCTGGTACAGCCTCATGTCCGTGTTGCTGCTCGTCGACGGACCACAGGCAGTACCGACCGTGATCCGCATGACGCTCGCCGGCCTGGCCTGCCTCGCCATCTACAAGTATCTGAAGACACGCACCTCGCGACCGCGCCCCTATCAGGTGTACACGGCCATCGCCGCTGCAGCGCCGGCGCTCGACCGTTTCAGCTTCCCCTCCGGTCACACGCTGCATGCGGTGTGCTTCAGCATGATCGCCTGCAGCGCCTATCCGCACCTGGCCTGGGTGCTGTGGCCCTTTACCGCGCTGGTGGCGATCTCCCGCCCCATCCTTGGCCTGCACTATCCCAGCGATGTACTGGCCGGCGCGCTGATCGGCCTCTGCATCGCGAATCTGTCCATGCTGTTCTGAATCCGCTTTCTCCTTGCTGCAAGCCTGCCTCGGGCGCCGTGCAAGCGGCGCCCGTTTTTTATCGGCTCAGGCGTCCTTGCCTACCGAAGCGACAAACACATCCGCCGGCAGGGACAGCCGCGAACGCAAGGTCTTGAGCGGCTGACCGGCAATCGCGGTATGGGCGAGATGACGTGGCGGATTGGCGTCCCACTCCGGCTGTTCACCGGCGATCAGGCTGTTGATCTGCGGCAGGCGCCGCACGGTATGGTCAAGGTAATGATTGAAGCGGCGCACCATGCGCTTGTCGGCGACGCGGCCGGCGGCATGGGCCACGGCGGGCAGGCGGCTGAGTCGCAGCAGGCGCTCCGCACGGGTCAGGGTTGCGAGCAGGCGATCGGCCTCCACGCGCGGACAATCGAAGGCCTCTTCGAGATAGGCGCAGATCGTCGCATGCTCGCGCTTGAGTAATTGACCCGGCGTCGCATACAGCTGGCCACGCACATGATGATCGAGCGCCCATTCACAACCGGCATGCGTTGCCAGCGGAATATCCGCCCACACATTTTCATGCGCGGGTACAAAGTGGTTGTGCGCAAAGATATCCGTCAGCAGATGGCTCGCATATCCCAGCGCCAGTGCCCGCGCTTCGTCACTGCCGGCCTTTTCGATCTGCATCGCCGCCAGTGCCCACTCATGGCTGTCACCGAACTGCTCGGAGCGGGCAATGCCGCGCACCAGCGCCAGATCCGGCAGGCAGGCGCCGGCCATGACCAGCGCCGGCAACTTGCGGGCCGCCTGACGAAAACGGGGATCGGCGAGCGGTACCAGCCACAGCAGCGACTGGGCAAACCAGACATGGGTGTACAAGCCCCAGGCGAATGCGTCTCCCGCGCTCAGCAGCAATGCCGGCAGCCATAGCAGCTTGCAGACAGATCCAGGCTTTCTCGCACTCATGGCCGCGCATGATCCGCGCGCGACATGACCGCAGCGTGATGCGGACATGACGTTTTGTTTTCAGCACTTTTGTCATCGGAATGTAACGCTGGCTGTTTAGTCTGCCGACTCCGCATCACTGCAGACAAACCGGCATGACCCCGATCCCCGTCCTTGATTCCTTTCCCACTTCGGCCTGGGCCAGCCCGGTTTCACCCTTGCACAGCCGCACTGCGCCCGAAAAGACGCTGCTGCATCGCATCCTGCGCGACAACCGCCTGTCGGTCGTATTCCAGCCGGTGCTGGACATGCATGGCCGCAAGTACATGGGCTACGAGGCCCTGATCCGCGGCCCGAAGGACAGCCCGCTGCATAGCCCTGCCGCCCTGTTCGAGGCGGCGCGCCAGGCCAATCTGCGGCGTGAACTGGAGCATGCCTGCCGTGCCGCTGCGATCCGCGAGTTCGGACGCCTGCGTGCGCAACAGCTCGCACCCGACTGCAAACTCTTTATCAATCTCAGCGCCAGCATGCTGGGCGACCCGGTGCTGATGCACGACGACATGCTGCAATCGATGGCGGCACAAGGCCTGGGGCCGGACCAGATCGTCATCGAGATCACCGAGAACCAGAAGGTCACCGACTTCTCGGTCTTCCGCGAGGTGCTGGCGCGCTATCGCCGCCTCGGCTACAGCTTCGCCATCGACGATCTCGGCGAAGGTTTCTCGAATCTGCGCATGTGGTCGGAAATTCGTCCCGAATACGTCAAGATCGACCGCCACTTCATCTCCGGCATCGCCAACGATGTGCTCAAGTTCCGCCTCGTGCGTGCCATGGTCGAGATCGCCGAGGCCTGCCATGCCACGCTGATCGCCGAGGGCATCGAGGAGGAGTCGGAGTTCGCCACCATCCGCGATCTCGGCATACGCTGCGGCCAGGGCTACCTGATCTGTCGTCCGCAGCCGCAACCGGCGCCCGAACCGCGAAGCGAGATTGTGGCGCTACTCGATGCCGGTCACATCACGGTGTTTCCGCAGGGGGCAGGCAGCAGCCAGTGCATTACGGTGGCGCCGCTGCTGAAGCGCGTGGTGCCGGTCGCGCCCGATCTCGACAATGACACCGTCTTCGCCCGCTTCGAGGCCGAGCCCGAGCTGCATGCACTGCCCGTGGTCGAATCCGGACGGCCGGTGGGCATGATCAACCGCCACACCCTGATCGAACGCTTTGCTCGCCTCTACCAGCGCGAGCTCTACGGCAAGCGGCCCTGCGCGCTGTTCATGGACAGTCACCCGCTAATCGTGGATTGCGATACCCCGATCAATGAGGTCAGTGCCCTGCTCGGCTCGGCCCAGCGCCACCAGCTCTACGACGGCCTGATCCTGACCGAGGCGGGGCGCTACGCCGGCGTGGCCGATACCCAGGACCTGATGGTGCAGATCAGCGAAATGCAGATGCGCTCGGCGCGCTACGCCAATCCGCTGACCCAGCTGCCGGGCAATGTTCCGGTCAACGAGCACATGGACCGCCTGCTCGAGAACAACGCAGCCTTCGTCGCCTGCTATGTGGACATCGATCACTTCAAGCCCTACAACGACGCCTACGGCTATCGGCGCGGCGACGAGATCATCCAGCTGCTTGGCAGCATCCTGACCGATGTCTGCGATGAGCGCATCGACTTCGTAGGCCATATTGGCGGCGATGACTTCGTGCTGCTGATGCAAAGCGCCGACTGGCAGGTACGCTGCCAGCGCCTGCTGGAACGCTTTGCCGAGGAGACGCTGCGCCATATCGACGCCGATGATCTGCAGTGCGGCGGTCTCAGCGGCGAGGACAGGCGCGGCAAGCCGACTTTCCATCCGCTGCCCAGCCTCTCCATCGGCAGCATCGTGGTCGAGCCGAACCAGTACAGCTCGCACAACGAAATCGCGGCCTGCATGGCCGAGGCCAAGCGGCAGGCCAAGAAGCAGTCGGGCAATACACTCTTCATCGAACGTCGCAAACCGGTGCGGGCTGTCACAGCGGTGTAACCCGGCTTTCACGGCCGGGTAACAGGCGCGCACCAGAATCACGGCATGAAGTCGCCTAAAAGGAGTGGCCCATGCTGAAAGCCCGCAATGAAAACCTGACCAGCCCTGCACCGGCAGGCGTCAGCGAAAAACCCCAATATACCGTCGAACTGGCGCGCAGCGCTGCCGACATCCTGGAAGCGCAACGTCTGCGCTACCGCGTCTTTGCCGAGGAAATGGGCGCCCGCCTCAAGCCGCGCGTCGCCGGTGTGGACAGCGATCTCTACGATCCCTACTGCGAACACCTGATCGTGCGCGATGAAGCCGCCGACAAGATCGTCGGCACCTATCGCATCCTGCATCCGGACGCTGCCACGCGCGTCGGCAACTACTATTCAGAAAACGAGTTCGACCTGATCCGCCTCAACAAGCTGCGCGGCAAGATCGTGGAAATCGGCCGTTCCTGCATTGATCCCGACTACCGCAACGGCGTCATCATCAGCCTGCTGTGGGCCAAGCTGGCCGAGTACATGCTGAATGGCGGACACGAATATCTGATCGGCTGCGCCAGCATCGGCATGGCCGATGGCGGGCACAATGCCGCCAACCTGTTTGTCCAGCTCATCGAAGACCACATCGCGCCGCCTGAATATCGCGTCTTCCCGCGCCACCCGCTACCCTTCGAAAAACTGGTGACCGGCGCCAAGGCCGAAATTCCGCCGCTGGTGAAGGGCTATCTGCGCGCCGGCGCCTATGTCTGCGGCGAACCCGCCTGGGATCCGGACTTCAATACAGCCGATCTCTTCATGCTGCTGCCCATGACGCGCATCAGCAAGCGCTACGCACGTCACTTCCTGCATCCGGAACCCATGTCGGCCTGAGCTGCAGCCGCACCGCGCAGGCGCCTCAACGATCTGCCATCGTCAGGGCAAAGCCGCAAACAACAAGGGACGCCCGCGGGCGTCCCTTGTTGTTCGTGCA
>JAIEOJ010000135.1 GCA_019750575.1 Rhodocyclaceae bacterium | reverse complement strand
CAATCCAGCACCCAGCAGCGAAAGGATTTTATGCGTACTCATGCGGAACGTCTCGCAGCCCTGATCGGCCCGGCAGGTTCGGGGCCGGGCCTGCCAACCGCGGTGGTCCACCCCTGCGACGAAGCGGCCCTCGAAGGCGCACTGCTGGCGCGCACGCACGGCCTGATCGACCCCACCCTGGTCGGCCCCGAGCATCGGATCCGCGCACTCGCCGAGACGCACGGCTTCGACCTGCATGGCTGCACCCTGATCGACACGCCGCACAGCCATGCCTCGGCGGCCTGCTCGGTCGCCCTCGTGTGCGAAGGGCGGGTCGCAGCACTGATGAAGGGCTCCCTGCACACCGACGAGCTCATGAGCGCCGTACTCGACCGCGCCTGCGGCCTGCGCACCGACCATCGCATCAGCCATGTGTTCTACATGGATGTGCCGCTCTACCCCAAGCCGCTGATCCTCACCGATGCCGCCATCAATATCGAGCCCTCGCTCGAGGACAAGGTGCATATCGTCCAGAACGCCATCGACTTCGCCATCGCCATGGGCATCGCTCGCCCGAATGTGGCGCTGCTGGCGGCAGTCGAGACCGTGAACCCCAAGATGCGCGCCACGCTCGACGCCGCCGTGCTGTGCAAGATGGCCGATCGCGGCCAGATCCGCGGCGGCGTGCTCGACGGCCCGCTCGCCTTCGACAACGCCATCTCGGCCGAGGCCGCCGCACGCAAGGGCATCGTTTCGGCGGTGTCCGGCCAGGCCGACATCCTGCTCGCCCCGGACATCGAGTCCGCCAACATGCTGGCCAAGCAGCTCGAATACCTGGCCGACGCCATTACCGCCGGCCTCGTGCTCGGTGCGCGCGTGCCCATCGTCCTCACCTCGCGCGCCGACAGCGCCGAAACACGGCTCGCCTCGGCCGCCGTTGCCGTGCGCTACGCGCGCAATCTGGAGAAATGACATCAGCACCGCCACCTTGATCCTCAATGCCGGCTCCTCGACGCTCAAGTACGCGCTCTATGATGCCGCCGGCAGCGCACTGCAGCGCGGCAAGCTCGAGCATGACGGCAGCGTGGACGACTTCTGCCGCGGCCTCACCGGCTTTCTCGCCACGCTGGGCGAGGTGCGCATCGGCGCGGTCGGTCATCGCGTGGTCCATGGCGGCAGCGCCTACGGTGCGCCGATCCGGCTCGATGCCACGCATGTCGAGGCACTGCGCCAATTGGCACCGCTCGCACCACTGCACCAGCCGCACAACCTGGCCGGCATCGACGCCATCAGCCGCCTCCTGCCCGAGGTGCCGCAGGTGGCCTGTTTCGACACCGCCTTCCATCACGATCAGCCGGCCGTCGCGCGCCAGCTCGGGCTCACGCGCGAGCTGCATGAGGCCGGCGTACGCCGCTACGGCTTTCACGGCCTGTCCTACGAATACATCGCCAGCCAGCTGCCGGCAGCGCTAGGCACAATGGCGGACGGTCGCGTCATCGTCGCCCACCTCGGCAGCGGCGCCTCCCTGTGCGCCATGCGCAAACGGCGCAGCGTCGCCACCACCATGGGTTTCTCCACCCTGGACGGCCTGCTCATGGCCACGCGCTGCGGCAACCTCGATCCCGGTGTGATGCTTTACCTGATGCAGGCGCGCGGCATGGATGCGGCCGCGCTCGCCGACCTGCTCTACCAGCGCTCCGGCCTGCTCGGCGTATCCGGCCTGTCCGGCGACATGCGCACCCTGCTCGGCTCTACCGAACCGACCGCGCAGGAAGCCGTCGAACTTTTCTGCTACCGGGTGCAGCGCGAGATCGGTTCTCTCGCCGCCGCCCTGGGCGGGCTCGATGCCCTGGTCTTCACCGGCGGCATCGGCGAGCATGCCCATGCCATCCGCACACGCATCTGCGCCGGTCTCGCCTGGCTTGGCCCCGAGCTCAAGGTGCTGACACTGCCGACCGACGAGGAAAGCATGATTGAACAACACACCCGCCGACTTTGCGCGCAGAAATGAAATGGCTTAAATTCAAATGTAAAGATTGACGGATATGATTTGAGCATAATATGATTCCTGCATAAATCGATCCGGGCTCCAGGCCCGGCCCGGCCTGCAGCAAACCCATGCGTGCCCAAGGAGCGACATTGTCGGCATCCCCTACCCAGCGCTGGTTGATCGAATCGATCATGGTCATGGCCACCTACTGCCTGACGGCGTATGTGGTCGTGCACGTGCAGGCGGGCATGGGCGGCGCCAACCTGCTGTGGCTGCCCGCCGGTATTGCGCTGGCCGCGATTCTGCTGAACGGATCGCTGATGCTGCCAGCCATCTTCATCGCCGCCGCCAGCTTCCATTTCTACGCCTTCTTTGCGCTCAGCAGCTCGCCCCTGCAGGCGATTGCCGCCACCCTGATCAGCGCGCTCGGCTCGACCCTGCAGGCCTGGACCACGGCCTGGCTGCTGCAACGCTGGATACGCAACCTCCAGATCACCACCGTTCCTGACGCGCTGCGCTTCATCCTGTGCACGGCAATCGGCTGCACCATCGCGGCCAGCATCGGCACGGGCGCCCTGATCAGCCAGAGCAAGATCATGGGCGAGGACGCCATCAGCCTGACCTGGCTGACCTGGTGGGTCGGCGATCTCAGCGGCATGCTCGTGGTGGCCCCGATTGCGCTGGTCGTGCGCCACTGGCATCGCGGCAGGCGCGAATGGAGCCTGCTCTCGCTGCCCATCATCAGCCTGGGCTGCAGCTTTACCCTGGTTACCGCTTTCATCGTCAAGCACCTCGACCACAATGCCCGGCTCAATGAATTCCACACCAGCGGCATCGCCGTCGGCAAGGCACTGCAACGCACCCTGGAACTGAGCTATCACGATCTGAGAGCCGTACAGGCGGTGTTCTACAACATCGACCTCACGCCGCGCGAATTCCACAATTTCTCGGCCGTGCTGCTGAGCGAGAACCCCCTGATCCGCGCCCTGTCCTGGACGCCCCGTGTTCTCCATGCGCAGCGTGATCAGTTCGAAGCCAGCGCCAGACAACAGGGCCTGAAAAACTACCGCATCTACGACATGCAGGAAGATGGCAGCTATGTCACCGCGGCCGTAAGTAGCGAATACATGCCGGTCCTGATGATCGAGTCGGCCACCGATACCAGCGCCGTCCCGGGCTTCAATCTCCTGTCCGACCCGGTCCGCCGCGATGCACTGTCGCTGTCGCGCTTCACGGCCGAGCCGCGGGCCACGCAACCGGTGCAGCTCCTGCGCGGCGGCAAGGGCGTGGTGATCTACTGGCCGGTATATCGCAACGAGTTCCAGAATCAGAGTGGCGGCCGTGACAGCGACAGCCTGCGGGGCTTCGTCAGCATGTCGATGGAAATCAGCCGCCTCGCCGGCGAAACCCTGCGCCCCTTCGAGGACCGCAATGCCGAAACCTGGCTCTTCGACGTCACCAGCCCGGGCGGGCCCGTCCTGCTGCATTACCATGTCGACGGGCAGACCACGGCGCCCACAACAGCCGCCTCGCCTGACATCGAACTCCTGCGACAGGGGCTGTATCACGAAAGCTCGCATCACTTCGCCGGTCGGGACTGGGTCATGATTTCTCGCCCGCTCAGCCTGGGCAACGATCTCAAGGCGCACGGCCAGTTCATCGGCATTCTCGCCGGCGGCCTCGGTTTCAGCTTCATGCTGGCCCTGTACATGATCGGCCGCCAGCGCAGCGAGCACGAAATGAAGGCGCGCGACGAACGCCTGATGAGCCAGAACGCGGTGCTGACCCATCTGGCGCGCTTCGGCCTCAACCAGGATAACCACCTTGACGACCAGCTCTGCGAACTGATCGCCGCTTCGGCCGGTACGCTGAAGATAGAGCGCGTGAGCATCTGGCTGCTCGACGATGATCGCCAGCAGCTGCGCTGCACGCACATGTTCACGCACAGTACCGGTGAATTCAGTAGCGGCCTGGTACTCGATGCGGCCAATGCGCCCAACTACTTCGCCACCCTCTACGAAGGGCGCGGCTTTGCCGCCAATGATGCGCAGACCGATGCGCGCACACGCGAGTTTGCCGACAGCTACCTGAAGCCGCTGGGCATCACCTCAATGATGGACGTGCCCGTGCGCGTCGGTGGCAAGCCTTGCGGCGTGGTCTGTCACGAGCATATCGGCCCGCCCCGTGTGTGGGCGGCGGACGAGCAGAATTTCGCCGCCTCCATCGGCGACCTCGCCTCCCTGGTCATCGAAGGCGACAAGCGGCACCAGGCCGAAAAGGCTCTGCAGGAGTCCCATCAGGCGCTCGAACGCAAGGTCCGCGAACGCACCGAGGAGCTGCACACCGCCAATGAAAGACTGCGCCAGCTCGACCAGTTGAAGTCCATGTTCATCGCCTCGATGTCCCACGAGCTGCGCACCCCGCTCAACTCCATCATCGGCTTCACGGGTGTCGTCCTGCAGGGCATCTCGGGGCCGGTGTCGGAGAAGCAGCAGGACCATCTGGGACGCGTGTACGGCTCTGCCAAGCACCTGCTCGCCCTGATTACCGACGTCATCGACATCTCCAAGATCGAGGCCGGCTACGCCGACGTCTATATTGAGACTTTCCCGCTCAACCAGCTGATCGAGGAAGCCGTGGCCACCGTCCAGCCACAGCGCCTGGAAAAGGGACTGGGCCTGGAGGTACAGACGGGTATGCCTGTGACCATCACGACCGACCGCAAGCGGCTGCTGCAATGCCTGCTCAACCTGCTCAGCAATGCCATCAAGTACTCGGAGCAGGGCACCGTGCGCGTGCGTCTCAGGGCCGACTACGAACACGCCATCATCGAGGTTTCCGACGAAGGCATAGGCATCCCGCCCGAAGCGCTGGGAAGTCTGTTCCAGCCCTTTGAAAGAATAGACACCCATTTGCGCGTCAAGACGCCGGGCACCGGGCTCGGGCTGTATCTGACGCGCAAGATCATGAGCGATCTCCTGCATGGCGACATCAGCGCGGACAGCGAGATCGGCAGAGGCAGCACCTTCCGGCTGCGCGTGCCGCTCGCACCGCCGGATGCAGCGCAAGGGAACATGAGGAAAGAATGATGCAGACTGCCCTGGTTATCGAAGACAACGAAAACAACATGGAGCTGATCACCTTCATCCTGGAGGCACACGGCTACCAGACGCTGCGTGCCATGACCGGCGGCGAAGGCATCTCCATGGCATTGTCGGCAGCCCCCGACT
This sequence comes from Rhodocyclaceae bacterium, assembly GCA_019750575.1. Classification (GTDB taxonomy): domain Bacteria; phylum Pseudomonadota; class Gammaproteobacteria; order Burkholderiales; family Rhodocyclaceae. The sequence goes on along the minus strand of JAIEOJ010000135.1, from coordinate 20,043 downwards.
TTGTCCTGCTCGACATCCAGCTGCCGGACATGGATGGCGCCGAGGCACTCCAGGCCATCCGCGCCACCGAACTCGGGCGCCACATGCCGATCATCGCGGTGACTTCCTACGCCATGTCCGGCGACAAGGACAGACTGCTGGCTGCCGGTTGCAGCGGCTATATCGAGAAACCCATAGACCCCCTGCTCATCATCAACCAGGTGCAGGGCATCCTCGAGCAATGCCGATGAACATCCTGATCGCCGAAGACGACGAAAACTCTCGCCTCCTGCTTGAGGCCATCCTCATTTCGCTCGGGCATACGGTTTTCTGCGCCGGCGACGGCAAGGATGCCTGGCAGCTGGCGCTCGACGAGAAACTCGATCTTGTCATCACCGACATCCTGATGCCGGGCATGGACGGCTTTGAGCTGTGTCGCCGCATGCGTCGCATCGACGCCCTGAAGCAGGTGCCCATCATCGTCTACTCGGCCACCTATGTAGACCGTCGCGACGAGGAGATGGCCCTGGCCGCAGGCGCCAACCGCTTCATCGTCAAACCCATCGAGCCGACCGAGATGGTGCGCCAGATCGAGGAGATCGCCGCCGAACAGCCGGCACCGCGGGCAAGCATCTACAGCGAGGCCGAGCTGAATGCCCTGCATGTCGAACGTCTGCAGGCCAAGCTGCGGCGCAAGCTGATACAGCTCTGCCGCGAGCGCAGCGCCCTGCGCAACAGCGAGGAGCGTCTGCGGCTGGCGCTGGCCGCCGCCGACCTCGGGGTTTTCGAGTGGCGGCTCGACAACAACGAGCTCAAGCTCGACGGCAAGGTGAACGAATTGATGACCGGCATGCCGGGGGTGCCTCGCACCAACTGGCAGGATCTGACCGAACGAATTCATCCGGATGATCGCGGCGAGCTGGCCGGTCTCAGAAACCGCCTGCTGCGCAACTACGCGAGCCATGCCCTGATCGTGCGCCTGTTGCGCACCAATGGCGATGTGCGCTGGCTGGACATGCACCTGCAACGCATGCCTGACGACAACTTTGCCGCACCACCGCGCGCCATCGGCGTGATACGCGACATCACTCGTGAACAACAGCTGTCGGAGCGGCTACACAAGAGCGTCACCGACTTCGATCACCTGACGCGCCATGATGCATTGACCGGCCTGCCCAACCGCCTGCTTTTCAACTCCCTGATCGATCAGGCGCTGACGGCCAGCCAGGAGGGCAAATGTGCCATCCTGCTGATCGACATCGACTCCTTCAAGCATATCAATGACAGCCTCGGCCACGCCTTCGGCGATGCGCTGCTGGTCCTGCTGGCCGAGCGCATACGCAGCGTATTGCGGCCGGGAGATCACGCCGCACGCTTCGGCAGCGATGAATTTGCCGTCGTCCTGCAGAACGCCCTCGACCGCGAACATGCGGCCAGCATTGCCCAGCAGCTTCTGTATGCCGTGTCAGAACCGACCGAGCTGAACGGGGAACGCCTGACCCTCTCCGCCACCATCGGCATCGCCTGCGCACCCGATGATGGCGACGACCGGCATGTATTGCTGCGCGCCGCCGATACCGCGCTGCATGATGCCAAGGCGCAGGGCCGGAACCGCTATTGCTTCCATACCGCCGACATGAGCCGGCGTGCCAGCGAGATGCATTACATCGAACAGGGCCTCAAGCGCGCGCTCGAGCACAGTCATCTGCGCGTGCACTATCAGCCCCAGGTGAACCTGGCCAACGGCGAGCTGATCGGCCTCGAGGCGCTGGTACGCTGGCAGCACCCGGCCGAAGGCATGATCTCGCCAGGCCGCTTCATTCCGGTCGCCGAAAACAGCGGCCTGATCGGTCACGTCGGTCGCTGGGTGCTGCGTGCCGCCTGTGCCGAATGTCGCCACTGGGTAGACACCTATCCCGCGCAGATGCGCCTGTCCGTGAATGTCTCGGCGCGCCAGCTGGTCAACGAGGACTTCCTCGACGACGTGCGTGCGATTCTTGCAGACACGGACTTTCCGCCCGCCCGCCTCGAGCTCGAGCTGACCGAAAGCACGCTCCAGCTGGTCGAAACCAGTCCGCGCCTGCTGCACGAGATCAAGGCGCTGGGCATCTCGATCGCCATCGACGACTTCGGCACCGGCTACTCGTCGCTCAGTGTGCTGAAGACCCTGCCCATCGACCGGCTCAAGATCGACCAGAGCTTTGTCCGTGACCTGACCAGCGACGCCAATGACGTTGCCATTGTCGAGGCCATACTCGGCATGAGTCGCACCCTGGGCATGCACGTCATCGCCGAAGGCGTGGAAACCGAAGCCCAGCTGTCCATCCTCCAGCAACTGGGCTGCGAAGCCGGGCAAGGCTATCTGTTCAGTCGCCCGATTCCGCCCTCCGAACTGGAACTCTGGTTACAACGTACCCAGTTGCCGGCCTGAAACCCGACGTACAATCTGCGGTCTGACCCAGAGGTCCACTAACGCCCGTCCGTCCGGCCGGCCCCTCGCTTACCGTGCTGTCCTTTACCCAGGCGCTGCTCGCTGAAGAACGGCGGGCCGCCACCACGCGCAAATCACTCCGCATCGCCCTCGCGCTCTCGCTGGCGCTGCATGCGCTCGCCATTTTCTACCCCCTGCTGCTGGATCAACCACCGGGTGGCGCGGATGCCTCGCCCTATCACGTCCAGGCCCCCTTGCAGGCGCGCATCTACAAGCGTGCCCAGGTATCCCCGCCACCCGCGGCCGCAAAACCCGCGCCCGCCGCGCAGAACAACACCCGCACCCGCATGCTGAGCAGCCGGGAGGGTAAATGGCGCACACCGGTCCCGCCGGCGGAAAAGCCGGCCAGCGGCGCCGAACTGGCAGCGCGGGCAATCGCCATGGCGCGCGGCATGGGCCGTATCGAGGAGGACGCCGGCGAAGATGCCGAATCCACCCGCCAGGAAGCCAAGCTCAAGGAAATCGATCCGCTGAGTCTGGAGTGGTATTTCAATTCCTTCATCACCAAGCTGAACCGGGGCGCGCGCTTTGTCGAGCGCCCGCAGGCTTCGCGCGGCCAGCGTGCGGCCGAGGTCCAGCTCATCATCAATCGCGAAGGCAAGCTGGTCGACTACAGGATCATTCGCGCCGCAGACCGCCAGATCGAAGTCGCGTACATCGAAGCCGTCGCCCGCCAGGCCGCGCCGTTCGCCCCCTTCCCGCCGGATATCGCGAAAAAGACCGACACCCTGCCGCTGACCATCTGCATCCAGCCCCCGGGCGACTCCGGCAGCAGCTTCGGCTTTACCCGGACCGGCAGCAAGCGCTGCTGAAATCCGGCACAGGCTGCTAAACTGGACCTGTCTCCACACTTCACGTCCCGCATGAAGACCGCTCCGCTCCCGCCCGACGAAACGCAGCGGCTGGCCGCATTGCACGCGCTGCTGATTCTGGATACCCCGCCGGAACAGCGTTTTGACCGGATCACCGAATTCGCGGCCCGCGAGTTCGACGCGCCCATCGCCCTGATCTCGCTGCTCGACGAAAACCGCCAGTGGTTCAAGTCCAAGGTCGGTCTGGAGGTGTGCGAAACCTCGCGCGATCTGGCCTTCTGCGCCCATGCCCTGCTGTGCAATGAAGCTCTGATCATTCCCGACACGCTCAAGGACGAGCGCTTTGCCGACAACCCGCTGGTCACCGGCCCGCCCCATATCCGTTTCTATGCAGGCACGCCACTGCTGCTGCCTTCGGGGCTCGCGGTTGGCACCCTCTGCATCATCGATACCAAGCCGCGCGAGATCGATCCCACCGATATCTCCATACTCGCGACCTTGCGCGACCTCGCCGTCATCGAGCTGCTGGAACGAGGTCAGGCATGAGCATGGCGGGACAAAAGAAAAACATTCTTCTGCTCGAACCCGACGCCATGGTGCGGCGCACGGTGGCACTGACGGCACGCAGTACCGGACTCGCCGACATCCACGAAGCCCCCAGCCTCAAGACCGCACAGGAAGTGCTGCGTCAGATGGTTTTCGACGGCCTGCTGCTGTCGCTGGATGAGGAGAACCGTGAGCTCGACCTGATCGAACGTCTGCGCGCGGGTCAGACGCCCTCGCCCGCCGGAGCCACCATCGCCGTCATGGTGACGCAATGCGATCAGGCGCGGGCCGAGCAGCTGCGCGTGGCCGGGGTGAACCAGATCATCCTGCGCCCCTTCAAGGTCAAGACCCTGCTCCAGACCATCCTCAGCATGAGTAGCTGAGCGGCACCGGAACAACAGGCCGCCTGCGCCGCCTGTTGTGATTCGGGCACCATGACGTAGCAGGCACCCGGCCTTACTTGCCGCCGAACAGGCCCTTCAGCGCGCCGCCGATGCCGGCAGCGGCACTGCCTACCGACTTGCCCAGGCTGCCAATGCTCACCCCCAGCGTCTCCGCCAGTCCCGCACTGAATCGTGTCGCCAGGCTTTCGTTGAGGGAAAACTTCGGATCGTCCAGATTGCCCTGCAGGCTGAACTGCATGCGTATGTCGCGCTGCTCGTTCTTGAGCATGCTCACCGCCGCCTGACGCGGCATGCCCATGAAGCTGCCGCCGTCGTCCAGCACCAGATCGTGCAACACCAGCGTGCCCTGCGCATTGAGGCGGCGCTTGTGCACCGTCGACTTCAGATCCAGATTCAGCTTGCCGCGCCGCACGCCGGTATCGGCCGAGCGCAGCAGATAGGGTTGCAGCGTGGTCAGATCTACGCCACGCATCGTGGTGACCAGATCGGAATCAAGCGAGGCCAGCTCGACCGCCCCCTTGAGACGATAGCTGCCGTCGCCCTGGGCGCCCTTGATGATGCCGCTCAACTCAAGCGGACTGCGCCCCGTCAAGGCCGGCAGTTGCAGTTGCCCCAGGCTGGCCTCGACCTGCTCGAGGCGGACACGATAGGGCGGCTTGCGCAGGGTGGCATCATAAAAATCCAGTGCCGCATTGCTGAGCCTCACCTCGCCGATGCTGACGTCCGGGGGCGGCGCATCACTCGTCTTCGGCTTGTCCAGCAGGCTGGGCAGCACGCGCAGGCGGCCGCCGCTGTCGCGCAGCATGGCAAGATTCACGCCGTCGGCATGAATATGGCGCACGCCGATCCGGCCCGACAGCAGCATGTTCCAGTCCGGCGCGACCACAATGCGCTGCGCATGCAGGTTCTCGTCTGTCGGCCAGCCGGCCGGGGCGCGGATGCGCAGATCACTGACCGTGACCGCGAACAGGCCGAGCGAGATGTCACCCACCGAGCTCTCCTCGCCCAGTGCCGCCTCGATCTGACCCTTGAGAGTCTTGCCGGCCAAATGCAGACCGACGGCAGCCGCCAGCACGAGAAGCAGCAGGGACAGACCACTCACCAGCATCCAGCGCGGATAGCGTTTCATACAGGCTCCGGAAACACGCGACAGTGACTGTTGCGCTGAGTCAAAAGGACAGCGGCATATCCTAGCCTATACTGCGGCAGGAGCAACAGGAGCGATTGGCAAGCAAATTGGAACATTCCAGCCAGCACACACTGCGCGGCGCATGGCGCCTGATTCCGGCCCTGATGCTGGCCGGCTGCATGTCGCTGGCCCCGTCAGACGTGACGCCGGCCCCGCCCATCGCCGCCCGCTATCCGGCGGAGGCGGCCACAGACACGCCGCTTGCAGCCAGCACCGACTGGCCCGACTATTTCACCGCGCCGCAATTGCAGGGCCTGATCCGTCGTGCGCTGGCCGACAATCGTGATCTGCGCATCGCCACCCTGCGTGTCGAAGAAGCCCGCGCCGCCTTCGGCATCCAGCGCGCCGAGCAGTTTCCTACGGCCGCCGCGCAGGCGGCCGGCAGCCGTGCGCTGATGCCCGGCGATCTCAACCTCAGCGGACAGCCGCTCTACAGCAGCCAGTATCAGGTCGGCCTCGGCTTCAATGCCTGGGAGCTGGATTTCTGGGGCCGCGTGCGCAGCCTCAAGGCGGCCGCCCTCGAAACCTATCTGGCCAGCGCCGCCGCGCAGCGCGCCGCCAGCCTGAGCCTGATCGCGCAGACCGCCAACGCCTATGTGTCGCTGTGCGAACTGAATGAACGCATAGACCTCGCCCAGCGCACCGTCGCCAGCCGCGAGGACTCATACCGCATCTTCAAGCGCCGCGTCGAGGTCGGCTCGACTTCACGCTTCGAGCTGACCCAGGTCGAGTCACTGCTGACGCAAGCGCAGAACCTGCAGGCCCAACTGGAACAGTCGCGTGCCGTGCAGGCGCATGCACTGACCCAGCTGCTCGGTGCCGCCGAAGCGCTCGATGCCGCCGCCATCACCTGCAACGACGACGCCATCCTGCCGACCCTCGCGCCCGGACTCCCAGCGACGCTGCTCACGGCCCGTCCCGACATCATCGCTGCCGAGCATCAGCTCAGGGCCGCCAATGCCAATATCGGCGCGGCGCGCGCTGCATTCTTCCCGCGCATCAGCCTGACCGGCGCCTTTGGCAGCGCCAGCGCCGAACTCGGCGGCCTGTTCGAGAGCGGCAGTCGCGCCTGGAGCTTTGCGCCGCAGCTGAGCCTGCCCATCTTCGACGCCGGCCGCAACCGCGCCAACCTCGATCTGGCCGAGGCGCGCCGCGATATCGCCGTGGCCAGCTACGAAAAGACCGTGCAGACCGCCTTCCGCGAAGTGCTGGATGCGCTTTCCGGACTCGAATGGCTGGCGCGCCAGTTGCAGTACCAGGAACAGAACCTGGCCGCCCAGCACGAACGCGCACGCCTCGCCAAGCTGCGCTACGACAGCGGTGCCACCAACTATCTCGAAGTCCTGGACGCGCAGCGCGAACTGCTGAATGCCGAGCAGCAGCGCGTCCAGACCCGCCGCGCCCTGCTCGCCAGCCGCATCAACCTGTATGCCGCGCTTGGCGGCGGCAGTCTCAGTGCCGCCACGCCGGCCGCCAATCCCTAGGCCCGCCCACCATGAACCTGTCTTCCCTGCGCAAATTCCTGCCACTCCTCGCCGCACTGCTGGCACTGGCCATCGCGGTCCTGGTCTGGACGCAATGGCGCGCCAACGGCGATGAGGCCGGCTTCATCAGCGGCAACGGCCGCATCGAGGCGGTCGAGATCGATGTCGCCGCCAAGCTGCCCGGCCGTATCCAGGAAATCCTCGTCAGCGACGGCGACTTCGTCGAGGCCGGTCAGGTGCTGGCACGCATGCAGATTGACACATTGAATGCGCAGCTCGCCGAAGCGCGCGCCAATCTGCAGCAGGCGCAGAACGGCATTGTCATCGCCCAATCGCAGGCCGGCGCGCGCGACAGCGACGTACAGGCTGCGCAGGCCGTGGTGGCGCAGCGCGAAAGCGAACTCGATGCGGCACGGCGGCGTCTCGCGCGTTCAGAGACGCTGGCCGGCGAAGGTGCCGCCTCGGCGCAGGAACTCGACGATGATCGGGCCCGCGTGCGCAATGTGCAGGCCGCCCTGAGTGCGGCCAAAGCCCAGATGGCGGCGGCACGCGCGGCGGCAGAAGCGGCGCGCGCGCAGATCAGCGGCGCCCGCTCCTCGGTGGCGGCGGTCGAGGCCAGCATCGCGCGCATCGAGGCCGATCTGAAGGACAGCGAACTCAAGGCACCGCGCGCCGGTCGCGTGCAATACCGCATCGCCCAGGTCGGCGAAGTCCTCGGCGCCGGCGGCAAGGTGCTCAATCTGGTCGATCTGTCCGATGTGTACATGACCTTCTTCGTACCGGAAACCGCGGCCGGCAAGCTCGCCATCGGCGGCGAGGTGCACCTCATCCTCGATGCCGCGCCGCAGTACGTGATCCCGGCCAAGATCAGCTTTGTCGCCAGCACCGCGCAGTTCACGCCGAAGACGGTGGAGACCGCCAGCGAACGGCAGAAGCTGATGTTCCGTGTCAAGGCGCAGATCGACCGCGCCCTGCTCGAAAAGCACATCACCCAGGTCAAGACCGGCCTGCCCGGCGTGGCCTGGGTCAAGCTCTCCCCGGCTGCGGAATGGCCGGCCCGCCTGCAGGTGAAGCTGCCGTCGCAATAGGCGGCCAGCACGCCATGCCGATCCCGAACTGCGCATGAACGACACGGCCTGCATCGCCCGTCTCGACGGCGTCAGCCTGCGTTATAGCCAGACCCGTGCGCTTGATGGCGTCAGCCTGGCCATTCCCGCCGGGCGCATGGTCGGCCTGATCGGACCGGACGGGGTCGGCAAGTCCAGCCTGCTGGCCCTGGTTTCCGGCGCGCGCCAGTTGCAGGAGGGCAGCGTCCATACCCTGGGTGGCAGCATGGCGGACACCCGCCATCGCCATCAGGTCTGTCCGCGCATCGCCTACATGCCGCAGGGCCTGGGCAAGAATCTCTACCCCACCCTGTCGGTCGAGGAGAACCTGCAGTTCTTCGGACGCCTGTTCGGCCACGACGCGGCCGAGCGCCGCCGCCGCATCGATGACCTGACCGCGAGCACCGGCCTCCAGCCGTTTCTCGACCGCCCGGCCGGCAAACTCTCGGGCGGCATGAAGCAGAAGCTCGGGCTGTGCTGCGCGCTGATCCACGATCCCGACCTGCTCATCCTCGACGAGCCGACCACCGGCGTGGATCCCTTGTCGCGCAGCCAGTTCTGGCGCCTGATCGAGCGCATCCGCGCCAGCCGTCCGGGCATGAGCGTGATCGTCGCCACCGCCTACATGGAGGAAGCGGAACGCTTCGACTGGCTGATCGCCATGGACGCCGGACGCGTGCTGGCCACCGGCACGCCGGCCGAGCTGCACGCCATGAGCGGCACCGACAGCCTTGAGGCCGCCTTCATCGCGCTGCTGCCGGAAGAACGCCGGCGTGGCCATCACGCCATCACGCCAGCGCCGCTGCACGACGGCGCCGAGGCCGAGATCGCGATTGAAGCGCAGGGCCTGACCATGCGCTTCGGCGACTTCACCGCAGTCGATGACGTGAGCTTCCGCATCCGCCGCGGCGAGATCTTCGGCTTCCTCGGCTCCAACGGCTGCGGCAAGACCACCACCATGAAGATGCTGACCGGCCTCCTGCCGGCCAGCGCCGGTACGGCCTCGCTGTTCGGCCATGGCGTCGATCCGAAGGACATGGCCACACGGCGGCGGGTCGGCTACATGTCGCAATCCTTCTCCTTGTACACCGAGCTGACGGTACTGCAGAACCTGGAACTGCACGCGCGCCTGTTCGAGGTGCCGCAGGACCGGATGGCCGCGCGCATCGAGGCCATGCTGACGCGCTTCGGTCTTGCGGAACTGCGCGACGCCCTGCCGGCCAGCCTGCCGCTGGGCATGCGCCAGCGCCTGTCGCTGGCGGTCGCCATGGTGCATGAACCCGAGCTGCTGATCCTCGACGAGCCCACCTCTGGCGTCGATCCGATTGCGCGCGACGCCTTCTGGCAACTCATGATCGATCTGGCGCGCAAGGACCGCGTGACGATCTTCATCTCCACCCACTTCATGAACGAGGCCGAACGCTGCGACCGCATTTCGCTCATGCACGCCGGCCGCGTGCTGGTCAGCGACACGCCGGCGGCACTGGTGGCGCAGCGCGGCTGCAATACGCTGGAGCAAGCCTTCATTGCCTGGCTGGAGGAAGCCACCGGGACACAAGCCAGCACCGAGCTGGCAGCCCCGGCAGCAACACCCGCCGCAGCGGCCACGCCACAACGCCCGCCGCGCTTCAGCCTCGCCCGCGCCTTCAGCTACAGCCGCCGCGAAAGCCTGGAGCTGCGGCGCGACCCGGTGCGCGCCACGCTGGCCCTGCTCGGCAGCGTGATCCTCATGTTCATCTTCGGCTACGGCATCAGCATGGACGTGAACGACCTGCCCTATGCCGTGCTCGATCAGGACCAGACCGGACTGAGCCGCAACTATGCGCTCGAACTGTCGGGCTCCCGCTACTTCATCGAGCGCCCGCCACTGACCAGCCACGCCGAACTCGACCGGCGCATGCGCAGCGGCGAAATCTCGCTGGCCATCGAAATCCCGCCCGGCTTCGGTCGCGATCTCGAACGCGGCGGCCCGGCCGAAGTCGCTGCCTGGATCGATGGCGCCATGCCGCAACGCGCCGAGACCATACGCGGCTATGTGCAGGCCATGCACCAGGGCTGGCTGCTGCGCATGGCACGTGAACGCCTCGGCCAGGAGAGCGGCAGCCTCAGCAGCATCGAGGTGCGCTTTCGCTACAACCCCGATGTGAAGAGCCTGCCGGCCATGGTGCCCGCCATCATTCCGCTGCTGCTGATGATGATCCCGGCCATGCTCACGGCGCTGGCCGTGGTGCGCGAGAAGGAACTCGGCTCCATCCTCAACTTCTATGTCACGCCGGTGACGCGCAGCGAGTTCCTGATCGGCAAGCAGCTGCCCTACATTGCCCTGGCCCTGCTCAATTTCCTGCTGCTCACCGCGCTCGCCGTCACCGCCTTCGGCGTGCCGCTCAAGGGCAGCTTCCTCAGCCTGTGCCTGGCCGCCCTCCTCTACGCCATCTGCGCCACCGGCTTCGGCCTGCTCGCATCGAGCTTCACGCGCACCCAGATCGCGGCACTGTTCGTCACCATGATCGGCACCATCCTGCCCTCGGTACAGTTTGCCGGCCTGCTCAACCCGGTCTCCTCGCTCGAAGGCATCGGCGCCGTGATCGGCAATCTCTATCCGACCTCGCACTTCCTCGTCATCAGCCGCGGCATCTTCGGCAAGGCGCTCTCCATCGGCGATCTTGCCGCCTCCTACTGGGCACTGGCCGCGGCAATTCCGGTGATCATGCTGCTCGCACTGCTGTCATTGAAGAAGCAGGAGCGCTGACATGGCATTCGGCCCCTTGCCCCGTCTCTCGCACGTGCTGCGCCTCGGCATCAAGGAACTGTGGAGCCTGCGCCGCGATCCGGCCATGCTGGTGCTGATTGCCTACATCTTCACCGTCGCCATCTACGCTGCCGCGACCGCCATGCCCGGTACGCTCAACAAGGCCGCCATCGCCATCGTGGACGAGGATGCCTCGCCGCTGTCGGCGCGCATCGTCGCCAGCTTCTATCCGCCGCAGTTCCTGACGCCGCAGTTGATCACCCTGGCCGAGGCCGACGCCGGCATGGATGCCGGCAACTACACTTTCGTGCTGGATATTCCGCCCGACTTCCAGCGCGACGTGCTGGCCGGCCGCAGTCCGGCCATCCAGCTGAATGTGGACGCCACGCGCATGAGCCAGGCCTTCACCGGCAGCGGCTACATCCAGCAGATCGTGAGCAGCGAAGTGGGCGAGTTCGTGCAGCGCACGCGCGGGAGCAGCAGCGTCACGCCGGTAGAACTGGTCATGCGCAACCGCTTCAACCCCAACCTCAGCCACGAATGGTTCGGCTCGCTGATGGAAATCATCAACAGCGTCACCATGCTTTCCATCATCCTCACCGGCGCCGCCCTGATCCGTGAGCGCGAACACGGCACCATTGAGCATCTGCTGGTGATGCCGGTGACACCCGCCGAGATCATGCTCGCCAAGGTATGGTCCATGGGTCTGGTGGTACTGATCGCCGAGGCGATCTCGCTGCTTCTGATCGTCAAGGGCGCACTGCAGGTGCCGATCGAAGGTTCTCTGTCGCTGTTTCTCGGCGTCACCGCCCTGCATCTCTTCTCGACCACTTCCATGGGCATTCTGCTTGCCACCATCGCGCGCTCCATGCCGCAGTTCGGCATGCTCATGCTGCTGGTACTGCTGCCGCTGGAAATGCTCTCCGGCGGCAGCACGCCGCGCGAGAGCATGCCGGTACTGGTGCAGAACCTGATGCTGTTCGCGCCGACCACCCACTTCACGGCTGCGGCGCAGGCGATTCTCTATCGCGGTGCGGGGTTGGAGATCGTGTGGCCGCAGATGCTGGGCATCGTCGCCAGCGGCAGCGCCTTCTTTGCCTTTGCCCTGGTCCGCTTCCGCAGGACCATCAGCCAGATGGCCTGAGAGCAATCGGGTAGAATCGGTCCAGCGTCCATCGTTTTTCGACAGGCGTTCCCTTCATCCATTTCTCAGGTACGCCCATGGAAATCAGCAGCGTTCGTTGTCTCGTCGCCCGCTCCGGCGAAATGCTCGGCATGTACACCCTCGACCTCACCTTCATCGACGGCGCACCACATGCCGTGTTCGAATGGGAGGCCGGCGATGACGGCGAATCGACACCGACCTATACCACCCCGCTCGACACCCGCTTCCTGGAGCGCCTGCCGCCCGGTGGCGAAGTCAGCTTCCAGTACCGCATGTCGGTGGAAGATCCGCGTCCCGCCAGCTGAAGGCTTTCCGGCGTGGCACCGAGGGATCTGACTACGCTGGACTGGCCGCGCGGGCAGTGCATTGCCGTGCTCGCGCCGCATCCGGATGATTTCGACGCCATCGCCCTCACGCTGCGCTTCTTCCACGCACGTGGCGACAGCATCCACCTCGCGGTCCTGACCGCGGGTGCCAGCGGCGTCGAGAACAACTATCCGGGCGCCAGCGACGATGCTGCCAAGGGCGCGCTGCGCGAAGCCGAACAGCGCGCCAGTTGCGCCGCCTTCGGCCTGCCGCCGGCGCGCGTGAGCTTCCTACGCCTGGCCGCCAGCGAACTGGAATTCAATGCGGCGAATGTTGCGGCGGTCAGGGACTGGCTGCTGCCCCTGCAGGCCGATCTGGTCTGCATGCCGCACGGCAATGACAGCAATGCGACCCACCGTCACACCTACGCCCTGTTTCGCGCCGTGGCCGAACAGGAAGGGCTGGCGCTGTGCGCCCTGCTCAATCAGGATGCCAAGACCGAGGCCATGCGGCACGATCTGTACATGCCGTTCGATGCGGACATGGCCAGCTGGAAAGGCGAGCTGCTGCGCCTGCATGACACCCAGCACCAGCGCAACCTGAATACGCGCGGTCACGGTTTCGATGCGCGCGTACTTGCCGTCAATCAGGCCACCGCCCGGACCCTGAACCTCAAGCAGCCTTACGCCGAGGCCTTTGAGCTGGAACGCTGGCCGCGCGCCAGCTGAAAAAACGGGAAGCCTTCGCTTCCCGTTGTGTTTCAGTGCGGCTTACCTCAGTTGGCCGCTTGTGGCGCCGGCGGCGGCGTCATCGGCTTCTGCTCCGGATGCCCGTGATGGCGAGGATGCTTCATCTGCTCGCACTGCTGCGGTTCGGCCTTGCACTTCTCCTCGAACTTCTTGCGCATGTCCTCGCGTTTCTGCTGGCAGGCCTGCGGATCCTTGTCGCACTGTTCCTTGATTGCCTTGCGATGCGCCTCGGCCTTGGCGCGATGTTCCGCACGCCGCTTCTCGCAGGCCTGAGGGTCCTTTTCGCATTCGGCCTGCATCGCCTTGCGCCGCTCATCCAGCTTGGCACGATGCTTTTCCCGCTGCTGCTGGCAGGCTTGCGGGTCCTTCTCGCAGGCGGCACGGCGCTGTTCCATGCGCTGCTTGATGGCCTCGCATTTCTGCGGATCGGCCTTGCAGCGCTCCTCCATCGTGTGGTGCATCCTGGGGCCGGCATTCGGCGCCGGGCTGCCTGCAGCCTGCGCCATGACGCTGCCCGCACCCAACAACATGCCGGCCAGCAGGCCGGCAGCAGCGACACTGCGGCGCAATCCCTGAGTATGAACGTTCATGCTTCTCTCCTTCACGGTTGATGACGAGGCGAAGCGTAGCGAGCGCGCAAGGCAGAAGTTGTTACGGAGAATGCAGGCAGATGTAATCGCAAGTAAGGCGGCCATGGCGGCTGGATTTGCCGGCAGGCTGCTGACAATTCTTTACGCGGCAATATCCGGCGAACGCGCTTCCACAGCCTTGAGCACGGCTTCGGCAATGCGCAGCGGCCGCTCGCCGAGGCCGAACAGGCTGGCGTTTTCGCGGCGCGGATCGATTTCGAGAATCTTGGTACCGGCCGCCACCGCCACCTCGCCATGACAGATGCCGCGCACATGGCCACTGACCGGCGCGGTGATGGTGCTGTCATTGAGCGTGGCCACGGCCGCACCGGCCTCGATCCAGTCACCGATGGCAACCCGCGCATGCAGGATGCCGGCTTCCTGCGCATAGACGCAGCGCTCGCGTCCCAGCCCCTCGATCAGGCGTGGCTCGCCTGCCAGCGGCTGCGTCGTGCCGACATGCAGGATGCGCCCGAGCGACTCACCCCATGCCGTTTCGATGGCCACATCGACATTCTTGCCGGCGGTGAAGTTGGGCCCCAGACCGATCGTGAACGGGGCCAGGCCGATCTGTGCCTCGGGCTGCTTGCGCTTCTGCATGCGCGCATCGATGAGTACATCGGGATGCAAAAGGTCGAGTACCTCGGCCAGCGCGCCGGTGAAAACCGGAATGGCGCGACCGCAGGCCAGCATGCGCGCCAGATCGGCCTGCGTGCGCGGACACTTGGCCCACACACCGGCGAGGTCGGCCTTGCCGTCGAATACCGCATCGGTGAAGGCCATGCCGCGCCGGATATGGGTGGGCTGTGCAAGCTCATGGATGAGAACACGGTGGCCGAGGACAAACAGGCGATGCACCACCGCCGATGCCACATCGCCACTGCCACGCACCAGTATCTTCACGTCCGGCTCTCCATGCAGGCAGGCTTGGCCTGCTATCATCCGGCCACCATATTACGCCACACCATCGCCCGATGGACTCTCCCGCCAAAACCGTCCATCCGCCTGCCGCCGTCTCTTTGCGGGAAGCCTTCGCCTTCTGGCTCAAACTCGGCTTCATCAGCTTCGGCGGGCCGGCCGGCCAGATCGCCATCATGCATGCCGAGCTGGTGGAAAAGCGCCACTGGATCTCGGAAAAGCGCTTTCTGCACGCGCTCAACTACTGCATGGTGCTGCCCGGTCCGGAGGCCCAGCAGCTCGCCACCTACATCGGCTGGCTGATGCACCGCAGCTGGGGCGGCATCCTTGCCGGCGCGCTGTTCGTCCTGCCCTCGCTGTTCATCCTGATCGCGCTGTCCTGGGTCTATATCGCCTTCGGTGACGTGCCGCTGGTGGCCGGCCTGTTCTACGGCATCAAGCCGGCGGTGACGGCCATCGTGGTCCAGGCCACGCATCGCATCGGTTCGCGTGCGCTGAAGAACGGCACCCTGTGGGCAATCGCGGCAGCGGCCTTCGTCGCCATCTTCGCCCTCAACCTGCCTTTCCCGCTGATCGTCGCTGCGGCAGCGCTGATCGGCTATGTCGGCGGACGCATCGCGCCGGACAAGTTCAGGGCCGGCGGTCATGCCGGTGCGCAGAAGGACTACGGCGCAGCCCTGATCGACGACGACACGCCCACCCCCGCACATGCACGCTTCCGCTGGTCACGCCTCGCCCTCGTCATCGGCGCGGGGCTGTTGCTGTGGACGCTGCCCATGCTGCTGCTGACCCTCTGCTACGGCTGGTCGCATACCTTCACCCAGATGGGCTGGTTCTTCAGCAAGGCCGCGCTGCTGACCTTCGGTGGCGCCTATGCGGTGCTGCCCTATGTCTACCAGGGCGCCGTGACCCACTACGGCTGGCTCACGCCGACCCAGATGATAGACGGCCTGGCGCTGGGCGAAACCACGCCGGGACCGCTGATCATGGTGGTGGCCTTTGTCGGTTTCGTCGGCGCCTATGTGAAGCAGGTGTTCGGCCCGGACAGCGTGTTTCTGGCCGGGGCCGTGGCGGCGTCGCTGGTCACCTGGTTCACCTTCCTGCCGTCGTTCATCTTCATCCTCGCCGGCGGCCCGCTGGTCGAGTCCACCCATGACGACCTCAACTTCACCGGGCCGCTGACCGCAATTACCGGCGCCGTGGTCGGGGTGATCCTCAATCTGGCGCTGTTCTTCGGCTATCACGTGCTGTGGCCGCAGGGCTTTGACGGAAAGTTCGAGTGGCCGGCAGCGCTGATTGCCGCCGGTGCTGCCATCGCCCTGCTGCGCTACAAGGCCGGCGTGATCCCGGTGATCGCCTGCTGCGCCCTGCTGGGTCTGGCCATCAGCCTGCTCGGGGGGCTGTAAATCTCTGTAAAAGGCTTCGCCATACCCGGGCAGGGCTCGCTACCATTCACCTGTCATTCCTCCATCCGGCACGCCCCTGCATGGCCAAACTCCTGATCGCCGACGACGACGTTGATCTGTGCGCCCTGCTCCAGAGCTATCTGGGCGCAGAGGGCTTTGACGTGCATGCCGTGCATGACGGCGACGCCGCGCTGGAGCGCGCCAGCGCACAGGCCTACGACCTCGTGATCCTCGACGTGATGATGCCGGGCCTGGACGGGTTCGCGGTGCTCAGGCAGCTGCGCCGGCGCCAGCTCACGCCGGTGCTGATGCTGACCGCGCGCGGTGACGACAGTGACAGCATCACCGGCCTCGAGCTCGGTGCCGACGATTACCTGGGCAAGCCCTGCAATCCGCAGGTACTGGTCGCCCGCATTCGCGCCATCCTGCGCCGCGCCGAAGCGCCGGCCGAACCTGCACCGGCACAGCAGCTCACGGTCGGGGATATCGGCCTCAACCGCAACAGCCGCAAGCTCTACAAGGGCGATGCCGCCCTCGAACTGACCAGCACCGAGTTCAGCGTGATCGAAGTGCTGCTGCGCAAGGCGGGCGAGGTCGTGGCCAAGGACCAGCTCTCGCGCGAAGCCCTGGGCCGCGAACTGGGCCGTTATGACCGCGCCCTCGACATGCATATCAGCAATCTGCGCCACAAGCTCGGCCCGCTGCCGGATGGCGGTGAGCGCATCGTCACCGTGCGCGGCAGCGGCTACCAGTACGTGATCGCCTGAACATGCTGCGCCAGCGCCTTTTCTGGAAGCTCTTCCTGTCCTTCTGGCTGGCGCTGCTGCTGTTCGCTCTCGGCGTGCTGTATGCCGCCTCCGTCTATCTGGATGCCACCCGCGCCCGCTACGACGGCCCCACCGGCCGCAATGGCGGCGATCCCATCTTCAATGTCGCGCAGGCGGCGGCGGACACCGGCCATCAGGGACTGCAGGACTGGGCGCGGCACATCGACGCCACGGAACTCGTACCCGTGCTGGTGCTGGATGCCAACGAAAAGGATATTCTCGGCCGCGAGCCGTCCGCGCGTGCGCTTGGCCGGCTTGCCTTCATGCTCAAGAACCACCGCGACGGTGCCGGTCGCGAACACCACAGGCGGCCGCCGGTGGTGCTGCCCGACGGCCGCGAGTACTGGCTGGTGCCCGACTTCCAGAGCGCCTCGCTGAGCCGCCTGATTTCGCGCCCGCATGTGGTGGCCGCGCAGCTCATCCTCGCCACCCTGATCGGTGCCATCGTCTGTCTGGCGCTGGCGGCCTACCTGACCGCACCGCTGCGACGCCTGCGCGAAGCGACTGTCGCCTACGGCAGCGGCGACTTCTCGCACCGCGTCACGCCCACGCTGGGCCGGCGCCGTGACGAAATCGTCGATCTGGCGCAGTCGCTGGACACCATGGCCGAACGCATCGACGCACTGATCGCCGCCCAGCGCGGTCTGCTGCGCGATGTCTCGCACGAACTGCGCTCGCCGCTGGCGCGCGTGCAGGTCGCGGTCGGCCTCGCCCGCCAGCGCGTCGGCGATCAGGCCGATGCCGAGCTGGCGCGCATCGATGCGGAAATGGAAAGACTCAACGAGCTGATCGGCCGCATCATCGACTTCTCCCGCCTCGATGCCGGCCTGCACGCCGCGCGCCATGATGATCTGCGTCTGGAGCAGATCGTCGGCGATGTTGCCGAAGACGTACGCATCGAGGCCGATGCCAAGGGCTGCACGCTCACAACCGAGCTGCCGGAGCAGGCACCCCTGCGCGGCGATGCGGCACTGCTCGCCAGCGCCATTGAAAACGTGCTGCGCAATGCCCTGCGCCACAGCCCGGCCGGTGGCGAGATCATGCTGAGCCTGAGGCGCGAAGCGGCGCAGTGGCGCATTCTGATTGCCGACCGTGGCCCGGGCATTCCGGAAGAACTTCACGCCCGCGTGTTCGAGCCCTTCTTCCGTGTAGACGATCATCGCAATCCGCAAGGCGGCATCGGCCTCGGCCTCGCCATCGCGCGCCAGGCCATCGCCACGCATGGCGGCAGCATAGAACTCAAGAACCGCAGCGGCGGCGGGCTGGAAGTCAGCCTGTGCCTGCCCCTCACGCCAGAGACCACCCCATGACACTCAAACCGCGCAAGTTCAATCTGCGTCTCACCCTGATACTGCTCGTGATTGCCGGCCTGCTGGGCGGCGGCATCTATTTCATCGTGACACGCGCGACCGAGCCGACTGGCATGGGCAAGCCCGGTGGCATGGGACCGGGCGGCGCGCAACCGGTGGCGGCCAGCGAAATCAAGGTCAGGGACGTGCCCATCTGGATCAACGCCATTGGCACCATGATCCCCAAGAATCTCGTCACCGTGCGATCGCGCACCGACGGCGAGCTGCTCAAGCTGCACTTCACCGAAGGCCAGATGGTCAAGGCCGGCCAGTTGCTGGCCGAGCTCGATCCGCGCGCTGCCCAGGTGCAGCTGGCGCAGGCCAACGGCCAGCTGGCGCGCGACAGCGCCCAGTTGAAGAATGCACAGCTTGATCTGGAACGTTATCGCAAGCTGCTGGAACAGGATTCGATCTCGCGTCAGCAGGTGGACACCCAGGAAGCGCTGGTGCGCCAGTATCAGGGCACGGTGGAAGTGGACAAGGGTCTGGTCGCCGCCGCCAAACTGCAGCTTGACTACACGCGCATCACCGCGCCGGTGGCGGGACGCATCGGCCTGCGTCAGGTCGATCCGGGCAATATCGTCAAGACCGGCGATGCCAATGGCATCGTGGTGATCGCCCAGGTCCAGCCCATCACGGCCGTGTTCTCGGTGCCGGAAATCAATCTGCCGGGCGTTGTGCAGGCCCTGGCCGCAAAGGATCCCGTGGTGGTCGAGGTGTGGGACCGCGAACTCAGGAAACGGCTGGCCGAAGGCCGCCTGCTGACCGCCGACAACCAGATCGATACCGCCACCGGCACGCTCAAGCTCAAGGCGGAATTCAGGAACGAGGACAGCAGTCTCTTCCCCAACCAGTTCGTCAATGTGCGCCTTGCCGCCGGCATTGCACGAGATGCAAGAGTGGTGCCCGGCTCGGCGGTGCTGCGCGGCGCCAAGGGCAACTTCGTGTACGTGATCGAGAACGACAAGGTCAGCGCGGTACCGGTACAGACCGGCCCGGTCGAGGGCGACAACATCGTGGTCGAAGGCAAGCTGCGACCCGGCATGCAGGTCGTCACCGACGGCGCCGACAAGCTGCGCGATGGCGCCCAGGTCAAAGTGATCAGCGCAGAAGCACGCGAAAAGGCCACCGCCGAGGTGCCGAAGAAGCGCGGCAAGCGCGATGGCGGCAAAGCCAGCACTGACGATAAAACATCCACCACAGAGACACAGAGACACAGAGAAATAAACAAACAGGAAGGTAAGCCCAAAGAGGAAGGCAAGTCTTGAGTCTCATGCGTTGTCCTTCTCTGTGCCTCTGTGACTCTGTGGTTCAGGTGCTCAAGCCATGAACCCCTCGCGCATTTTCATCCTTCGCCCCATCGCCACCTCGCTGATGATGGTGGCGATCCTGCTGGCCGGGGCGCTGGCCTACCGTCTGCTGCCCATCGCCGCCCTGCCCGAGGTCGACTATCCGACCATGCAGGTCAAGGCCCTGTATCCTGGCGCCAGCCCCGAGGTCGTGACCTCCTCGATCACCGCGCCGCTGGAGCGCCAGTTCGGACAGATGCCGGGGCTGGTGCAGATGTCCTCGACCAGTTCGGGCGGTGCTTCGGTCATCACCCTGCGCTTCTCGCTGGACATCACGCTGGATGTGGCCGAGCAGCAGGTGCAGGCGGCGATCAATGCGGCCAGCAATCTGCTGCCCACCGATCTGCCGCTGCCGCCCGTCTACAGCAAGGTCAACCCGGCAGACGCGCCGATTCTCACGCTGGCCATCACCTCGCCCACGCTGGCGGTGCCGCGCATCCACGACCTCGTGGAGAGCCGCGTCGCGCAAAAGATCTCGCAGGTACCGGGCGTGGGTCTGGTCAGCATTGCCGGCGGCCGGCGGCCGGCCGTGCGCATTCAGGTCAACCCGACCCAGCTGGCGGGCATGGGCCTGTCCTTCGAGGA